>NZ_JBNYXO010000005.1:0-296968 GCF_051380715.1 Janthinobacterium kochi
AGTGGCCACCATGTCTTTGATCGCCTCTGCAAGCAGTGTGGCATTGAGCATCGGCTGATTCCGCCACGCCATCCACAAACGAACGGCATGGTTGAACGCTTCAACGGGCGCAGCAGCTAGATCGTCGGCCAGACGCGATTCGGGTCTGCGGCAGAACTCGCATCGACGCTGCAAAGCTATTTGAAACTCTACAACCACAACATTCCGCAGCGCGCCTTAAACCATCAAAATCCCATCCAGGCGCTCAAAGAATGGCAGGCTAAGAAGCCGGATTTATTTGTAAAGCGTGTTTAAAACCAGATGGGTCTTGATAATTAGATAACTAGCATTTCTTGGTAATCCGATTGATAAGGAAATCGTGCACCGCCTCCATGAATAAAATAGGAGAATCTTTGTATACCTCGTGCCCTGCATATGGGATGTTCAAGAAGGCAGAACCTTCTATTTGATCTCGTAGTTCAGCGCTGCACTTTAAAGAACAAATATGATCTTCGTCACCACGCACCAGCAACGTTTGTGCCGTGATCTGTTTGATCAGATTGCCAGGATAAGCACTGTGGTTGATATTTGTCCAGAGCGATACAACTGATTTGATCAACGCATCAAAGTCTGGCTCTGGATTGTTCTCTCTATAGTAGGAGACTGCGTCGGGGAACATTGTCTCCCAGAAATCAGCTGTCACGCCACTTAACATGGGAAGTGCCGGGTCGTCTGCCTCCATTTGACTTTGAGCCGCCACCGCCACAAGACCCTTAATCCGCGAAGGGGTTTCAGCTGCCATGCGCAAGGCAGTGATGCCACCGTCACTAAAGCCGAGTATGGAAAAACAATCGATGCTCAAGTGCGCGACAATAGCTTCGACATCTGCTTGATATTGTTGATAGGTCAGTCGAGATTTCCCTAGCGTCGACTTGCCATGCCCACGAAAATCAATGCCAATCAATCTAAATTCACTTGCAAGTTGACCGACAATGCCATTGAAGTCTGTGAGTTTGCCTAAGCCGCCATGCAGTAACAGCAAGGGACTCCCTATCGGGTTGCCTATGATTTCAAAGTATATTTCGGCATCATCAACTGATAAGTACTGACCTGAAGAATGAGTAAAAACAGCCATGGTGAATTTATCCTTGTAATATTTTAGTTTTTGATTCACCGATCATATATGAGTTGACTGTCAGTTTTTGTCAGTATCTAATTCATTTTCACTATTTGACCATCAGCAGCTTAAACGGCATTGCCGCCGTCGGGCGGCTTTTTATTGCCTGGTGGAAGCGAGCAGGGCGGCGCCCTGCGTGTGAGATTCGAAGGGCTGGGCCTACCGGCCCAGCTCGCTCCGAATTCTTACCCTGCTGCCGCTAGGCGGCAGCTTCGCGCACCGAGGGCGCGCGTTCGTGGTTCTAATCAGCTTTCCGACTGAGGCAGCTTTCACGGCACCCAACGCATCAGTCTGCGTGCAAAATGGCAGACCTGAACCTCGCACCCTGAATGTGACTCTTAGATTTCTGTGTCCCACTCTTATCTTAAAATCATCGATGATTTGAAATCACTCCAATCATGTATTGATTTAAATCGCGAAAATACTTAATTCCCCAAGAGTGAGGCGATAGCTTAACGCCATTCTCTCGCAAAGTTTTTTTGGATCAAGTCGCCATTTGGACGAAGTATGATTGATGATGCAATAACGCCCGGATAATATTTTAGTCGTTTTTTGAAAGAGGATATTGTAAGCTCAGGTGTGGAAGGATCGCTTTTATTAGCCAGTGGTCCTTTTCCTTTGATATCTATTCGCCCTCGCGGGGCATGGGTAATTGTATCGAGCATGACCCGGATGTGATCATTTATGCGTCATCGGACCCTTATCGATTGGTACGAACACTTCCCATTTCTTGTGTATCGTGGGCTTTACGGTCTTGTCGCAACTTACAGCAACATTCGGTCCAGACAGGCCATGGCTTTTCGGAACCCATTTCACATGCAAAGATATCGCGCATTTTGCGACCAGAATCTTCCGGTTCGGCTCCATGGCCTGCCACCTTGTTCCATTTTTTAGATTCTCTGCTGCAATAAACTTTACAGCTGCATCCCTTATCTCAAACAATCCATGTATGTCACCTCGTGTCCGATCTTCGTCAAGAGTGGTAGCGAGTGCCGATGAGACGCCCGCAACAAGAAAAAAGGAGCTAACGAGGGCGGCGTACACGCGTTTTTTCAATCGTAACGGTAACAACATATTTATAATCCTTGCCAAGTTTTCTCTTTATTAGATAAAGACACAGAGGGTTCCACATTTCCAGTTTGAGATTGTCACACAACCGTCTGACAGGACTGGTGGCGTTCGTTTGCTGGCAGGTTTACCCCTTTGTTTGACCTTTCCGCCATATCCGTGCATGCGCCGCGATCCTGTCGTAAGACTTTTGCGGAATCCGTCCTCGTGGACAGCCCGCATGACGGAACCGCTTATTGCGCCATTACCTGGCATGCGCGAGTTGTCGGGTTCCCCGCGATGACAAGGTCAAGCTTCTTCATCCCGTTTAAATACGAATTGTTGACGGCTAATACCTTGCGTGACAAAGTCTGCATCCGGCGGTATCGTTTCCCAGAAAAAATCATGTTTAAAAATTGGAATTTTGTTGAACTTTCGCGAACGAAATATCCATCTGTTTTTTGTGAAATCGCTGTAGCGGTCCCCTTTGAACTGCTGGTGTACAGCCGTGAAAGGAAGCAATCGTTCCGCAATATCAGGAAATGAAAAACTTGGATTGTCGTTTTTGAATTTTTCAAAAATTCCAAATTGATCTCTGCATATGACTTGAATGGCCGTCTCTGGAAAACGATGGCGTGGAGACCATAGAACGTTCCAGCCTGATTCTATTTCATTGATGAAATTCACCAGGCGAGGCGTCAAAATATAGGCATCCGATTCGATATGGATGATTTTATCAACACCTAATTCATTTGCCACATGAATGGAGTGGAGGAAACTCCGCCACCAACCGGGGTAGTCAACTCCGCTTTGTCGTCCCAGATTGTTGTCGAAGTGAATGATGAGATTTTTGTCGGTATTTGAAGCCAGTGGGGCTTTATGGGAAATTGTATTGATAATTTCGACAGGTGGAAGATATGGCGACCCATCATCAATCATTATTTTTTTTATTGCATTGATTGGTATGTTTTCGTAATAGTCGAGCCATCGTTGGTAGCGACTTTCCCATGACGGGGCATCTTTTATATAGCTGGTGCAGAATATAATGGCTTTCATTGGCTAAGCACATTCCTTGTATTTGAAAAATCCAGGTTATTCATGGTCTGATCATTAAAATTTCAACTATTTTAACAGATTGGAGGCGGTCTAATAACTGAACGGCCATGCCTGCGATGTGGCCGTTGGCATCATCGAGCCTCTGGCAGCGTCACGCGATGACTGCCGACATGCAGGTACTTGGCGGCGCCTCCTGCCCGCGACACAGGCGTCCAAGCATCGGCGCAAAGGCGAGACGGGGATCCGCATTTTTCACTGATGTCGTATCGTCTACATGCCTGGATCATCGCTGGTTATACTATGTGCATAGAAGAGGTTTCCCATGCGCGATCTCCTTACACCCGTGAACCAATGAAAAACATCACTGTCGAATATCGTCATCATTTTCCTCTTGATCCGTTGGATGTTGTTCGTGTCTTCGATCAATCTGGCATCAAGCGGCCGACTGATAATCTTCCGAGAATCGCGCGCATGTTTGCCGCGCCTTGCCTGTTGCTGTCGGCATGGGTGGATGGTGAGCTTGTGGGGCTGGCCCGGTCGCTGACCGACTATGCGTATTGCTGTTATCTCTCGGACCTGGCGGTCAACAGGCAATACCAGGGCCTGGGTATCGGCAAAGAGCTGGTCAAGCGTACCCAGGCCATCATCGGCGATGAAGTGTCCCTGATATTGCTCTCCGCTTCCGATGCCATGTCCTACTATCCCACGCTCGGTTTTGAACTCGCCGGCAATGCATACGTCATTCGGCGCAAACATTGAGTGAGCGCTTACAAGAACTCTTGCACCCTTATGATACCTGTCTACACCCTCACCGAAGCCCTGGCACAAGACCCCGCTCGCGTCACCAGGACGCAATCGCTCACCCTCGACAGCGCCAAGCCCCACATGGGACTGAAAGGCAGGCAGGCCTGTTTGCCTCCGACGCATGGTGGGACAGCATCAAAGCCGGCCGCATCCAGACGCAAACGGTGACGGGCAGCATCGAACGCACATATTTCGCGGGCCAGGACAGCCGCCGTGGCGATCAGGTCAACAGCGTCATCCTGCGCCTGGCTGACGGTGCGACAGTCGACGAAAGCATCAACACGCACCGCAAGCAGGATATCGCGCTGTTCGTGCCCGGCGCCATGGTGACGATGGTGTATGCGCTGGACGAACTCAAGGCACAGCCGGCTGCGGATGGCAGTGTCAATGTCGCGCGTATCGTGCTGGAAATGTCCATTTCTACGCGGTAAAGCGATTAAATGCAGTTGATACCGCTCCCCCATACCTCTTGTCTCGTGTCAAAACCATTCCCGCTAGCATGCATTAAATTGAGGATATATCATGATGGAGGCGCGAGGGACGACGAACTCAGTGGTGAAAAATGGGGGCGAAAATTTCCTGGCAGCACCAAAACCAAGGATTTATCGGGAAATTTTCGTTTGGCAGTGGAAGACTTTCTGTCTGCAATGAAAGAGGCTGGGATTACAGGCATGAACAGACAACTTATTGCAATTGCTGCAACATATGGGGTAAAGAAATACAGCGGACCTGGAAGCGACCGGCCACATTGGTCGAATAACGGCTATTAAAGGAAAATCATGCGTTTTTTTATGATGGTACCTGTTTACTTTGTTTTTCCTTTGGCCTTTTCAGCCGAGCCACTCCCCAAGGATGTCAACAGGTTTATCTATAACGCAGAAGCATGTGAGCACTTGGCGGGAGAATTTGATGGAGAGCTACCTAAACGGCAGCAGGATGAGATTCTCAAGAACATACATAAATACTGCAAGGCGGCGAAAAATCAGCTGAGAATTCTTGAGATGAAATACCAAGGCAACACCAAGATGATGAAGGTCATCAAGAGTAATGCTAATGATGCGGTGACCAGTTATGAGAGGGAATGACATTCGCTGGTCTCCTGGGTGAACGTAGGGTGCAAGCTGCCGCGACAGCAATCTTCGCAAACTTGACTTGAGCAAATTTCCAACTGAAATTCGTTTGACCGCCCCCCGCGCCAGGTCTAGAGTCGTCGAAGAGACCTCAACCGACTGCATTCCCGCGCCATGGCCAAGCCTTTTCCCTTGAACCCCAAGAACCCCGAACGCATCTGCTGGGGTTGCGACAAGTATTGCCCGCCGGACGCCATGCGCTGCGGCAATGGTTCCGAGCGCACGCAGCATCCTATCGAGCTGTTTGGGGAAGGCTGGAATGACTGGGGGCTGGCGGCCGCGGACAAGAAAGAGGACGAAAGCAAGCCTTAAGGCAAGCGCACCATGCTGCGCGCCGCTACAATTCCTCATCGCACACGCGCCCGCGCTGAGAAAATCACCATGCAAGAAACCCTATCCCGCTGGCTGGCAAGCAGTGCCGGTGATTACACCTTGGTCGAACACCCGGCCGTGCACACCATCGATGAAGCACTAAACCACGTGCCGGCCATGTCCGGCCTGATGGTGAAAAACCTGTTCGTGCGCGACGAGAAGGGCCGGCGCCATTTTCTCGTCATCGTGCCGTTCGACAAGCGCATTGACCTGGCTGCACTGGGGCGCTTGCTGACGGCCAGCAAGTTGAGCATGGCCTCGCCCGAGCGCCTGATGCAGCACCTGGGCATCAAACCCGGCTCCGTCAGCCTGTTTGCGCTGATCCACGACGGCGCACAGGCGGTGGAACTGGTGCTGGACCAGGCCGTGTGGGAAGCTGATTCTATGCAAGCCCATCCGCTGCGCAACACGGCCACCGTGGCGCTGTCGCATGCCACCTTGGCCAGTTTCCTTGCGCACACGGGGCACGTACCCCGTATCGTGACGGTGCCGGCGATTCAATAGGGTAATCTCAATGCCCGGCCACGGGCACGCTGCCGCTGCGCCGGCCCGGCCGGAAACCGTGCGCGCTGGCCGACCAGGCGACCGCGAAAGCCAGCACGAGCAAAGCCACCATGGCCCAGGGAAAGGCGCCCGCGCCCCAGGTTTCCAGCAAGGCGCCACCGACCACGCCCGCGGCTGCAATCGCCCCATTCCACGCCACCACATTCATCGACAAGGCGACGTCGGCGCCGCTGCCTGCCGTGTCGGCCAGCGCCGTCTGTAACAGCGTTGCCGCGCCGCCGAAGGACAGGCCCCAGACGGCCATGCCCAGGTAGACGACGGCTGGGAGGTGCGACGCGACGCCCAGCACCAGGGCCGTCGCGGCGAACACGGTCAGGCTGGCCAGCACGGTGGCGCGCAAATGGCGCTCGACCAACTTGCCCGTGATCCAGATGCCGGCCATGGCGGCGGCGCCGAAGACGAGCAGGACCAGGTCGATGCGCTCCGTCAATCCGGCCGGCGCCATAAACGGGGCGATGTAGGTGTAGAGAATATTGTGCGCCAGCATCCATGCGATGACGACGGCCAGTACGGGGCGCACACCCGGTGTCGTGAAGACGCGGCGCAGGGGCAGGCGCGCATGGACGGACTGGCCCGGGAAATCGGGCACCTTCGCCAGCACCCAGGCGATGAGCACCAGGGTCAGGGCGGAAATGATCCAGAACGCGGCGCGCCAACCTACGAGCGAACCGAGCAAGGTGCCCAGCGGCACGCCAAGGGACAGGGCGACGGGCGCACCCACCATGGCCAGCGCCAGGGCTCGGCCTTGCTGCTGCGGCGCCACCATGCGCCGTGCGTAGCCGGCCAGCAAACTCCACGCCAGCCCGGCCGCCATGCCGGCAAAGAAGCGGGCCGCCAGGGTCAGCCAGTAGTGCGACGACAGGGCCGTGACGGTATTGAACACGAGAAAGCCAATGATGGTCAGCAGCAGAACGTTGCGGCGGCGCCAGCCGCGCGTGGCGATGGTCAGGGGAATGGCTGCCAGCAAGGAACCGAGCGCATAGGCCGTGACCATTTGCCCGGCCAGCACGGCGCTGATGCCGAGTCCGGCGCTGATCCGCGGCAGCAAGCCAGCCGGCAAGGTTTCCGTGACGATGCAGATAAAGCCCGTCATGGCTAGGGCCAGCAGGCCGGCAACGGGGAGGCGGTCGGCCAGCGCGGGGCTGGCTCCGGTGGTGAGAGTGGCATGATTCACAGCAAACATCCTTGTAAAGAGATCAGGCGCAGGAGTGCCCCTGACCGTCGTGGCGGCACATATATATCGATCGGTATAAATATAGGCGATGGCGCGCCGCGTTGTCAATGACTTCTGTATCGAGTAGTATGTAAGTGGCAGTGAGTTGATGAGAAGGAGCGATAGATGGCGCAAATGGGACGGCCGCGCACGTTCGACCGGCAGGCAGCGGTCGAGCAGGCCATGTTTTTATTCTGGCAGCAGGGGTATGAATCGACATCCTTGAGCCAGCTCAAGGCGAGCCTGGGCGGTGGTATTTCCGCGCCCAGCTTTTATGCGGCGTTCGGGTCGAAGGAGGCGTTGTTCCGCGAGGCGGCGCAATGCTACCTGGCTACCTTTGCGTGCGTGACGGAGTGTTTGTGGGACGATGGCCTGGCGCCGCGCGCGGCCGTCGAGCTGGCCTTGCGCCAGTCGGCCAGCATGCAGTCCGAGCCGGGGCATCCGCCCGGCTGCATGGTGGCGCTCGGCTGCATGAGCGCACCGACAGCCGAGCATGCGGCCGTGGCAGCCCCGCTGACCGCTTCGCGCGCGCGCACCCGCGCCGGCTTCGTGCGCTGCGTCGAGCGGGGCATGGCCAGCGGAGAATTGCCAGCGGGTACGGACGCGAGCGCGCTGGCGTTCGTCTTCGACGGCTTTTTATCGGGCGTGGCGATCCAGGCGCGCGATGGCGTCGGTTACGCCGTGTTTGATGTGGCGATCAGTCAGTTGATGCGTGTGTGGGATGCCAACCGTTTGACCGCTTAGGCCGTAAAGCGAAACTCCAGCACATCGTCGCCATACTTGTCGGTCTTGCCCGTTGCGCTCCAGCCCAGGTAGCGGTAAAAGCCGTAGGAGCGCGAGGCGGGATCGCTGGAGCAGCCGAGGAACAGCCGTTGGTGGCCCTGCGCGCGCAGTTCCGTCATCACCAATTCCAGCAAGGTCTTGCCGATCCCCAGGCCTTCGAATTCCGGCAGCAGCGCCAGGACGATGATTTCGCCCGTGTCGCGCTCGCCAAAGCAGTAGCCGACCAGCTGGCCATCGTGATGGCAGACCTGGCCAGGCAGGCTGCCCGAGCGCATCATTTCGGCCCAGGACTCGGCCGTGATGCCCACTTCCGCCAGGCGCTCCTTGGGTATGGCGTTTTGCCGCGTCTTGCCGCGCAAGTCAATGAAGGCGGCCGTATCGTCCGCCCTGGCGGCATGGAAAGTAATCGATGCTGGATGTGTCGTCATGTGTTTTATTTATTCGATGGTGTCGGATGGCGGGATAAATATCATTCCCAGGGTTTGCGCATGATGTGCGCATGGCGCTGCCAGTCAACTACTTTGGTATTCTCGATTGCTTGCTGGCCGGGATTACCGCTATCGATGATTTCATCCTTGACGATGATCAAGTCATTTTTGTCATTCAAGCGATATTCCCGGTAGCGCTCGCAATCCTGTTCGCGCCGGGCGGTGGCGATTAATTTGTCAGCCCGCCAGGCATAGCTGTCTTCATAAAAACATTGCGCCGCGCAGCCGCAATTGGCGATGCCGCCTGCGATTGCTTGATCGGCCATGCTGATTTCCAGATTCGGAATCGCCGATAAGGGCTTGTTGAAACTGTATTGCCGCGCTGGCGCATCCCACAGCCACACATCGGAACAGCGGATGCGCCCCTGGCTATCCGTGTAGCCGGTCACCCACAGGTCGGCATGGCCGTCGAAATTCATGTCCAGCAGCAGCGCATGCAAATTGCCCGTGCCGCTGCTGCTGCAACTGCCAGGTATCCACTGCTTGCCGATTTTCAGTTGGTACGTCTGTTTTTCATCGTGAGTCGCATAACGGATATCGGCCGCTTGCCGCACTTTGCCTGTCGCCGCTTTGTCCAGGTGCAGCGTCCCGCCATAGGCCGAGGTGGAAATCAGGGATAAAAGCAAAGCAATCAGTTTCATGAAGATATTCTTGGGCATGCATATTTTCGCAACGTCCAGATTGAATCGTGCGGTGAATGATCATAACGCAGGATTTGGGCAATGCGCCACACCGTTCCTATCGTGCATTCGGCGCGGAACAGTGCTGTGTACAATGCCCAAAATCCCCGGACAAGGAATCTTCATGAGCGTATCGACAGCATCTTTGAATGAAGCGGGCATTCTCGCTTATAACGACGGCAATTACGCCGAGGCCTTTAAACAATTCGACGCGGCTGCGCGCACCGGCGATCCGGCCGGCCAGCATTTATTGGCCAGCCTGTATTACCAGGGCCATGGCGTGACGCAAGACGTGCCGAAAGCGGTGGAACTGTTCACGGCGGCGGCGCAAGCGGGCTTTCCACCGTCGCTGGCCAATCTGGCCCTGATGTATGCGAGCGGCGATGGCGTCGCGCAAGACATGGCGCAATCGCTCGCATATGGGCGCCAGGCGGCCGAGGCGGGCGATGGTCAGTCGCAATTCAACCTGGCGCAGGCGTACCGCAAGGGCGATGGCGTACCGCAAGACTATGCCGAAGCGGCGTTCTGGTACAAGCAGGCGGCCGAAGCCGGTTCCCTGTCGGCGCAGAACGAGTACGGCTTGCTGTACGCGCAAGGGCAGGGCGTGGAGCTCGACTATGTGCAGGCGTATGCGTGGATCGCCATGCCGGCAGAGGCCGGCAGCGCGCAATCGGTCAAGAACCGCGACCAGTTGCTGGAAATCCTCACGCCGTCACAGCAGCAAGCGGCGCGCGCGCTGGCGGCCGAGTATGCGGCGCAGTACGGCGTCAATCCCCACTGACGGGTTGTTGGTGGGATTTCGCCGGCAGCTTGCTGAGCACGCCGGCCGCATCGAGTTCATAGCTGTCGAAATCGCGCGCCAGGAACAGTTCACCCGAGTAATGCAGCCGCGCTTCCGCTTCCAGCTCGGCCATGCCGTCCGCATGGTGATAGCGGGCGCTGAAGTGGGTGAGGATCAGGTTCGGCAAGCGGACCACTTCGGCGAACTGCGCCACGCGCTGCACGGAACTGTGCGTGGGGCCGGGGCCCACTTTCTGCAACATCGCTTCCGTGTAGGTGGCTTCATGCACGAGCAGCTGCGCATCCGTGCAAGCGTCCGCCAGCAACGCTGGCGTGTCGTTGTCGCCGCCGATCACCACCGTGGCGCGCTGCGTTTCCACCTGGCGGAAAGCGGCGGCGGCCAGTACCGTACCATCGTCGAGCAGCGCATCCTGGCCAGCTTGCAACAGTCCCCAGGCGGGGCCGGGTAGCGCGCCGGCCGCCTGCAGGGCCGCCTTGTCCAGCTTCCACCTGCTTGTTTCCAGCGCAAAACGATAAGCGACGCTCGGTGCGCGGTGCGACAGCGCATGGCGCGAGATGGTCAAGCCCGCCTCCTCATGCACGACTTGTGCGCTGTCCACGTCGATATGGATCAGCGGATACGTCAAGAACAGTTCCGTGTGCAGCAGGGTGGCGTCGATCCAGGCCTTGATGGCGGCCGGGGCGATCAGCAGCAAGGGCTTCTTGCGCCCCGTCATGGAGGCGCTGGCGAGCAAGCCCGGCAGCCCATAGCTGTGGTCGCCATGCACGTGGGTGATGCAGATGCCCACCAGGTCGTGCACGGACAAGGGCAGCCGCTGCAGCCGGTGCTGCGTGGCTTCGCCGCAATCGATCATCCACCAGTCACGGTTGTGCGTGGTTTGCAGGGCCAGCGACGTGACGTTGCGGTGGCGCGTGGGCACGCCGGAAGACGTGCCGAGAAAAGTCAGTTTGAACATGGGCGCATTATGCGGCAAGCCATCGCCGTTGCCAACGCGCCCGCCTTCAGCCTGCCAATGGCGCGCTCAATTTGTCCTTGTAGATGCGGCCGTTCTTCATGATCAGGAACAGGCTTTCCTCCGGATGCGCGAGGAAATCGAGATTCTTCGTGGGGTCGCCCTCGGCCACCAGCAAGTCGGCCAGCGCGCCCACGGCCAGACGGCCCAAGGTGCCCTGGTATGGCGAGCGCTGTCCGGACAGGGCCAGCAGTTCGCCATTCTGTCCCGTCGCCTGCGCCAGCAAGGTCAAGGGATTGTAAAAGCGCGTGAGCTTGGCCAGCTGGCGGCCCTGCGTGGGCGTGTTTTTCGCGTTGAACAGGATATCCGTGCCCCAGCCCGTCCTGATGCCGTACTTTTGCGCCAGCGCATACGCCTTCATCGTGCCTTCCGAGACGATGGCCTGGCTGGCCTTGCGCGGCGCATCGGGATACACATTCGCATCCGCATCTTGCAGGACAGGCTGCAAGCTCCACCACGTGCCCGTGTCGCGCATCATGCGCGCCGATTCGTCGTCCGCCAGCTGGCCATGCTCGATGCTGCGCACGCCCGCGCGGATGGCCCGCTGTATGCCTTTCGGCGTGTAGACGTGGGTCATCACATAGGTGCCCCAGTCGGCGGCCGCTTCCACGCCGGCGCGCAGTTCGCGCTCCGAATACTGCGTGCTGTCGAGCGGGTCGTACATCGACGCCACGCCGCCGCCGGCCATCATCTTGATCTGTGTCGCGCCCAGCATCAGCTGCTCGCGTACGCGGCGCAGCACTTCCGCCTCGCCATCGGCGATCATGGCCATGCCCGCCGTTTCCGCCATGCTCAACGGCGCATTTGCCGCGCGCGGCACGTCCGAGCGCAAACGGAAGTCGCCGTGGCCCGAGGTTTGTGAAATCATGGCGCCCGATGGGAATATGCGCGGACCGTCGACGATGCCTTCATCGATGGCGCGTTTTAATGCAAAGGCGGGGCCGCCCGCGTCGCGCACGGAGGTAAAGCCCCGCAGCAGGGTGCGCCGCGCTTCTTGCGCCGCCACCAGGTACAGGAAAATTTTGCCATTGAAAGCCAGCGGCCGTGGCAAGTCAAGCGTGCACATGCTTTACAGAAAAAAATGAACGGCGTAGGCTATGCTGGCGTCAGCAAGACGGACAGGCTGCTGGATTTTTCCACGGCGCAGTCGTCGCCGATCTATTTTGTGCCCGGCATCGATACCTTGCTGGCCAGGGATACTCGCCGGCGTATCCCGGCCAAGGGGCGTCCCGGCAGTTCCCGCTTATTTCTTTATAAGGAGTTACCCATGCGTATACGTCCCGCCACACTGCTATCCACCCTGATACTCGGCAGCGTCGTCTTCAGCGCTTCCGCTTCCGCCGTCGGCCTGGGTTTCCTGGCCGATACGCCGATGGCCTACCTGAACAAGAACGACAAGCCCGTCTTCGTCAAGGCCGTCACCGATGTGCTCAATGATAAGAAGGATGGCGAAACCGTGCAATGGAGCAATGAAGGCTTGCGCAATTCCGTGCGCATCGCCGCCGAAATCAGGGCCAGCGACACGCAAAAGATGGATGCGCAAACCTGCCGCAAGGTGCTGGTGGGCTTAAGCGCCAAGGGCCAGGAACAGACCCTGAAGCTGAAAGTGTGCAAGGCTGGCACGGCTGCGTGGAAAGTGGCAAAGAGCTGATAGTCCGTGCTTGTCCTTGCCGGTTCTGCGCCGGCAAGGCGACGGCTTTCTCATAAGTAAGTGTTGCAGCGGTTAGAATCACGCTTTACCCTCACTTTTACCATTTGCATGCAGCAAAGTCGCCTCTTGTTTTTCCGCCTGGTCGGCCAGTTTCGCCGCTATGGCGCCATCGTTGCCGCCACCTTGCTGGCCGTGGGCGTGGCGTCCGCCACCGATGTGTTGTTAATCCGCCAGCTGCAAAACGTCGTCGACGCCATGCGCACGACGGTCAGTGCACAGGTCGCGCCCGCGTCCGGCGTGATGGGCGTGCTGCAGGGCTGGGTCGACCGTTTCCTGCCGGCACAGGCAGGACAGGTGGACTTGTGGGTGATTCCCGCCACCATCCTGGGACTGGCCGTGCTGCGCATGGTCTCCAGTTTTGCCGGCGATTACGGTTCCGTATGGTTATCGAGCCGGGTGCAGGCGGACCTGCGCGAAAAGATGTTCGCCACCATCATGCGCCTGCCCAGCCGCTTTTTCGACACCACCACCACCAGTCTGACGCAGTCGCGCGTGGCCTTCGACGCCAGCCAGGTGTCGCAGGCGGGCTTGAACGTGCTCAACGTGATGGTGCGCGATTCCGTCGCCACCATCGGCTATCTGATCTTGCTGTTCAGCATAGACGTGAAACTGGCCCTGTTCTGCATGGCCTCGATGCCCATCGTGGCCATTGTCGTGACCCTGGCGGGACGCCGCATGCGCCACTTGAGCAAGAGTTCGCAGCAAGCCGTGGGCGAGCTGACGTCCGTGCTGGACGAGAGCATAGCCGGCCAGCGCGTGGTGAAAATTTTCGGCGGGCAAGATTATGAGCAGGCGCGCTTCGTCGATGTGGTCAAGCGTAACCGCCAGCTGGCCGTCAAGCATGCGGCCACCTCGGCCATGAATTCCGGCTTCATCATGATGCTCGTCGGCATTACCCTGTCGTCCGTGATTTACTTTGCCATGCTGCGCGCGCAAAGCGGCGCCATCACGCCGGGCGCCTTCGTCGCCTTCATGGGCGCGCTGATGGCCATGCAGTCGCCGATCAAGAATTTGACCAAGATCAATGAGCCGCTGCAGCGGGGCCTGGCGGCGGCCGAGTCCGTTTTTGGTTTGATCGACACGCCGCTGGAACCGGATCCGGGCAGCATCGCCTTGGCGGCCGTGCAGGGCAATCTGTCGCTGCAAAACGTGCACTTCCGCTACAACAGCGACGACCCCGATGCGCCTACGGCCTTGAGCGATATCACGCTCGATATCCGCGCCGGAGAAACGGTGGCCCTGGTGGGTGGCTCGGGCGGCGGCAAGACCACCTTGCTGGGCCTGCTGCCGCGCTTCTACGACGTCAGCGGCGGCCAGATTTTGCTCGACGGCGTCGACCTGCGCGATTACACGCTGCTGGCCCTGCGGCGCCAGTTCGCCCTCGTCAGCCAGGATGTGATTTTGTTCAACGACACCATGGCGGCGAATATCGCGTATGGCGATCCGGCCCCGGACCAGGACCGCATCGAAGCGTCGGCGCGCGCCGCCTACGCGCACGATTTCATCATGCAGTTGCCGCAAGGCTACGCAACGCAGGCGGGGCAGAACGGTTCGCGCCTGTCGGGCGGGCAACGCCAGCGCCTGGCGATTGCGCGCGCCCTGTACAAGGACGCGCCGATTCTCTTGCTCGATGAAGCGACCAGCGCGCTGGACACGGAATCGGAGCGACAGGTGCAGGCGGCGCTGGAAGTGCTGATGCGCAACCGCACCACCATCGTCATCGCCCACCGCCTGTCGACCATCGAAAGCGCCGACCGCATCGTCGTCATGCAGGGTGGGCGCCTGGTGGAATCGGGCAGCCATGCTGCCTTGCTGCAGCAGGGCGGCGCGTATGCACGACTGCATGCGAGCCAGTTGTCTCCCGTCAAGGATGGCGTGGACTGATGCTTGGTGCGCCAGCGCACCCACCAGGCCGGAGCCGGACCATCAGGTCCGTCCCGGCCTTTTTCATGGGGGCGGCAATCGTGCCCATGGCGAACGGCGCTTGCCTTTATGATGGTGGCCGCAAAGCAACATGATCAATGGAGCAACATGAAGAATCAACAAACGATGGGCTGGCTGCTGGCCGCCGCGCTGGGTGCGGCCTTGCCGCTGGCAGCGCAGGAACAGTCGGCGGCGCCAACGCCAACCTTGCAGGAGGAAGACCACACCATGTATTTGGATATAAATTTTATGCCCAGCAACCAACGTCGCGCCGCGTATGCGCTGCGCACGCCGCCCGAGCGCGACGAGGCGCTGGGCGCCTGGCATGTGAAACTCGAGTTTCCCGACACACCGGGCGTGCTGGCCTTTGAAACCTACACCACCGACCTGGACCTGAGTCAGGTCAGGTTCGTGCGTTTTCGCAAGCATTACTACGAGAATGGCCAGTTGCTGCGCGAAACCTACTTCAATGCCCAGGGCGAGGAGCTGCTCGGCGGCTGCGTGTACTTCGAGAATGGCCAGGTCCAGCAGCGGGTGACCGCCTTGCCGAACGGGCGCGACAGCATCTCGGAAACGTATCACGAGAATGGCCAGCTGGCGCACAAGACGCTGTATCACGATGATGAGATGGCCGATGGCGAGTATGTGTCGTATGCCGCGAACGGCGCCGTCAGCCACCGCTCGTATCGACGCAATGGCAAGATGGATGGCGTGCAGGAATCGTTTTATGACGATGGCAAGCTGTTCCAACGGGGACAGTTTGTGAATGGCAAGCGCGAGGGCGAGTTTGTCACGGTTGCCCAGGATGGCAGCGTGCTGGCCAGGACCATGTGGGTGCACGACCAGCCCGACGGCTGGTCGTTTGAAAGCCATGGCAATGGCGTCGTGTCGAGTAAAACGCTGTACCGGAAAGGTGCCGTGCTCAGCTTGCAAACGTGGGAGCCGAGTGGCCGGCCCAATTTTGCGTGGCAAAAAGACGCGCAGGGGCGCGATCATGGCGACACGACTGACTGGCATGCCAACGGCGTGCGCGCCAGCGTGACCCCATTCGTCAAAGGCCAGCGCCACGGCTTGCTGCAGACCTGGTACAGCGATGGCAGCCTGCGCCAGATCGTGCCGTATGACCACGGCAAGAAGCACGGCATCGAGCGCCAGTGGGACAAGGCTGGCAAGCTGGTGCTGGAGCAGGCGTGGCAGGATGGCCAGCCGGTGGCGGCGAAGTAGGGGGGAGCAGCATGCGATATGGACATGGGGTGTGCCTGGCGCTGCTGGCAGCGCTCATGACGGCCGTGCCGCTGGCGGCGCATGGCGCTACGGCTAGGTCTTTCTATGAAAATGGCCAGCTCAAGCAGAAGGTGACCCTGCTGCCGAACGGGCGCGACAGCATCTCGGAAACGTATCACGAGAATGGCCAGCTGATGAACCGCATCCGCTACCACGGCAAGCTGATGGCCGATGGCGAGTATGTGTCGTACGGGCCGAATGGCAAGATGAGCAGCCACGCCTTCTTGAAAGGCGGCAAGATGCATGGGCTGCAGGAAGTGTTTTACGCCGATGGCAAGTTGTTCCAGCGCAGTCACTTTATCAACGACAAGCAGGATGGCGAGTTCCTCACCTATGCGCAGGATGGCAAGGTGCTCGCGCGCAAGGTCTGGGTGGATGGCGAAGCCGATGGCTGGTCGTTTGACAGCCATGACAATGGTCAACTGGCGCAAAAGGCCCTGTACCGCAAGGGCAAGCTGCTCAGCATGCAGAAGTGGGGCAGCAATGGCCTGCCGTCGATCGCCTGGCAGCAGGATGCGCAAGGGCGCGAGCAGGGCGATGTCACGGAATGGTATGACAATGGCGTGCGCGCCAAGGTCATCCCCATGCGAGATGGCCAGCGCCATGGCTTGCTGCAAGTCTGGGCCAGCGACGGCAGCCTGCTGCAGCTTGTGCCGTATGAGCACGGCAAGAAGCAGGGCATCGAGCGCCGCTGGGACAAGCGGGGCAAGCAGGTGTGGGAGAAGGCTTGGCAGGCAGGAGCGCCAGTGTCTGCCGGGCTATAGGCTATAGGGACGCGCCCGCCTTTGCAGGTATCATGTACGGATTCCGGCCCGCCAGCAGGCGCGAAGCCGGCAGGATAACTGGAGGCAATGGTGGTGGAAGCGGAAGTTTCGGCGTTGGCCAGGGCGCAAGGGATGGCCTTGCAAAACATGCGCGTCGTCATGCGCGCGGCGCAGCGCCACTCGGCGCAGATCGAGAAACAATGCGGCGTATCGGGCGCGCAATTGTGGGTGATGCAGGAATTGCTGGAGCGGCCAGGCTTGCGCATGGGCGAGCTGGCCAGCAAGATGTCCATCCACCAGACGACGGCCAGCAACCTGGTCGATGCGCTGGTGAAAAAAGCCTATGTGCGCAAGGCGCGCGACCAGCCCGACCAGCGCGTGGTCACCCTGACCCTGACGGTGGAAGGGCAGGCCGTGATCGCCGGCGCGCCGCAGCCGGCACGCGGTTTGCTGCCCAGTGCGCTGAGCCAGCTCGATGCCGACAGCCTGGCGCACCTGAACCAGGGCTTGAGCGCCTTGCTGACCGTGGTCGCCCCCGATGACAGTCAGGCGGGCATGCAACCGTTTCCGTTCACCATGTAGTCACGGGCATGCGTGCGGCTGGACCGCCGCCCCGCTTGCCATTATCATCGGCGCTGTCGCACCGTTGATGAAAGCACGCTTTGAAGATCGTCATTTCCGTTTTGCTGGCCACCGTCCTGGCCGGTTCTTCCGCCATTTGCATGGCCAATGAGTTGGCCACCCCGGCCTTGCCTTCCGGACAATTGCCGGCCACCCTCTATTTCGACGCGGATTACCAGCCCGCGGCGCCCGCTGCGGCCCTCTACGAGCAGCGCGCGCCGCTGCGCCACGACGCGGCCCGCCAGGCCTGGCATTGGCAGCTGCATTTCGCGCAGCCGCCAGGCAAGCTGCACATGGATGCCTGGCTGCGCAACACGGACCTGGAGTCGCCCAGCTACGTCTACCAGCGCAGCGTGTATTTTGCCGATGGCCAGCTGGGCTTGCTGGAAGAGCGCAATGGGGAGGGCGACTTCGATGGCGTGAACGTCGCCTACCATGCGGACGGCACGGTGAAAAGCCGCAAGGCTTACCGCGACGGCGAGTACGAGGGCTTGCATAGCCACTACCATGCGAATGGCCAGCTGAGTCGTGAAATGCGGTACCACGCGGGCCAGCCTGCCGATGGCGAATACCTGAGCTTTGACGAGCATGGCCAGGTCAGCAACCGCGCGCATTTTGCCGACGGCGTGCTGTCGGGCGAGGCGCAGGCATTTCATCCGAATGGCAAGCTGGCCGAGCGGGGACCGTATCTGGAAGGCCAGCGCAACGGCCTGCACCAGGCCTGGTGGCCGGACGGCCGTGAAATGTCGCGCCTCAATTTCCTGCATGGCAAGCCGCAGGGCTGGTCGCTGCTGTATTTCGCGAATGGCCAGCTGGAGCAGAAAAACCTGTTCGAGGATGGCGTCATGCTGAGTACGCAAAGCTGGCGCGACGATGGCACGCCGCTGCGCCAGCGCCAGCAGGATGAGCAGGGGCGCGCCCAGGGCGAGGACAGGCAATGGCATGCAAACGGCAAGCTGGCCCGGCTCGCCTCCTACCGCGACGACGTGCCGCATGGCGCCTGGCGGGAGTGGCATGTGGACGGCTCGCTCCGCCATGCCGTGGACTATGTGCATGGGCGCAAGCAGGGCCTGGAGCGGGCCTGGGCCGGCGACGGCACGCGCACCATCTGCGAGTGGCAGGATGGCCGCTTGCTGCGCGCTTGCCGCAATTTTTAGTTCGGTGGCGCCGGCAGCCGTTGCAGCTGCAGCTGCGCCAGTGCTCCGTACAGCGGTTCGCTGAGCACGCGCGACACGGTACTGGCCACCACGGCGCAGGCCATCAGGCTCAGCACCATGCCGTGGCCGTCGACCATTTCCATGACAATAATGAAGGCTGTCAGCGGCGCCTGCGTGGCGGCGGCCAGGAAGCCCACCATGCCCAGTGCGATCAGGGCGGGCGCGTGCGGGTAGTGCAGCAGTTGCGCAATGTCATGCCCGATGCCGGCACCGATGGCCAGGGACGGTGCGAAGATGCCGGCCGGCACGCCTGACCAGACGGTCAGCCACGTCGCCACATATTTGAAGGCAACAAAGGCGGGGGCCGCCTCGGACGAGCCTTCCAGCATGGCGCGCGTGGCCACCGTGCCGCTGCCAAACGTGGCGCCGTGGCTGGCGATGCCGATGGCGGCCACCAGCAAACCGCAGACGGCGGCGAACAGCACGGGCCGGCCTTTTCTCCACGCGGACAATTTTCCCAGCGGATTGCCCCGGGCGGACGCCAATAGCAGCCGCGCAAACAGGCCACCGGCCACGCCGGCCACCAGCGTTACCAGCAAGCCGGGCAAGGCCAGCGCCAGGCCGATGGGGCCGGGGTGGATGATGCCGAAGTGGGTGGCGTTGCCGTGGATCGAGACAGCCATCATGCCGGCCAGCACGATGCCTGCCACGATCAAGCCGCTGTTGCGCTGCTCGGGCGAGCGCGAGAGTTCTTCGATGGCGAACATGACGCCGGCCAGCGGCGTGTTGAAGGCGGCCGCGATGCCGGCTGCGCCACCGGCCACCAGCAGGGAATGGGCGCTCACCTGCGAGTGCCGCGGCAACCAGCGGTGCGCGGCCAGCATCACGCCGGCGGCGATCTGCACGGACGGGCCTTCGCGCCCCAGCGAGAGTCCCCCCAGCAAGCCGCCCGCCGTCAGACCGATCTTCGCGGCACTGAGTTTCAGGGAGACAAACAAGGAGCGCTGTTCTGGCGCCACGGCTGGGTCCAGCGCCGCCATCACTTGCGGGATGCCGGAACCGGCCGCCCCCATCGCGTAGCGGCGCGTCAGCCAGACCAGCAGGGCGGCGCAGGCGGGCGTCCACAGCAGGGCGAACCACCAGGCCTTGCCGTTAAAAAAGAGAAACAGGTCGAGCGCTTCCTCGGCCAGCCAGGTAAAGCCGACGACGACGAGGCCCGCGATGGCGGCCATGCCGACGACGACGGCGCGCGACCACCACAGGCGCGGGTTGGCAAATTCATGCTTGAAGGCAGAGGGGATGTCGTGCAAGTGCTTCATTGCGGCAAGTCCAGGAAGGGGCGCGCAGGGCGTCGGGGAGGAGTGCCATTATATAGATGTATTTGTTCAAATGTATTTCAATCTCATCTTCCGTGGGCTGCTGGCAACAGTATGTCTGTTTCTGCCAGGAAATCGACGAGCGCCCGCACTTTCGGCGCCAGATGCGGCCCGGACGGCCATAGCAGCCAGCAACTGTGGGCCGGATGGTCTGCGATCGCGTAGTCCATCAGCACCTCGACCAGGCGGCCGTCAGCGATGGCGCTGCGCACATGAAAGTCGGGCAGCCAGGCGATGCCCAGGCCTTGCCCGGCGAAGTGCAGGCGCGCTTCGACGTTGTTGCAGATCATGGACTGCGGCAAGTCCGGCGCCGCCTCGCCATCGTCCTGGCGCAGCTGCCACTGTTCGATCTTGCCGCTGTGGCGGAAGCGGTAGTGCAGGCAAGCATGGTGTTGCAGATCCAGAGGACGGCTGGGCGTGCCGTGGCGCGCCAGATAGACGGGCGAGGCCACCAGGCAGGAGCGGAACTGGCCCAGTTTGCGGGCGGCCAGGCGCGAATCGCGGGGCGCACCGATGCGGATGACGGCGTCGAAGCCGTCGCCGACGACATCGGCCAGCGCGTCGGAAAAGTCCAGGTCCAGCGCGATGGCGGGGTGCTTCCGGGAAAATGCGGCCAGCGCAGGCAGGAACAGGCCGCCCAATTCAGGCAAGCTCAGGCGCAGACGGCCGTGCGGCGCCAGATGGCCCGCCAGTTCCTCCTGTGCCGCCTGCATTTGCTCCAGGATTGTTTCGCTGCGCGCGAGGAAGAGCTTGCCCTCGGCCGTCAAGCTCAGCTGTCGGGTGCTGCGCTGGAACAGGCGCACGCCCAGCCGTTGCTCGAGCCGGGCCAGGCTCTTGCTGACGGCCGATGGCGAAATGCCGGCCTGGCGCGCGGCGGCGACAAAGCTGCCCGCCTGCGCCAGTTGCACGAACAGAGCCACGCCGGAAAGGTTATCGACATCTTGGTTTTGCATGATTCATGACAGTTTGGTCAGGTGTGAAACGCATTGAAGCATATTTTTCTTTATCGCGTGGCTGCTTACCATGGGCTTTTATCTGCAGGGGTAGGCAATGAAGATGATCGGTTTCAACAAGGGCAGCAGCGTGGACGAGCAAGATGGCTTGTTCGACACGACGGGAGAGATGCCCGTGCCTGGTCCGCGCGAGGTGCTGGTGCAGGTGCGCGCCGTGGGTGTCAACCCGCTCGACACCAAGGTGCGCGCAGGGCTAGTGAAGGTGCCGGAGCGTGTCGTGACCCTGGGCTGGGATGCGGCCGGCATTGTGCATGCGGCGGGTAGCGAAGTGACTCTACTGGCGCCAGGGCAAGCCGTGTATTACGCGGGCTCGTTCGACCGCACGGGCGCGAATGCCGAATACCACCTCGTCGATGAGCGCATCGCCGCGCGCATGCCGGCGACGCTGGATTTTGCGCAGGCGGCCAGCGTGCCGCTGGCGGCGCTGACGGCGTGGCAATTGCTGTTCGAGCGTTTTGCCATCACGCCCGGCGACACGCAGCTGCGGGGCAGCCTGCTGGTGCTGGGCGGCGCGGGCGGCGTCGGTTCGCTGCTGATCCAGCTGGCGCGCCAGTTGACGGGGTTGACGGTGATCGCCACGGCCTCGCGCGGCGACAGTAGGGACTGGTGCCGCGCCATGGGGGCGCATCACGTGATCGACCATACGCTGCCCATGCCGGAACAGGTGGCAGCATTGAAAGTGGCGCCCGTGCGCCACATCGCCGCCCTGTCGCAGACGGCACGCCACGTCGCGGCATTGACGCAGATCATCGCGCCGCATGGCAAGCTGGCCGTCATCGACGACCACGATGCTTTCGATGCGGCGCCGCTGAAAGGCAAGAGCGTGTCGCTGCACTGGGAAATGGTGTTTACGCGGCCTTTGTACGCCACCGACGACATGCAGGAACAGCAGCGCATCCTGGCCCGCGTGACGCGCCTGCTGGATGACGGCGTGCTGCGCCACACGCTGCGGCAGCGTTTGTCGCCGATGGACGCGGCCACCTTGTTGCGCGCGCATGCGCTGCTGGAGCGGGGCGGGCAGCCGGGCAAAATCGTCGTCAGCGCGGTGTAGCGCTTACACGAACAGCTCGTGCCGCGCGCTCTGGCTGATGGCGATGGTGGCGGGGTGGCTCAAACGGCGTTCCGTGGTGATCGCATAGACTTGCTCGACCAGGCTGTCGACCCGCCCCAGCGCCACCACGGCGTACTGTTCGCAGACCTGGGGCGCGATCACGGTGGGCGCAAAGAACAGGCCCGCGCCGGATTGGCCGAAGGCCTTCATCATGGCGCTGTCGTCGAACTCGCCCACGATGCGCGGGTGCAGATGGTTGTCGCCGAGCCACTGCAGCAAGCGCCCGTAGATGGCGAAGTCTTCGCCTGGCAGCAGCAGCGGCGCACCGTCCAGGCATTGCGGGAAGTCTCCTGCCAGCGTGGCGGCCAGGGTAGGCGTGCCAAACAGGGTCATGCCGCTTTCGCCCAGCAAATGGTTAAAGCCGCGCACGCTCAAATGGGCCGGCATGGGGCGGTCCGCCATGATCAGGTCAAGCCGGTGCACGGCCAGGTCCGCCAGCAGGCTGGCCAGCCGGCCTTCGCGGCAAATGATGCGCAGCGGTTCGGCCAGGCCCAGCGCGGGCGCGACCAGGCGGCAGGCGATCAGTTTCGAGACGGAATCGGCGCAGCCCACGCGAAAGGTCGTTGTCGAAGTGCGCGACTGGTCGCGCACGATTTCCAGCAATGCATCGCCCGTGTTGAAAATGCTTTCGGCATGGCTGAGGATGCGCCGGCCCGTGTCCGTCAATTTCAGCTGGCGCCCGCTGCGGCGGAACAATTCCACGCCCAGGGTCTCGGCAAACTCGCTGAGCTGACCGGAAATCGATTGCGGCGTCAGGTGCAGCTGCTCGGCCGCGCGCGCGATGCTGCCCGTCTTGGCCACCATCCAGAAATAGCGCAAGTGCTTGAAGTTGAGTGTTGACATGATTTTCCCGAAAAATAAATACATCGAATTTTTCGATGTATTCGTAAATTATATTCGATTTGTTCGATGTTTATATTGAGACTATGATGGCTGCTCAATTCATGCAAGGAGAGTGTCATGGGCATCAGGATACAGACAGACAGTTGCGGAGGCCACCGATGAACGGCCTGGAAAGTATTGCGACGGCACCCATGTGGGCCGGCTTCATCGTATTCGTCCTGTTCATGCTGGCGCTGGACCTATTCGTCTTCGGCGGCAACAAGGCGCACAAGGTCAGCGTCAAGGAAGCGGCGACGTGGTCGCTGGTGTGGGTCAGCCTGGCCCTCTTGTTCAACGGCGGCCTGTGGTGGTATCTGAACGGCACGGCCGGTCCCGAGATCGCCAACCAGAAGGCGCTGGAATTTTTTTCCGGCTACCTGATCGAGAAAGCCCTGTCGGTCGATAACGTGTTCGTGTTCCTGCTGATCTTCAGCGCCTTCCAGGTGCCGATCCAGTACCAGCGCCGTGTGTTGATTTATGGCGTGCTGGGCGCGATCGTCATGCGTGCCGTGATGATACTGGCCGGCGCATGGGTGGTAAGCGAATTCAGCTGGGTGCTGTACCTGTTTGGCGCCTTCCTCTTGATTACCGGCATGCGCATGCTGGTGGCGGCCGATGCGGAGCCGGACGTGGCGAACAACCCCGTGCTGCGCTTTGCCCGCCGCCACTTGCGGGTGGCCGAGGGCGACCACGGCGAGCGTTTCTTCGTGGCAAAGGGTGGCTTGCGCTATGTCACGCCGCTGTTCCTGGTGCTGATCCTGATCGAGGTGACGGACCTGATCTTCGCGGTCGATTCGATCCCGGCGATTTTCGCCATCACGACGGACCCGTTCATCGTCTTCACGTCGAACCTGTTCGCCATCATGGGCTTGCGTGCTCTGTACTTCCTGCTGGTGGACGTGGCTGACCGCTTCCACATGCTCAAGTATGGCCTGGCGATGGTACTGGTATTCATCGGCGCCAAGATGCTGGTCATGCCGTGGTACCACGTGCCGGTGGAAGCGTCCTTGCTGGTGGTGGCAGTCCTGATCGTGGCTAGCTGCGTGGCGAGCGTGTTTATCACCCGCAGCGACAAGAAATAAATAGCAATACGGCGCGCCCCGCACGGCGGTGGCGCGCTTTTTAATTAATTAACTGAGAGAGTAGAAAATCATGCGTACCTATGAAGCGAACAGTCCCCAGGCAGCGGGACGTATCCTGGCCCTGATGATGGTGGTTGACGGCAACCTGGCCAGCGCCGAGCTGCAAGCGATGCACCGCAGCAAGATCCTCGAGCATATCGACCTGGCGCCAGCCGCTTTTCAACAGCTGCTGCAAGACTTGTGCGACGACATGCTGACCTCGACCGTGCATGGCGCCGTGCAGCTGGCCAATGGCGTGATCGACAGCCTGCTCGATGAAATCGATGACCCGGACTTGCGCCGCAAGCTGCTGCAAGCCATGTGGAAGATCGCCGACGCGGACGACTGGCTGGCCGATGGCGAAGCCGTGTTGCTGGCCCGCGCCAGCGCGGTATGGTCGGCGGAAACGAACTTCCGCGCGCATGCCGCCTGATGCATATCAAGCCGCCTTGTGCCCCATGGCAATTACGGCGGCGCCGGCCAGGGCCAGGCCCACGCCCGTAAAATCCGTCCAGGCCGGCGTGACGCCGTCCACCAGCCACAGCCAGCCCAGCGCCGTGGCGATATAGATGGCGCCATACGTGGCATACACCCTGCCGCTGGCGGCCGGATGCAAGGTCAGCAGCCACACGAAGATCAAGAGGCTGATTGCGGCCGGCAACAGCAGCCAGGCGCTGCCCTTGTTGCTCAGCCACAGCATGGGCAGGTAGCAGCCCAGCAGTTCGGCCACGGCCGTGACGGTAAACAGCCCGAAAGTGCGGGCCAGACTGGTCCATTCGATGGCGTCGTTCATTGCATTCCTGTGAGTAATCTTGCTGCCATTGTAGCTGCCCGCTTGCCGCCACTGCTATGATCGGGTTCGGATACCGGAGGAAACACTATGACGACGACCCCAGTGCCACGCGCTTTGCTGCAAGCCATGTTTCAGGCCGCCATCGCAGCGGCCCAGCCATCGCACTGCATACCGCCCCACCTGCCGCCCGCGCCCAAGGGCCGCTTGATCGTCATTGGCGCCGGCAAGGCGTCGGCCGCCATGGCGCAAGCCGTGGAACAGCACTGGCCGGGACCGCTGTCTGGATTGGTCGTCACGCGTTATGGCTATGCCGTGCCGTGCGAGCGCATCGAGATCGTCGAAGCGTCGCATCCTGTGCCCGACCAGGCCGGCATGGACGCGGCCCGGCGCATGCTCGAACTGGTCGCCAACTTGCAGCCCGACGATACGGTGCTGTGTCTGATTTCGGGCGGCGGCTCGTCGCTGCTGGCCTTGCCACTGGACGGCATCAGCCTGGAAGACAAGCAAGCCTTGAACCGCGCGCTGCTGGCGTCGGGTGCCACCATCGGCGAAATGAATTGCGTGCGCCGCCATTTGTCCGCCATCAAGGGCGGGCGTCTGGCGGCCGCCTGCCATCCGGCCCAAGTCATCACCTTGGCCATTTCCGACGTTCCCGGCGACAAGCTCGGTGACATTGCCTCCGGCCCCACGGTGGGCGACGCCACCACCTGCGAGGATGCGCTGGCCATCGTGCGCCGCTATGGCATGGATTTGCCGGACAGCCTGCGCACGGTGCTGGAAAGCGGGCGCGGCGAATCGGTGAAACCCGATGACCCGCGCCTGGCACGCACGCAAACGACCCTGATCGGCACGCCGCAGATGGCGCTCGAAGCGGCCGCTGGCGTGGCGCGCGCGGCCGGCGTCACGCCGTATATCTTGGGCGACAGCCTGGAAGGCGAGGCGCGCGACGTGGGCAAGGTGATGGCTGGCATCGCGCTGCAAACGGCTTTGCGGGGCCAGCCGTTTCCCGCCCCGTGCGTGCTGCTGTCGGGCGGCGAAACGACGGTCACCGTGCGCGGCAACGGGCGCGGCGGGCGCAACGTGGAATTCCTGCTGGCGCTGGGCATCGCGCTCGATGGACACGAGGGCATCCACGCGCTGGCGGGCGACACGGATGGCGTCGACGGCCAGGAAGACATTGCCGGCGCGCTTCTGGCGCCGGACACCCTGCAGCGAGCCTGGGCGCTGGGCATCAAGCCGCGCGAGAGCCTGGACCATAACGATGGTCATGGCTTCTTTCAGGCGCTGGGAGATAGTGTGATCACTGGCCCGACATTGACCAACGTCAATGATTTCCGGGCCATTTTGATTGCCTGATTACTGGAAATTTTCCAGCACGATTTTACCTTTCGCTGTGTTACTTTCCAGTAAGGCATGCGCGCGCTTCAAATTCGCCGCGTTGATCGTGCCGAAGCGCTCGGCCAGGGTGGTCTTGATGATGCCTGCATCCACCAGTTGCGCCAGTTCCTCGAGCAGTGCATGTTGCTGGACCATGTCGGCCGTCTGGAACAGCGAACGGGTAAACATCAGCTCCCAGTGCAGGGACACGCTCTTGCCCTTGAACTTGCGCACGTCGATGTGCTCGGGGTCGTCGATCAGGGCGAACTTGCCCTGCGGCGCGATCAATTCCACGATCTGCTCGAAATGCTTGTCGGTCTGGTTCAGGCTGATCACATAGTCGACGGGCGGTAAACCCAGGCGCGTGATTTCCCCCGCCAGCGGCAGGCTGTGGTCGATCACGTGGTGGGCACCCAGTTGCTTGACCCAGTCGGCCGTTTCCGCACGCGAGGCCGTACCGATGATGGTGACCCCCGTCAATTGCCGCGCCAGCTGCACCAGCACGGAGCCGACACCGCCGGCCGCGCCGATCACCAGCAGCGACTTGCCGGTCAGACTCTTGTCGCGGCTGATCTGTAGGCGCTCAAACAGCAATTCCCAGGCCGTAATCGCCGTCAAGGGCAGGGCGGCGGCCGGGGCGAAGTCGAGGCTGGCCGGCATGTGGCCGACGATGCGCTCGTCGACCAGCTGGAATTCGCTGTTGCTGCCGGGGCGGTTGATGGCGCCCGCGTACCAGACTTTATCGCCCACCTGGAACAGGGTCACGTCGGGGCCGACGGCGGTGACGACGCCGGCCGCATCCCAGCCCAGCACTTCCGGCTGGCCCTCTTTCGGGGCGCGGTTCTTGCGCACCTTGGCGTCGACGGGGTTGACGGAGATGGCCTTGACGGCGACGAGCAGGTCGCGCCCTGTGGCGACGGGCGTGGGCAGTTCGATGTCGAGCAAGGCGTTGGCATCCGTGATGGGCAGGCTGTGGTGGTAGGCGATGGCTTTCATGTTCTTCCTCGTTGAGTGAATACCGTATGATGGTGGCAATGCCACCCTGGAAACAGGGGGCGCGCACCGAAACACTTTCAAAGGAATGCTGAAAATTGCTGCGACTCGATGACTTGCAGGTATTTGTGCGCACGGCCGACCGGGGCAGCTTGTCGGCGGCCGCGCGCGAGATCGGCATTTCGCCCGCGCTGGCCAGCGCCGCCGTCAAGCGCCTGGAAGGAGCGCTGGGCTTGCGCCTGCTGGCCCGCACGACGCGTTCGCTGAGCTTGACGGCGGAAGGTACGCAATACCTGGAACATGCGCGCGAAGCCTTGCGCCTGCTGCGCGCGGGCCATGACGCACTGCTGGCCGACAAGGACAGTTTCGGCGGAACCTTGAAAATTGCCATGCCGTCCGACCTGGGCCGCAACCTGATGCTGGGCTGGCTGGACGAATTCCAGTCGCGCCATCCGAAACTGCATTACCAGCTCAGCGTCAGCGACCGGGTGGCCGACATGGTGCGCCAGCAAGTCGATATTGCCTTGCGTTACGGCCAACAGGACGATTCGAGCCTGATCGCCATGCCGATCGCGCCCGCCAACGACCGCGTGCTGGTGGCCTCACCCGACTACCTGCGCGCGCATGATGCCTTGCTGGCGCTGGAAGACTTGCCGCAACACAATTGCCTGCGCTTTGCGCTGGAAGACGGCTTGCACGACCGCTGGACCTTTTACCGCCTGCCCCAGCGCGAGCAAGTGACGGTGTCCGTGAGCGGCAACCGCAGCGCCGACGACGCCGACCTGGTGCGGCGCTGGGCCGTGGCGGGCCTGGGCATCGCCTACAAATCGCGGCTCGACGTCGCTGGCGACCTGGCCGCCGGCCGCTTGCAAGCGCTGTTGCCCGAGGTGGCGGGCGAAGCTGCGCCACTGCACCTGGTGTGCACGCACCGGGCGCAGGTGACGCCACTGGTGCTGCAGCTGCGCGATTTCCTGCGCGACAATTGTGCGGAGCTACTAAAACAGCATGATTGACTGCGGATTGTTACTTCGTGATGTGCCCGCCGTGCATCGCCATATCAGCGGGTTTTTAAAATTACATCACTCATGTATTGATTCAAATCGCGAAAATCCTGCACCCGCCAGGCATATGGCGCGATCTTGACGCCATTCTCTTTCAAGGTTTTTGGAATCAAATCGCCATTCGGACGCAGTATGACCGAGGATACAATCACGCCCGGATAATCCTTTAGGCGTTTTTTGAAAGCGGCTGTTGTCAGGTCAGGCGTGGGAGGACTGCTTTTATTCGCCAATGGCCCTGTGCCCTTGATCTCTGCGCCGTGGCACACGGCGCATCGCTGTACATACAGCGTTTTGCCATTGAGATTATCCGCGAAGGATGACGGTGTTTGAACGAGCGATAACACGCCGAGTGCAGCGATAAATAATAATTTCATTTCATTTTAAATGTGAACTGTTGTATGGGTAATGTCTGGATTAATTGAAAATGCGGAGCTTCCATTGCAATACGTCATGCTCCCGATAATATTTTATCCGAGATTGTTTATTCGTAATGTACTCGCCACCGCGCGTGGTCGGCTGGCGAATCATCGCGCTCGATTACAACTCGTTGCAAATGGCAATCATGCGCAGCTCAAGCTGGGCGTACCCTCAAGCATTCTGCATGAAACCGCTTGAAGGACCGCCATGACACCGAACCGATTATTGCCGACGACCTTGATATCCCTGCTGTTGCTGTCCGGCTGTGCAGCAACCAAGCCTGCCGTCCAGGCCGATGATCGTGCGCAGAACAGTTCCGCGCAGACTAATCCCGCGCAAGCCGTCGCCATGCTGGAACGGGTCAGCTGGGGCGTGAACGGGGGCAGCGTGCGCCAGTTGCAGGCGCAAGGCTGGAACGCCTGGCTGCGGGCGCAATTGCACCCAGGCAAAGCCAACCTGCCGCCCGCCGTCCAGGCGCAGATCGACGCCATGACCATCAGCCAGGTGCCGCTCGATCAATTGGTGATGTCGATGGAGCAAAAGCGCAAGGAGTCGGCCGGCGTGATGGACGACATGGCGAAGCGGCAGGCGCAAAAGGACTACCAGCAGGAACTGAACCGCCTGGCGCGCGAGGCGGCCACGCGCTCGCTGTTGCTCGATGTGTATTCGCCTAACCAGTTGCAGCAGCAGCTGAGCTGGTTTTGGCTCAACCATTTCAGCGTGCACCAGGGCAAACACAACTTGCGCGCCATGGTGGGCGATTACGAGGCGAACGCCATCGCGCCGCATGCGCTGGGGAAATTTCGCGACTTGCTGGGCGCGACCGTCCACCATCCGGCCATGCTGCGCTACCTGGACAATGAAGCCAATGCCGCCAAGCGCATCAATGAAAACTATGCGCGCGAGCTGATGGAGCTGCACACGCTGGGCGTCAACGGCGGCTACAGCCAGGCGGATGTGCAGGAACTGGCGCGCATCTTGACGGGCGTGGGTGTGAACCTGGGAGGCGACACGCCGAAGGTCAAGCCGGCGCTGCAGTCACAATATGTGCGCCGGGGCTTGTTTGAATTCAATCCGAATCGCCACGATTATGGTGATAAACAATTCCTGGGACAAACGGTGAAGGGCAGGGGGCTGGCCGAGCTTGATGAAGCGCTGGACCGCCTCAGCCGTAGTCCCGCCACCGCGCATTTCATCAGCGGCAAGCTGGCCCAGTATTTCGTCGGCGACAATCCGCCCGAGGCCCTGGTGGCGCGCATGGCCGCCACCTTCCAGCACAGTGACGGCATGATCGCCGACGTGCTGCAGACCATGTTCAACAGTCCCGAATTCAGGCAATCGCTGGGCAAGAAATTCAAGGACCCCATGCACTATGTGGTGTCGGCCGTGCGCCTCAGCTATGACGACAAGCCCATCCTCAACGCGGGGCCCATGCTGAACTGGCTTTCGCGCATGGGCCAGCCCCTGTACGGACGCCAGACGCCGGACGGCTATCCTCTGACGGACGCCTCCTGGGCCAGCCCCGGCCAGATGACGACGCGCTTCGATATCGCCCGCACCATCGGTTCGGGCAGCGCCGGCCTGTTCAAGACGGATGGCTCGCAGCCGCAGGAAAAGGTCGCGTTTCCCCAGTTGGCCAGCGCCCTGTATTACCAGTCGCTGCAGCCAACCTTGAGCCCGGCCACGCGCCAAGCCCTGGAGCAGGCCGCTTCGCCGCAGGAGTGGAACACGTTTTTGCTGTCCTCGCCAGAAATGATGCACCGCTAAGTTGACACTGAAGGAATCGCCATGAACCGTCGTGACTTGTTGAAAGCCCTGGCCGCCGCGCCCCTGTTGTCGCATGCGGGCAGCTTGCTGGCCGCGCCCGCCACGAATGCCCGGCTGCTGTTCGTCTTCTTGCGCGGCGGCTATGACGCCAACAACTTGCTGGTGCCGGTCGGCAGCGATTTTTACTATGCCTCGCGGCCGAATATCGCCATTGCGAAACCGGGTGCGGACAACGGCGCGCTGGCATTGACTGCCGACTGGGCCTTGCATCCCGCCTTGCGCGAGACCATTTACCCCATGTTCAACAGCGGCGAGGCGGCCTTCATTCCATTTGCGGGCACGACGGATTTGACGCGCAGCCATTTCGAGACGCAGGACAGCATCGAACTGGGACAGGAGATCGGCGGGCGCCGCGATTTCCGCTCGGGCTTTTTGAACCGGCTGGCGCAAAGCCTGAATAGTAATCAGGGCAATCACGCCATTTCCTTCACGGACCAGCTGCCCCTGATCTTCCAGGGCGGCGTGCAAGTGCCGAACATGGGGCTGCGCTCCGTGGGCAAGTCGGGTATCGATGCGCGTCAAAGCCAGGTCATCGCCGCCATGTACAAGGGCACGCCCTTGCAGCAACCCGTCAGCGCCGGCTTTGCCGTGCGCGACGATGTGGCGAAAGAGTTGACGGGAGAAATGCAGGCGGCCAACCGCAACGCCATCAGTACCAAGGGCTTTGAACTGGAAGCGCAGCGCATCGCCCGCTTGATGAAGGACAAATACAAGCTCGGCTTCGTCGACGTGGGCGGCTGGGATACCCACGTGGGGCAGGGCGGCGCCAACGGCTACCTGGCGGGGCGCTTCGATGAGCTGGGGCGCGGCCTGGCCGCGTTTTCGCAGGAAATGGGCAGCGCATGGCGCAATACCGTGGTGGTGGTGGTCAGCGAATTTGGCCGCACCTTCCGCGAAAACGGCAACCGCGGCACGGATCACGGCCACGGCAGCGTGTTCTGGGTGCTGGGCGGTGGGATCAAGGGCAAGCAGGTGGCGGGCGAGCAGATGGCGATTTCGCAGGCGAACCTGTTCCAGAACCGCGACATGCCCGTGCTCAATGAATATCGCGCCGTGCTGGGCGGCTTGCTGCGCCGCACGTTCGGCTTGACGCCGGCGCAACTCGATCACGTGTTTGCCGGCGTCAAACCGGTGGAGCTTGGCCTCGTATAAATCGTCATGCCGCCGTGTTACGCTACGTCTGCGCAACTGGCGCGTAGCCAAGCTCGCCACGACTCACCACGGCGGGCACGAATGGAGTGGTATGAGCGATACCCAGCGCGACATCGTCAGCGCAGGCTTTTCCCTGGCCCTGATTGCCGTGACGGCCTTCGTCATGCAGCGTTTCTTTTTGCCTCTTGTGTGGGCCGGCATCCTGTGCGTGGCCACCTGGCCCCTGTACCTGCGCGTGCGCGCGGCGCTGGGCCAGCGCACCATCCTCGCGGCGGCCGTGCTGACCTTGGCGTTTGCCTGCATCTTCATCATACCCGTGCTGTTCGGCGTGGCGCAGGCGGCGCGCGAAGTGCCCGTGCTGGCCAATTTCGTCGTCCATGCGAATACCGAGGGCTTGCCCGTGCCGGACTGGGTGGCGCACATTCCCCTGGCGGGCAGTGCCATCGGCGACTGGTGGCAAGCCACCCTGAGCCAACCCCACGGTCTGGGGCACTTCTTTACGGGCAGTGCCGTGGGCGGCTTTCAATCCGCGCGCGACATGCTGAAAATCCTCGGCGCGGACGTGTTCCACCGTCTGGTCGACTTCGGCCTGGCCTTTTTGTGCCTGTTTTTCTTTTACAAGGATGGCGCAGCGTTGACGCGCCAGATCACGGCCGTCGGCAGCCATTTCCTGCGTCCAGAACGCTGGGGCCGCTATACGCAAAAGATTCCCACGGCCATCCGCGCCACCGTCAACGGCCTCGTGCTGGTGGGCCTGGCCGAAGGTGTGCTGATCGGTATCGCCTACGCCATCGTCGGCTTGCCGTCACCGGCCCTGTGGGCGTTTGCCACCGGCATCCTGGCCATCATCCCCTTCGGCGCACCGTTGGCTTACCTGTGCGCCGCCGCCTTGCTGGTCTTCCAGGGCAATGTAGGCGCCGCCATCGGCGTGGCCGCGTGGGGCACCGTCGTGCTATTCGTGGCCGACCACTTCGTGCGCCCCGGCATGATCGGCAACGCCACACGCTTGCCCTTCCTGGCCGTGCTGTTCGGCATCCTGGGTGGGGTGGAAACCCTGGGCCTCGTGGGCCTGTTCATCGGCCCTGTCGTCATGGTGCTGTTCGTTACCTTGTGGTACGAAGCGAATGTGTTTGACAAGGTGCTGCCAGTGCAAACACCTGCCAGCCCGGCCGCACAGGAGCGCGCACAGTAATGAGGGGTCGGCCAGCGTTGCCGCTGGCCGGTACTGAGGCGCTCCCGGCGTGGCCGGGCGAGCTGACTTTAAAACAATGTGCGAGCACCTTGTTTTAAAGTCATTCTTAATGCGCCTTGGATAGAATAAGCAACCAACGGCGCATCAGCAGCACTTCAACATAGCCCGGCTCGATGCCCGTACCGCACTCGATCAAGGGATTGACGGTGTAGTAGCGCTTGCGGAAGTCGCGGCAGACGAGGATTTCGCGCTTGCCCATGCGGACGAGGAAAGAGCTTGGGGCGTATTCCAGGCCGAACCGTGAGCCAAAACCGCTATTCAATGTTGCCATGACAATTCCTTTGAGGGAGATGTGTTGAACGAGTCATCAGAATAGCATAACTACTGTATGAAAACACAGCTACTGTATGAATAAACAGTATTTTTTTACTGGTGTGGTTTTTTTGATCACCGCCAGGAACATGAAAGAGAGATGAGTTTGCAAGAGAAGAATGACATGGGCATGACCACGGACTGGACCACGAAACTGCGCCGCTTCGTCGAGGCGCGCCTGTCGCCAGAGGGCGAACTGGGCCTGCACATGACGGTCGGCGTGGCCCTGATGCTGGTGGCCATCGTGGTCTTCCACGAGATCGCCGAAGCGGTGATGGGCATGGCCCAAATCACGGTGATCGACTTGCAGGTGGCGCAGTGGTTCAATCAGCATGCCGTGCCGTGGATCACCACCTGCCTGCTGGTCGTCACGCATACGCATGGCGTGCTCGGCGCCATCACCCTGGCGACCCTGCTGGGCTGGTATCTGCACCGCAAGGGCGCCAATTACTGGCTGTTTACCCTGATCATCACCATGCCGGGCGTCATGTTTTTGAACGTCCTGCTAAAGTACATTTTTGTCCGTGCGCGGCCCAGTTTTGACGAGCCCCTCCTGCAGACGGCCCTCAGCACCTACAGCTTTCCCAGTGGCCATACTGCCACCTCGACGGCCCTGTACGGCTTGCTGGCCGCCTACCTGATTTGCCAGACGGCGCCGGGCGCCTGGGGCAAGCGCATCGTCATCGCGCTGGGTGCTTTCCTGATGGCCTCACTCGTGGGTTTCAGCCGCATCTACCTGGGCGCGCACTACCTGAGCGATGTGCTGGCGGCCATGGCGGAAAGCTATGGTTGGCTGGCCATCTGCATCGCCGGCGTGTCGACCTTGCGCCGCCGCCGGCATATCCGGCAAACCAAATAAGGGGAATGATCCTGAGCAGAATTGCAGTCATCATCAACGGGGGCGCCGGCTGTGGCTATGCGCCCGACTGGGCGCAGCAGCTCGAAGCACAATTCATGGCCGTGGGGCTCGACGCCGCCATCACCCTGGCGCAAAGCGGGGCCGAGATGATTTCCACGGCCGAGCAAGCCTTGCGCGATGGCGCGCCCATCGTCGTGGCCGGTGGCGGCGACGGCACCATCAATGCCGTCGCGTCCGTCGTTGTCGGCAGCGGCACGCCGTTTGGTGTCTTGCCGCTGGGCACCTTGAACCATTTCGCCAAGGATTTGAATATTCCCTTGGCGCTCGATGCGGCGATTGCCAATGTGGCGCAGGGCGTGCTACACACAGTCGACGTGGGCGAAGTGAATGGCCGCATCTTCCTCAACAATTCCAGCCTGGGCCTGTATCCCGATATCGTGCGCGATCGCGAAAAGCAGCAGCGCCGGCTGGGACGGGGCAAGTGGCTGGCCTTCAGCTGGGCCCTGCTGGCCGCCTTGCGCCGCTATCCATTCCTTAGCGTGCAATTGAAACTCAACGATGCCGTGCATGCGCGGCGCACGCCGTTTGTGTTCATCGGCAATAATGAATACCTGATGGAAGGCTTGACTATCGGTGAGCGCGAGCGGCTCGATGGCGGCCAGCTGAGCCTGTACGTGGCGCAGCGACCGGGCCGCCTGGGCTTGCTGAAACTGGCCCTGCATGCACTGTTCGGCAAGTTGTCGCAGGCCAAGGATTTCGACGTGCTGACGGCCACCGACCTGGAGATCGCCACGCGTCACCGCCGCCTGCGCGTGGCCACCGATGGCGAAGTGACCATCATGAATACGCCGCTGCAATACCGCATCCGTCCCGCCGCGCTGGCGGTACTGGTGCCTGCGCCGGCACCTTCCGGGGAGTAAGGCCATGCGTACCATCGTGCATTTGTCCGACTTGCATTTTGGCAGGGTCGACACGGACCTGCTGGCACCCTTGCGCGCCCTGGTCGAACGGCTGGAACCGGACGTGGTGGTGGTCTCGGGCGACCTGACCCAGCGCGCCCGCAGCGCCCAGTTCCAGGCAGCGCGGCACTTTCTCGACAGCTTGCCGGGGCCGCAGATCGTGGTGCCGGGCAACCACGACGTGCCCCTGTACAACGTATTTTCCCGCTTTTTGACGCCGCTGGTGAAGTACCGGCGCCATGTGACGGACGATTTGTCGCCCGAATATGTGGACGAGGAAATTGCCTTGCTGGGCATCAATACGGCCCGCTCCCTGACCTTCAAGGATGGCCGCATCAGCCACGAGCAGATCGATGTCCTGCGTGAACGCCTGGGCCGTTTGCCGCCCGGTTTGACGCGCATCATCGTCACGCATCATCCCTTTGACTTGCCCGAGCACTTCGACAAGGATGACCTGGTCGACCGCGCGCCGTTGGCGCTGCAAATGTTTTCCGAATGCGGCGTGGACCTGTTGCTGGCCGGCCATTTTCACGCCAGCCATGCGGGCGATACCTCGGCGCGCTACAAGATCGACGGCTACGCTGCCCTGATGGTGCAGGCGGGCACGGCCACGTCCACGCGGGGCAGGGGAGAGTCGAACTCGTTCAATGTCATCCGCATCGAAGACAGCGGCATTCGCGTCGAGCGCTACAGCTGGAATGAAGATAGCGCCGACTTTGAAAAGGTCAGTACGGAAGCGTTCGAGCGCCAGGGTGGCGTGTGGGCCAGCTTGCGGCCGCTGTAGGTCTGATTGGCGCGGCGAAGCCGCGCGTAATCCGACGCTATTGTTGGCGGTGGTGGTGGTTTTCGTGATGGTGTCGGCTTACGCTGATGTCGGATTACGCTGCGCTAATCCGACCTACGCCGACCTGCACCGGTAGCAGGAGTGGCCGGCAAAATGGCCAGGGCTAGGCGCGTTGCCGAAGACAGTACGAATAGTACGGCGAGGCAATGCAACAACGCCCTGGACTTTTTGACGGCTACTCCCTTACAGCCAGTAGTTCATGAAACGCGCCGCCCACTCCTTCATGCGGTCGGAGATGGGCCGCGTTTCCCATTTCGCCCGGGTGATCTCTTCCGAGTCGCGCAAGTCTTCCTGAAAAGCGTTTTCCATTTCCCGGCCGAAGCTGTCGCCCAGCACGATCACGTTCAGTTCGCTGTTATGCAGGAAGCTGCGCATGTCGATGTTGGTCGAGCCCACCGTCGACCAGGCGCCGTCGATGACGGCCGTCTTGGCGTGCAGCACGGCCAGTTTCAAGTGGAAGATGCGGATGCCGCCGGCCAGCAACTGGTCGTACAGCGCGTGTCCCGCATGGAACACAAGGCCGCTGTCGGACACGCCGGGCAGCACCACGGTGACATCCACGCCCCGCTTGGCGGCTGCGATAAGGGCGTCGACCGTCTGCTGGTCGGGCACGAAATAGGCGGACGTGATGTGGATGGATTTCTTCGCTTCCTGGATGGCCAGGATATACGCCTTGTAGATTTCAAAGCCGCCGTCCGGCTCGCTGGCTACTACGCGCACCAGCTTGTCGCCCACTTCGTAAAGCACAGGGAAATAATTGGCGTCTGGCAAGTCGGCCTGGTCTTGCTGGGCCCAGGTGCGGATGAACAGCCACTGGAAGGCGGCCACGGCCGGGCCTTCCACTTTCACGTGCGTATCGCGCCAGCCCACGTCCTTCTTGTCGGTGGGTTTCGATTTTGAGCGGAACAGCGAGCTCTTCGCATAGGTATCGCTGATATTGATGCCGCCCGTAAACGCCATCTTGCCGTCGACGATCAGCACCTTGCGGTGGTCGCGGTTGTTGATCTTCCAGTCGTCGCCCTTGAGCTTGGCCGGATTGACGGGGTTGAAGGCCACCAGGTGCACGCCGGCCGCGCGCATGCGCTCAAAGAACGCCTGCGGCACGCCCAAGGTGCCCACGCTGTCGTAGATGACGTTGACCGTCACGCCTGCCTGCTGCTTTTCGATGAGCATGTCGGCAAATTTCAGGCCCAGCGGGTCCTGGTCGAAGATATACGTTTCCAGGTTGATGCTGTTCTTCGCTTCGCTGATGGCCTGGAACATGGCGGCCATGGTTTGCGGGCCGTCAAACAGCAGGGTCACCTTGTTACCCTTGATCAAAGGCACGCCCGTCGCGGCCTCTTCCAGCGCCGCCTGGGTATGCAAGTCCATGCCGGACTTGGCCCAGCGCTTGTTGAGCAGGGCGGCGCGGCTGTTGACGTTCAGCAAGGCTCCCTTGCCCGTGATCACCTGGGGCTTCGCCACCGGGGCCAATGTGGTGTTGAGATTCTTGACATCGGGCAGCGAGGCGCATGCAGCCAGGGTCCAGCACAGCAGTAGGGCGGTGAGGCAGGGTTGCATGCGCCTGGTGGTCATTTTTGAGCCTTGTTTGTCAGTGACAGGTTTGCCGAGTCGTCGGCCAGTGCCAGGGGGGGCGGGTTTTTCGAACCGAAGAAGAAGACGATGGGCGAGCGCAGGAAGCGCTTGCCCAGAATCTTCAACAATTGCATGCCGTGCTTGAAGCGCACCTGGCGCGAACGCAGGGCTACCCACAGGGCCAGACCGAAACTGACCAGCAGGTTGGCCGTGCCGATGGCGAAGATGCCCGACAGCGACTTGACGGCCAACTGCCAGCTCATGTTGTGATCCAGACCCACCAGGGCCGTGGCGAAGTTGGCGGCCGAGAAGGTGATGTGGCGGATATCGATCGGCAAGCCGATCAGGAAACCCAGGGTGCCGATGGAGCCCAGCAGGATACCGAAATAGAAGTTCCCCATCAGCCCGCCCAAGTTGTTTTCCAGATACAGGCCCAGCCGTTGCAAGCGCTCCTGGCCGATCACGCGGCCCAGGCCGCGCAATTGCGCGATGCGCTGCGCCCAGCGCGTGTACAGCGCCTGGTTGTCATAGTAGCCCGAAATCAGGCCGGCCACGAACAGGCACACGCCGGCAATCATGGCGTAGAAGATGGCGGGGCTGCCGATGGGGTCGATATCGTGCAGCAAATGCATGGCCTTCTCGGGCGACACCAGGTTGTGGCCCGTGATCGCCTTGTAGCCCAGCGCGATCAGCCAGGCCGTAGGAATGGCCGTGGCCAGGTTGCCCAGCACGGCCATGTTTTGCGTGCGGAAGACCTTGTTGATCAGTTCCGCCATACTGTCGAGGTCGATATTCCTGCCATCCTTGCTGTGCAGGCCGGCGGCGATGCGCGAGGCCGTCATGGCCGGCTGCTTGGTGGCCACCGTGAAGTGCAGCAAATGGATGAACATGAAGCCGATCGAGTAATTCATGCTGAACATGAACGCTTCGACCAGCGGTGCCGAGCGCAAATACGACATCAGGATCTTGAACAGGGCCATGAAGCCGATAATGATGCCCGCGCCCGCCGATGACAGGAACATGGCGCCCATCTCGCGCCGGCTTTCCGCGATGTAATGCTCGCCCGTGCGGCTGGCGTTTTCCGTCACATTGCGCGCCAGCAAGTTGATATTGTCGGAAAACAGGTCGCTGACCTTGTACTTGTGGTTATGCGCGCGTATCAGTTCCAGCGCCAGCGCGACGGCGCCTGCGCGGCGGCGGCTGACGGGCTGCGGGTGCAGCAAGTCTTGCGTGGCGTCCACCGTGATGGCGGCGATATCCACGTTAGCAGAGCTGGGCAGCTCGCCGCTCGTGTCGACCAGGAACAGCAGCTTGCGCAGGCGGTCGATGCTTTGCGCCAGCGCCACCAATAAATACGTGAGGGGAATGCTGGTGCCCTGGTACAGCGCCTTCTTGCGGATCTTGGCGATGACGGCGTCGCACTGGTCCAGCATCACCAGCAAATGGCGTGCATCCTCGATGTGCTCGATGTCGCCTTGCAGCAAATTCGTGTAGGCGTCCAGGTAGGCGTTCACTTCCGTGTTCTGCACCATGAACGGCGACTGGAACACTTCGATTTCATTGTGGAAACGCGTCAATTCCGGTTCCAGGCCCATGGCGCAGACGCGGTAGGACAGGGTGCGGATGGCGTCAAGCATGCCCGGCAGCATGATATTGCCGTCGCCGACGGCCAGTTCGATCTCTTCGCTGGTGAGCACGTCGAACAGTTCCAGCCAGTCCGTGGCGGGCACGTTGCTGATCCACAAATAATCGGTCTTCAGGTACAGCACCTGGTCGAGCGCGTCGTTCAGGTACTCGTCGCCCAAGGCGGGGGGCAGCATGCGGTAGGCGATGCGGCGTTTCAATTCGGTGAAAAAACCGCTGTTCGACAGCACGCCGATGTCCGTGTACAGGCTGGCGTGGCGGCGCGCGGCCAGCGCACGCAGCACGTATTCGTGCAGGGCGCGCGCTTGCGCGGGGTTACCTTTGAGAAGCTGGCGCAGGGTGCGCACGTTGGCGATCGCGGTAGCGCTGTCGTGGGGGTGCTTGGGACGCAGTGAATTGAATAATTCCACCAGCAAGTCGATATTGCTGGAATTGGGGTCAATGCGTTCGAGGATAGCTAGCATGCAGAAAAACGGGCGAGCCGCTGTCGGTAAAACCAGTAGTGTACCGCCTGCGTCAAATCGCGCAACGTTCGCTACCGAACATTGCTTTACGGCAGGGCCTACTTTTAACCCCATTTTGCCGCTAGTACCACAATCTTGGCCACTCTTGCGTGTTGTCAGTGCGCGACTGTTTTTCCGGGGCTAAGCTGAAGTTTCTGTTGGACAACGCACGGATGGCTGGACAAAAAGCGAGGATAAGGTAACACTGAGATGTGACACACAGCGCATGTCCTGATCAATACCGGGAAGTTTCACCCACGTCACCGAGATATTTATCATGAAGACCTCGTATGTTGCGCTCGCTGTGATAGGGATGGGGTCATTCGCGCTGGGCGCAGCGGCCCAGGCTGCCGATGGCGGGGGCAATACCGCATCTACTAACGTTGCCGTGTACGGCGTGCTTGACGCCGGCATCGTGGCCGAGCGGGGCTGTGCCGCCAATTGCGCCGGCAGCAAGGTCTCTGGCGGCGTGGCATCCGGTTCGCGCCTGGGACTGCAGGGCCGCGAAGCCCTGGGCAACGACGTGTCCGCCGTATTTACCCTGGAAGCGGGCGTGCAGAACGACACGGGGCAGCCGGAAGACGGCCATCTGTTCGGCCGCCAGGCTTACGTGGGCCTGGACAGCCGCCTGGGTGCGCTGACTCTGGGGCGCCAGTACAACCTGCAATACCTGACGCTGACCGACGTGGCCGACCCGTTCAAGGGCGGCATGGCCGGCAGTGCCAGCAACCTGGCCGGCTACAGCGTGAAACGCTACGACAATACCGTCAAATACGTGACGCCCGCCTTGCGCGGCATGTCCGCCAGCGCCATCTACAGCTTTGGCGAGTCGCCGTACAGCAGCGCCAACAATCGCGCGTATGGCGCCACGCTCGGCTATTCGACCGGCGCCGTGAATATCAGCGTGTCGCACCAGCGCAAGAACAACTTCATCCTCGCCTCCGGCACCCTGCCCGCCATCGACATGTCGGCCCGCAACACCTTGATCGCGGCAAATATCGACTTGAAAGTGGCCACCGCCTTTGCCGCCGTGGGCGTGAACAAGGGCTATGGCAGTTCTCCTTGGGACCCCAGCAATGCGTACAGCTCGCTGGCCCTGTCGATGTCGTCGTCGGATAGCCGCGACACCTTGCTGGGCGTGTCCGTGCCCGTGGGCGGCTTCAAGCTGCTGGCCTCGTACGTGCGCAAGGATGACCGCGACCTGGCCAACCGCGACGCCAGCCAGGTGGCCGTCGGCTTTACGTACTCGCTGTCAAAACGCAGCGATTTCTACGCGTCTTACGCGAAGATCCACAATAAGAACGGCGCCCGCTACACGGTGGGTAACGCCAGCGACGCGGGGCGCGGCGACGCGGCCTTCAATATGGGCTTTCGTCACGGCTTCTGAGCGGCAGCGGTTGATGGCGCAGGGCACGTTGCCCCCAGCCACTTGCCGTTGCTCGTCACATTCACTTGCTCCGGCGTGCCGCGCGCGCTGGTCGTCACCGCCAGTTGCATGCTGAAAGCCTGATCGCCACTGAAGCGTACCTGGCCTTCGCCGCTCGATTTCGGGTTCGCGCAGGCGAACGATACATTCATGCCGCCCGCGATGTCGGTGTTCTTCGATTTGCAATCGCCGGGCTGGCCCGTGGGAATCTGCTTGCGCGCGGCCATCTCCGGCGTCACGCACGCCGTCACGCGCACGGCGCCATCGGCGCCCACGGTGGGCATGGCCATGCCGCGGCTGGCGGCCATGCTTTCCAGCTGCTTGCGTTGATCGGGAGGAAGGTTGCCCAATTGTTGCAACACCATGGACATGGCGTTGTCGGTGGCGGCGTCCGGCGACGCCATCTTGCTGTCAACTTGCCACAGGCCAGGCTTGATGCTGGCGGAAGGCGCGGCGGCCATGACATTGGCTTGGCTGCCTAAGGCGGCGCAAGCCAGCAGGGTGAGGCGTAGCAGTGATCTTTTCATCGTGGGGTCTCCAGTATAGGCAGACCCCAGCATACGGCATGGCAGGCGGGGCACGCTTGCCATTGTGTTACAAACTGTGATCTGGCTCGATGCGGCGCACGTCCACGCAGGCGATGCGGCGCTCGTCGGCCTCGACGATTTCATAGCGCAAGTCATCGAGTTCCAGCACTTCGCCCACGGCCGGCATGTTTTCAAAATGCGCTAGCAGGAAGCCGGCCAGCGAGTTGTATTCGCCGTCTTCGCTGACCAGGGTTTCCGTCTCGAACACTTGCTCCAGGTAATGCAAGTCCGTGGCGCCGTCGATGCGCCAGTGGCCGGGGCCCAGCACTTCCACGTCGGGCTGCTCGTCCTCGTCGGGGAATTCGCCGGCGATGGCTTCGAGGATGTCGATCGGCGTCAACACGCCTTGCACGGTGCCGAACTCGTCGACCACCAGCACCAGCTGGCCGCGCGAGCGCTTCAGGGTTTCCATGGCTTTCAGCACGCCGGCCGCTTCCGGCACGACGACGGCTTCGCGCATGCTGGCCGGGTCGATCTTGCCGTGCGATACGAGGTCTTCGATGAGGTCCTTGCTGCGCGCGATGCCGACCACGTTGTCCAGGTCATCATTGCAGACAGGAATCATGCTGTGCGGCGTTTCACGCAGCAGTTGCAGCATCTTCTCGCTGCTGTCGTTCAGGTTGACCCACGAGACGTCGCCGCGCGGCGTCATCACGGAGCGGATCGAGCGTTCGGCCAGGGTCAGCACGCCGCTGACCATGTTGCGCTCTTCCACGCCAAAGGCGGATGGGTCGAGCGCTTCCTTGACTTCGTGCTCTTCGACGGCTTCGCGGCCTTTGCGCCCGCCCAGCAGGCTCAGGACGGCTTGCGCCGTGCGGTCGCGCAGCGGTGCATTCGATTGCAGCTTGAGGAAGTTGCGGCGCGCCAGCTGATTGAAGAACTCGATGACGATCGAGAAACCGATGGCGGCGTACAAATACCCTTTCGGAATGTGGAAGCCCAGGCCTTCAGCCACCAGCGACAGGCCGATCATCAGCAAGAAGCTCAGGCACAGCACCACGACGGTGGGGTGGGCGTTGACGAAGCGCGTCAGCACCTTTGAAGCGAGCATCATGACGACGATGGAAATGACGACGGCCGCCATCATCACGTACAGGTTGTCCACCATGCCGACGGCCGTGATGACGGCGTCGAGCGAAAAGACGGCGTCGAGCACGACGATCTGCGCCACCACCAGGCCGAAGCCGGCGTAGACTTTCGGGCCTGTCTGGGCATGCGTGATGCCTTCGAGGCGCTCGTGCAGTTCGCTGGTCGCCTTGAACAGCAGGAATAGGCCACCGAAGAGCAGGATCAGGTCGCGCCCCGAAAACGAGAATGTCCATAGGGAAAACAATGGCGTGGTCAGGGTGACCAGCCAGGAAATCAGGGAAAGCAGGCCCAGGCGCATGACGAGGGCCAGCGTCAGACCCAGCACGCGCGCCTTGTCGCGCTGGTGCGGCGGCAGTTTCTCGGCCAGGATGGCGATGAAGATCAGGTTGTCGATACCCAGTACGATTTCCAGTACGACCAGCGTCAGCAGGCCGACCCAGATTGTCGGGTCAAATAACCATTCCATGTGTGTAACCTTGTAAAGTCAATCAGTATAAAGCGTGCCCGGCGGCGGATTGCCCCGGGCTTGAATGCGATGCGTGCTGCGGTGTCAGTGGCGGACGCGCGGCGGCCGGGTGGCCTGCCGCGCGTCCGCTTCGGCAAGTGCGCCCGGTCCCGCTTGCCAAATGATGGCGCAAAACGGCGCGCCTTGGCGCGAGGTCGGGTACAGCGTGATGGGGTCGTTGTCGCATTCTTCGGCGTCGCAGCTGTCGCCGGGCTGGCCCGCATGGGCGCCGGGGTCATGGCAATCCGCTACGAAGGCAGGCGTGGCAGTAATGCCGGCCGCAACTGCATGCTGGAATGGGGAAGGGCTGGCGTAGGCCATGCTGGCGAACGCCTGGGGTAATGCGATGAAAACAAAAAGGCAGAGCAGGACGAGAGCTCGTCTCATATACAGGCAGATAGTTCTGGAACCGTGGAGTATAACACGGGCACATAACAGCTCGATGACAGTGACTTGCGTAACTGATAAGTATGCCGTAAATTGCGAGAGCAATCATTGCACCGGGCAGCGAAGACGCAGCGCTGGCCCGGCGACAATTTTTGCGTTTGTATCGTATGGCGCTTGCGCTTCTTTATATAACGTAGTGTTACCAGGACTTTGCCTTGAAACCAATTACCGCCCTCCTGCTTGCCGCCGGCATTCTTTCGCCTTCCTTCATCCTGGCCGCCACCCCGGCGGAAGTCGCGCCGACCCAGAAAACCGGCAAGGCTGCACCCAACCGCGGCGCCGCCGTCAAAGTCACGTCCGTCGAAGGCATCACCGAATACCGGCTGGCCAATGGTTTGCGCGTGCTGCTGTTCCCCGACGCCAGCAAGCCGACCCTGACCACCAACATCGTCTACCTGGTCGGATCGCGCCATGAAAACTATGGCGAAACGGGCATGGCTCACTTGCTCGAACACTTGCTGTTCAAGCCCAGCGCCAACTTCGGCGTCAAGAAGGGCACGAAAACCCCGGTCGAGATATTGAACTCGACGGGCGCGCAGTTCAACGGCACCACCTGGTACGACCGCACCAATTACTACGCCACCTTCCCCGCCAACGACGACAACCTGCGCCAGATGCTGGCGATGGAAGCGGACCGCATGGTCAACGCGGCCATCGACCAGAACGACCTGTGGAATCCGAAGACGCAGAAGGGCGAGATGACGGTCGTGCGCAATGAATTCGAGATGGGCGAGAGCGACCCGATCGGCGTGACCAGCGAACGCATCCAGGCCATCGCCTACGATTGGCACAACTATGGCAAGTCGACCATCGGCGCCCGTTCCGACATCGAGCAGGTGAACATTCCCCGTCTGCGCGCGTTTTACCATAAATATTATCAGCCCGATAACGCCGTACTGATGGTGGCGGGCCGCTTCGACGAAGCCAAGGTCTTGAAGCAGATCAATGAGCTGTTCGGCAAGATCCCGAAACCCACGCGCGTGATCGAACCGACCTACACGGCCGAACCGGTGCAGGATGGCGAGCGCGCCGTGACGGTGCGCCGCAGCGGCGGCACGCAGTTCGTCGGCGCCGGCTACCACGTGGCGCCGTCCGGCAACCCGGATGCCGTTGCCATCGAGGTGCTGGGCCACGTGCTGACGGACGCGCCGGCCGGCCGCCTGCACAAGGCGCTGGTGGAAACCAAGCTGGCCAGCAAGATCGAATACAACTCGGTGAGCAACCTGGAGCCGGGCTACAACCTGTTCGGCGCGCTGGTGCCTGTCGATGGCAACCTCGACGCGGCGCAAGCGGCCATGTTGAAAGTGCTGGAAGACTTGAAGTCGCAACCGGTCACGGAGGCCGAAGTGGCGCGCGTCAAGCAGCAATTGAGCAAGCAGATTGAACTGGCCACCTCGAACACGGCGCGCCTGACGATCGCCCTGACGGAGTCCCTGGCGGCCGGCGACTGGCGTTTGTTCTTCCTGCAGCGCGACCAGCTCGACAAGCTGACGACGGCGCAGGTACAGGCGGCGGCCGAGAAATACCTGAAGAGCTCGAACCGCACCCTGGGCCGCTTCATTCCCACCGACGCGCCGGACCGCACCGTCGTGCCGGCCTACGCCGACGTGGCGCCGCGACTGGCCGGCTACACGGGCCGCGCCGTGGTGGCGCAGGGCGAAGCGTTCGATCCGAGCCCCGACAATATCGAAGCGCGCACGCAGCGCTTCACCTTGCCGAACGGCTTGAAGGGCGCCTTGCTGCCGAAGAAAACCAAGGGCAGCACGGTCAGCGTCGTGTTGAAATTGCAGATCGGCAGCGAAGAGAACTTGCGCGGCAAGGCGCAAGTGGGCGTCTACACGGCCAATCTATTGTCGCGTGGCACGGATAAACTGTCGCGCCAGGAAGTGAAGGACAAGTTCGACCAGCTGGGCACGCAAGTGGCTATCTCCGGCGGCGCCGAAGGCGTCACCGCCATGCTGACTGGCAAGCGCGAGAACTTGCCAGCCGCCATGGACCTGCTGGCGCAAGTGCTGCAAAAGCCCGCCCTGAGCGAGACGGAATTCCTGGAATTGCAGCGCGAGCGCGTGGGCCGCGCGGAGCAGGAATTGCCTGAACCGCAGCCGCAGGCCGTGAACGCCTTCCGCCGCCTGCTCGACGCCACGCCGGAAGGCCATGTGCGCCACGTGGCTACCTTGCCGTTTGAGCTGGCGCAATGGAAAGCCATCAAGGTGGACGATGTGCAAGCCTTCCATGGCGCCTATTATGGCGCGTCGAACGCCACCTTTGCCGCCGTGGGCGACTTCGACCCGGTCGCGCTGAAGGCGCAAGTGGCCAGCCTGTACGGCAACTGGAAGGCGCAGCAGCCGTATGTGCGCATTCTTGATGCCGTCAAGCCCGTCAGCGGCGAGAAAGTCACGCTGGAAACGCCGGACAAGGCCAACAGCGTGCTGTTCGCCATCCAGCCGGTTCCCCTCAAGGATGACGCGGCCACTTTTCCGGCCTTGCTGATCGCCAATCACATGCTCGGTGGCGGCGCCTTGCGCAGCCGCCTGGCCGACCGTATCCGCCAGAAGGAAGGCCTGTCGTACGGCGTCGGCTCGCAAGTGAGCGTGCCGTCACGCGAGCCGGCGGGCTACTGGATGGCGTATGCTATTAGCGCGCCGCAAAACACGGTCAAGGTGGAAGCGGCCCTGCGCGAGGAAATCGCCAAGGCGCTGGCCGACGGCTTTACGCAAGAGGAATTGCTTGAGGCGAAGAAAGGCTGGCTGCAATCGCAGGAAGTGGGCCGCACGCAGGACAGCGGCCTGGCCCGCGAACTGGCCGGCTACCTTGCCGACGACCGTACCATGGCGTACGACAAGGACCTGGAAGCGAAAGTGGCCGCCTTGACCCTGGCGCAAGTGAACCAGAGCTTGCGCGAGTACCTGAAGCCATCGGCCATCTCGATCGTGACGGCGGGCGACTTTGCCAAGGTGGCGAAAGAGGGCGAGAGCGGCGCCAAGGCAACGACGTCGAAATAAGCTGTTTTACATGGAAAAACCCCGCCGGCATTTACCTTGCCGGCGGGGTTTTTTATGATGAGTATTAACTTAGCGCGGCGCCAATTCGGCTACATAGATCTCCACGCGGCGATTGCGTGCGCGTCCCGAAGCATCGGCGTTCGAGCCGATCGGCTCGCGGGCGCCGCGGCCTTCCGTGACGACGCGTGTCGGTGAGACACCGCGCATGGCCAGGTAGTCGCGCGTGTGGGCCGCGCGTTCCACCGACAGCGGTTCGTTGATCGAAGCGCTGCCCGTGCTGTCCGTATGGCCGATGATGCTGACCGTGGTGTTCGGATTTTCATTCAGGGTGGCGGCAAAGCGGTCGAGAATCGGGCGGAAATTGCCCTTGATGTCGGCGCGATTGGTGTCGAAGGAAATATCGCTTGGGATTTCCATTTTCAGGCGGTTATCGGCCGTCTGCGTCACTTGCACACCGGTACCCTGTGTCGCTTGTTCCATGGCGCGCTTCTGGTTTTCCATGCGGTTCGACCAGATATTGCCGATGACGGCACCCGCTGCCGCGCCGATCAGGGCGCCGCCGGCCGTGCGGCCGCTGCTGCCGCCGCCCGTCGTGCCGCCGATCAGGGCGCCCAGGCCTGCGCCGACGCCGGCGCCCGTGGCCGTGCCACGTTGTGTGGCGGACATATCCGCGCAGCCGCTAGCGGCCAATGCGATTACCAGCATGCCGATCAGGGATTTGGCGCCAGGGCCTTTTTTGAATGTTTCTTTCATGGATTTTCTCCTTGTTTTGTTATTGGGACATACCCAAGACTACCCGTACACGTTACTGCAAAATGCAACTGCTTGCCAGTGCGTGCCCACTGTCGGCAAAAGAGCGGCGCCCGTTTGCACGCGCGCCGCTCTTGTCAGGCCAGGCTAACGGCCTGGACTATAAACCGCGCCCGCTGATCAGGCGCAACAGGATCATGATGACGGCGACCACCAGCAGGATGTGGATGAAGCCGCCAATGGTATAGGAAGTTACCAGGCCCAGCAGCCAAAGAATAATGAGTACGACGGCGATTGTATACAGCATGATGTGTCCTCCGAGAGTAATGTGTGGATGACGGCGACTGCCTTGGCCTTGCGAGGCGCTGGCGTCTGGCGCCGTCATCGGTTTTTTGTCATTGCGCGGCGACTATGTCGCTGAACGCTGATGCCATGATTAAGTGTCTACTTTGTTTCGCTTGAGTTCTGTACGCTGTCGTACACAAGGATCAACTATCGGGACCGGTCAGCGTGGTCATCTGCCATGCCCGGTATCCAGGCCAGCATGCCGGCCATGCCGACGGCGCCCGCCAGGCAACTGACCATGCCGCCCGTCAGCAGTAGCATGACGCCGAACACGGGCGCGCTCGCTTGCAATGGCGCCAGGTCCAGCGCGCAGAAGCCCAGTGCGGTGGCGAATATGCCGCCGCCGATAAAGCCCAGCCAGATCCGGTTGCCGCCTGTCTTGTCGTTTTTCATTGCTGCTCCTTGAGCGGACTACCCGTTGAATTTCCCTGAATGCATCATCTCGCGCTCCTGCAAGCCCATCTGTACGCCAACGAACTTTGCTAAAAAGAAAACGCCCGGACAGGCCGGGCGTGTGGGTCGTTTGCCACGTGTTGCGGCAGCGCCGCCGTAGCGCTTCGCTTAGCCGATGGCGCGCAAGGTGCCGTTGACGACGCGCACGCGGTCGCCCTGGCGCCAGTTCGGCGCGGCGCTCTGGTGCACGGTGCGCGTCTTGCCGTTATCGAGGCGCACGACGATGTTGTAGCTGCGCGTGGCGCGCACGCTGCCTTCGATCTGGTTGCCGGCCACGGCGCCGCCAACGGCGCCCAGCACGGTGGCCAGCTGCTTGCCGTGGCCGCCGCCTACCTGGTTGCCCAGCAAGCCGCCGACGACAGCGCCGCCGGCCGCGCCGACGCCGCTGCCTTCGGCGCGCGTATTGACTTCATGGATGGCTTCGATCACGCCACAATTGCTGCACACCTGCGGCGCCGGGGCGGCTGCCGCGTATTGCTGCTGTGGTTGCTGTTGCGGCTGGCGCACGGGTTGCTGCTGTTGCTGTGGCGGCAGGGCGGCCAGCGGCTGCGCGCCGGACGATTGCAAGTTCGCTTGCGGCTGGTTCGCCTGCAAGCTGGCCAGCTGTTCGGCCGAAGTGCTGGCCGCCAGTGGCTGGGCATCGCGCTGGGACGAGGGCAGCCAGCCCATCAGGGCCGCCGTGCCCACGCCGCAAAACAGCAGGACGGCGACGGCGGCGGCAAGCACCAGCGGATGGAGGGATTTGGTGGTGGTAGTCATGGAGAGCTCCTTGGTTTTTTTGAAATAATGAAATGGGTAGTGCGTGTTATCCGTGCATGCAGCCAGTGTGCTGTGCCGTGTGCCCCGCTTCCGTGCGTCACCGTACATACAGGCACGGTAGTGCACCGTAGGCTAAGTAAAAATTATGTCGAGTTGTAACGACACCAAGGAAAAGCAATGCCACCAACGAACGCCAGCATGACCCTGTCCCGCGACGCAGGCCGATCTGGCCTGGGGTCGCCTGCGGGCGCGCTAGACGCCGGCAACCGCTTGCTGGCCAGCCTGCCCGAGCACGACTTGCGCCACCTGACGGCGCTGTTCGATACCGTCACCGTCGAGGTGGGCGAGGTGCTGTACGAGCCGGGCCAGCCTATCGGCTACATCTACTTCCCCAGCGACTGCCTGATCTCGCTGCTGGCCGTGGCGGAAGGCCGCATGACCCTGGAAGTGGGTTCCGTCGGCCGCGAAGGCGTGCTGGGCGCTTCCGTCGCGCTGGGCCATGACCTGGCGCAAGTGCGTGCCGTGGTGCAACGTTCTGGTACGGCCAGCCGCATCGGGCGGGCCGAGTTCTGCGCCGAGTTCGCCCAGCTCGATTCCCTGCAGCGTTTGCTGTACCGCTACACGGACACCTTGCTGGCGCAAGCCATCCAGATTGCCGTGTGCAGCCGCTTCCACGTGCTCGAAGCGCGTCTGGCCCGTTCCCTGCTGATCACGCGCGACCGTCTGCAGTCGGAAAAATTTCACCTGACGCATGAATTCCTCGCCCATACCCTGGGCGTGCGGCGGGTTGGCGTGACCAAGGCAGCCAGCGCGCTGCAACAGCAAAAACTCATCACCTACAGCCGCGGCAATATTGAAATCCTCGATTCCGCCGGCCTGGAAGCCGTCTCCTGCCGCTGTTATGCGCTGGTCAAGGACAGCGGCGCCATCGGCATGGCCAACGTCTTCGTCTGATTTTCCTCATCCTTGTGCTGCGGACGCAAAAAAGCGGGGTGGGTGCCTGGGCACCCACCCCGCTTTCTTGAGCAACGATTACTTCGGCTTGACCTGGTTGCCGATCACGCCGCCGACGGCAGCGCCACCGACTGCGCCGATGGCGCTGCCGCCCGTCAGCACGGAGCCGGCAACGGCGCCGACACCGGCGCCGATGGCCGTATTTTTATCCTGGCCCGACATATTGGCGCAAGCAGTCAAGCTCAGCAGCAGAGCGGCAACGGAAGTGGTAGCGGCGATTTTTTTAATGATTTGCATAATAGTTCTCCTATGAATTCGGACCTCGTGGCGCCGGCATGGTATGGGCCGGTGGGACTTCGTGTCGCCACGTGTTTCAGGCACGATCACAGAATAGGATTGTGACAAGGCAGGGTCTGTTCGGCAACGCACATAGGGGTGTAACAATTGTAATCGTGCACAGACGTCCTCTCTGCCATGTTGTTCAGCGGGGTTTGCGCTGTGCCTTGCCCGGTTTTGGCGCTACCGGCTTGATGCGCGCCTGGGCCAGCAGGGCGGCGCATTCGCTGTCCTCGCCGGGACCGGTATTGACCAGCGGCAGCAGGGCGGCGACAGGCGCCACCACGGCCAGCGCCAGGGCGCCGCCGGCGCGCAGGGCCAGCACGCCCTTGTCGACGCTGACGTCGGGCTTGCTGAAGGTGCCCTGCACATACAGGGGCGAGCGCAGCGAAAAGATGCGCAGCCCCTTGCTGTCCGGCTGCAAGGTCAGGTCCAGTTGCTCATTGGCCAGGTTCACCGTGCCGTCGATATGCAGCACCGCATCGTCCGTGTCGACGATGAACTGGCGCGTGCGCATCAGCCCCTTGGCGACGACGAAATCGGCGGCCATGCAGTTCAGCTTGACCTGCTTGTCGCCTACCAGCTTGGTCAGCACGACACTGCCGATATTCAAGCCCATTTCTTCCAGCAGCAGCTTGCTGATGCTGCCCCGGTTGATCAGCGCGCGCACTTCGCCATTCGAACTGCCCAGCAGGCTGGCGACGGAATTGCCCGTGGCCGACAGCGAAGCGTCGCCATTGATTTCGCCCACGCTGGCCTGCAGGGCCGGCAGGCGGGGAAACAGTTGCTGGATGTGCAGATGGCGGGCGCTGGCCTTGAGCTCGGCGGCGATGCCGTTGGCGATGACCTTGCCGCTGCCGTCGAGCTTGATCTGCGATGTCAGGGTGCCGCCCGCCACATTGAAGTTGAGCGGCGTCAAGGACAGCACGCCGTCCGTCAGCACCACATGCGTGTCGAGCTTGCTGATTGGCAGTTCGGCGTCGCGTGTGATTTTATCGGCCGTGTAGCGCACATCGGCGTCCAGGCTGGTCCAGCGCTCCGTTTTGAAGGTTTCCACCGGCAGCACGCGGCCGGCCGGCTGCGTCGACGGCACGCCCCGCTCCTTCTTGCTGGCGCTGGAATCGGCGCCCACCAGCGGGCCCAGGTCGGAAAATTGCAGCAGGCGCGAGTGGACTTCGCCCGTCAGGCGCTTGCGTGGCAAGCTGGCCGAAAAGGCCAGCTTGCCTTCGATATCGCTGGAGCCCACCTTGCCTCTGAACTGGTCGTACACCCATTCGCCGCCGCGCGGCGCCAGGGTGCCCGTCAAATGGCCTTCCGTACTGAAATGCGGCGTTTCCGGCAGCAGCACGCCCGTCAATGGATACAGGCGCGCCATGCTGGGCCCGGATATTTTCAGGCGCACGTCGAGCGCGGCCAGGTCCGCCGGGCGCGTCAAGGTGCCTTCGATGGCCACGCTGCTGCCGCTCGCGCGCATGTCGGCCTGGATGGGGAAGGGCGTGCCTTGCTGCTGCAGCGACAGCACGCCGCCCGCCTTGCCGCCGCCCTGGATGCTTTCGCCGCGGTATTTGCCGGACAGGGTCCACGCGATGCCGTAGCGCGCATCGTTCGCGATGGTGTCGACATCGGCGCGCATCGCCGTGTGCGTGACGTCATCGTCCAGCGTCACGGTGCCCTTGCTGAAGACCACGCTTTGCAGTTCCAGCTGCCACGGCGACGGCTGCTCCTGCTTGTCGAAGGTCCAGTTATTCTTGCCATCCTTGTTGCGCAGCAAGCGTACGTGCGGCGTATCGAAGCGCAATTGGGGGATGATGATTTTCTTGTCCAGCAGGGCCAGGGGATTGAGTGAAAACGCCAGCTGGCTCACGCTGGCCAGCTGCGCCTGATCATCCGCCGCTGCCATGGCGCTCGGGTTGCCCAGGCGCACATCCTTTGCCTGCAAGTGCGGCCACGGCAGGTAGGCGCGCCAGCTTTGTTGCCCCACAGTCGCTGGCTGCTGCCACGTCAGCGACAGGTCGCCCGCAATGGCGAAGGGCCGGCCCAGCGCTTCGCTGGCGCGCGCATTGAGCCAGGGCTTGGCGCGGTTCCAGTCCATGTTGAGCAGGACGACGGCGGCCGTGACGGGCAGGGCGACGAGCACGGCGGCGCTGGCGAGGGCGATTTTCTGGCGGCGCGAGAGGGAGATAAGGCGTGGCATAGGTGTGGGGTAAGAAGCGTTTCTTTCTGGACAGAAGCAAGATGCTACAGGAATCGCTACAAAGCCGGGTCCGTTTCAGGTTTTGCTGGCGCAGGCGTGCGCTGGCGCACTTTGCCCATGCAAGTATTGTCGATTTCTTACCCTATGTGCGGCACCGAACGGATATGCGGGGAGCCGGAGCCTATAACGTCATACATCAAACGCCGTTCCTGATTCCAGATGCACCGACGTATGAACCTTACCGCTTAACATTCTCCAGGAGAAGAAAAATGACAAACCGAGATTTCACGATGTCCCCACTGGCCGCTCTGGCCGCTTGCGCCACCGCCGTCGTCCTGATGACGGGCTGTTCCAGCCTGAAAACGCCAGCCACGGCCGATGTCGCCGTGTCGCGTGCCGCCGTCGATAACGCCGCCAGCGCCGGCGCCGCCGACCTGGCACCCGATGAAATGCGTTCGGCCCGCGAAAAAATGCGCATGGCTAACCAGGCCTTGAAAGACCGCGACTACAAACTGGCGCGCGAGCTGGCCGACCAGGCGCAAGCCGATGCCAAGCTGGCGCAAAGCAAGGCCAACTCGGCCAAGGCCACCAGCGCCGCCGACGAAATCAACGAGAACATCCGCGTCATGCGCGAAGAGCTCGACCGTGCCAACCAGCAAGCCCCGAAACAATAACTAACAATAAGAACAGAACAGGATCCCATCATGAAAAAAGCTACCTACACCACGATTCCCGGCCTGCTGGCCATGGCTGCCCTCGTCGCCGCCTGCAGCTCCGCGCCGACCACTACCAGCTTGCTCGACCAGACACGCGGCGACTACATGGCGGCGCAATCGAACCCGCTGGTGTCGACCTATGCACCACGCGAATTCCGCGAAGCGAGCGCTGCGCTGGAAGCGGCGAACGCGGCCGCCACGCGCCAGGATGACAGCGAAAAGGTCGACAAGCTGGCCTACCTGGCCAAGCAAAAAATTGCTACGGCACAAGAGATAGCCAAACAGAAAGCCGCGGAAGCCGATATCGCCAACGCCGGCAAGCAGCGTGACCAGTTGCGCCTCGATGCGCGCACGCAGCAGGCTGACCAGGCCACGGCGCGCGCCCAGTCGGCGCAAGCGGATGCGGAAGCGGCCAAGGCCCAGGCGCAATCGGCCGAAGCGTCGGCCCGTGACGCCACCGCCCGCGCCGCCGCGCTGGAAGTGCAACTGGCCGACTTGGCTGCCAAGAAAACCGAACGCGGCATGGTGATCACTTTGGGCGACGTGCTGTTTGGCACGGACAAGGCGAACCTGACCGCCGATGGCGCGAATACGGCACGCAAGCTGGCCGATGTGCTGAAAAACAACCCGCAGCGCACCGTGCTGATCGAAGGCTTTACGGATAGCACGGGCGGTTCCGCGCACAACCTGGAATTGTCGCAACGCCGCGCCGAATCCGTGCGCAATGCGCTGCTGGAGCAAGGCATCAACCGCGACCGCATCGCCACGAAAGGCTATGGCGCCGCCTATCCGGCCGCCGGCAATGACAGCGCGGCGAACCGCCAGCTGAATCGCCGGGTGGAAATCGTCTTGTCGGAAGATAACACGGCCATTCCCGCCCGCCGCTAAGCCGCGCCAGTTGACGCGGCAGTAGAAAGGCAGCACCGGCCGCAAATTGGCCGGTGGATACCCATGCAAGACTTGAAAGGAAACATCATGACCCAAACATCTGTTGAGATTCCAGCTGGCATCGATACGGCCGCCATCCGCGCTGCCGCCAGCAACCTGGACGACGGCGCCGTGACGGCCGGCTATCAGGGCGACCGCCAGGAGTTGATCACCCTGTTGAATGGGGCGCTGGCCACCGAACTGGTGTGTATTGCGCGCTACAAACGCCATTACTACACCGTGAGCGGCCGCGACAACGGCGGCATCAAGGCCGAGTTCCTTGAGCATGCGCAGCAGGAGCAGGAACACGCCGACTGGCTGGCCGAACGCATCGTGCAATTGAATGGCAAGCCAGATTTTAATCCTGCAACATTGCTTGCGCGTAGCCATGCCGAGTATGATGACTCCGAAGACGTGCAGAGTATGGTGCGTGCCAATCTGATCGCGGAACGGGTGGCGATCGAGTCGTATCGCCAGATGATCGTGAAAATCGGCGACAAAGACCCGACGACACGCCATTTGTTGATCAAAATCATGGCTGTCGAGGAAGAGCACGCCGATGATATGCGCGATCTAATGGAATAGTGTTTTTGAGTAAAGTAGGTATAGTAACTACATTCATCCACAGCTAAGGAGCTAAACCATGTTGGAAAATAATATCACCACCGTTAATAACGATGTCAAAACCCTGGTCAAGGATGCGCAAGCCCTGTTCAGCGCCGCTGCTGCCCTGACTGGCGAAAAAGCCGATGAAGTGCGCGTCAAGGGCATGAAAACCCTGGACGCCGCGCTGGCCAAGGCGCATGAAGCACAAGCGTCGGCCATCGTTGCCACCAAACAGATGGCTGCCCAGGCAGACGGTTATGTCAAGGAAAACCCATGGCGCACGGTGGCCGTCGCCGCTGGCGTCGGCGTGCTGGTCGGCTTCATCCTGGGCCGCAAGTAATCCACTGTCAGGAGCGATATGGACAAGTCTGCTTCGTCTCACCAGGGGCCGGGATTGATCGGCTCGGTCGCCGGCATGGCCAAGAACGCCGTCGGACTGATGTTGTCGCGGCTGGAACTGGCCACCATCGAACTGTCGGAAGTGCGCAATCACATGCTGCAACTGATTGTCATTTTCGCGTTGGCGACAGTGGCGGGCTTGTTTGCCATCGCTTACGGCAGCGTGCTGATCGTCTTCCTGGCCTGGGATAGCCTGGGCTGGAAGATCCTGGCGATCATGACGGTCGTGTTCGTACTGCTGGCCATCGCCCTGGTCATGTATGCGCGCGCCATGTTGCGTCAAGGAAAGCTGTCCATGCCCGCCACCATGGCGGAATTGAAGGCTGACCGCGACATGCTGATGTAAGCGGCATCACGAGGAGAATTCATGTCGGACAACGACAAACTGGCGGCGCAAGCCGCCCGCAAGCGCCTGCTGATCGCCCAGGGTGAAATGTACCGCGTGGGCATCGTGCATGCGCGCGCCAACGTGGGCTATGCGCTGCGCCCCGAATCGCTGCTGCAGGGCGTGGTCGACACGGCGGTCGGCTTTGCCGGCCACCGCGTCGAATCCCTGCTGGCGCCGGGCGGCATGCGTTTGCAAGGCGCCATGCCTTACGTGCTGACGGCGCTATCGTTTATCGGGCGCAAGAAGCTGGTCAAGCCGGCCCTGGTCCTCGTGGCCGTGGCCGCCGTCGCCGCCAGCTGGCTGCGCCGCAAGCGCTGAACGCCAGCCACGCTGAACAGGAACGCCGTCATCGACGGCGTTTTTTTTGCCCGTACCCAAGGTCCGGCGCATACAGGCGCAATCCCTTACAATGATACCCGTCGCATTCCGCGCGGCGGACAGAGGGCCATCTTGATGACGCATTCAAAGACACCGATCAATCAGTTAAATCCCTCGCGCCTGCGCATCGTGCTGGTGCTGCAGGGCGGCGGCGCGCTGGGCGCCTACCAGGCCGGCGTCTACCACGCGCTGCACGAGCATGGCCTGGCGCCCGACTGGGTGGTGGGCACCTCGATCGGCGCCATCAACGCCGCCATTCTGGCGGGCAACAAGCACGAGGACAGGCTGGTGCGTCTGAAACAGTTCTGGCAGCGCGTGGCGCACCGCGACAGCATCGACATGAACCTGGTGTCCGACCGGCAGCGCCGCTCGAACATCTGGCTGGCCACGCTCGATACGGTGCTGCGCGGCGTGCCCGGCTTCTTCAAGCCGCGTTCGTTCAGCCTGTTCCCGGCAGGAATTGCCGTCAAGCCGGAGGATGCAAGCTATTACGACACGAGCGAGCTGGCCAGCACCCTCGATGAACTGGTCGATTTCGATTACCTGAACCAGCCCGGCGGCATGCGCCTGACGGTCAACGCCCTGCGCGTCAAATGTGGCAGCCTCGTCAGTTTCGATAGCCAGCAGCAGCCGCTGACGGCGGACCATATCCGCGCCAGTGGCGCCTTGCCGCCCGGCTTTGCAGGCGTGCGCGTCGATGGCGACCTGTACTGGGATGGCGGCCTGTATTCGAATACGCCGCTGGAAACCGTGCTCGACGACATGCCCCACGTCGACACGCTGGTCTTCATGGTCGATCTATGGAGTTCGGAAGGGCCGGAACCGACCACGCTCGATGAAGTGCAGACGCGGCAAAAAGACGTCACCTTCGCGTCGCGCTCGAAGCGGCATATCGCCGATTATGTCAATACGCATACCTTGCAGCGCAAATTGCGCGAACTCTACGCCAAGCTGCCCGACAGCGCGCACAACCGGCAACAGACGGAAGAACTGGTAGCGCTGGGCTGCGACAGCACCATGCACATCGTGCGCTTGCCATATGCCGGGCGCGACTGGCACATGGCGGCCAAGGATATCAATTTCTCCAAGGGCTCCATCGAGTGGCGCTGGGAGCAGGGCTACCAGGATGGCTTGCGCGCGATCAAGGCGGCCGGCTGGCTGGCCTTCGTCACGGAAGACACGCCGCTGGTGGTGCACGAACTGCCCCCATACGAACGCGACGCCGCGTAGTGACGCCTGTCAAAACCTGCTGCTACGGTTTTGTCAGGCGTCGCAGAGAACGGCTCATGGCCGCGGATGGGCCGCTACACGCAGTTTTTCCGCATTTGCCATGTCTTGCCGGTAAGTGTCTTGCGCATCTTTCAGACAGCTGGCGCGCGTGGCGGAGGGTTCCGAACGGCAGGCTTTCTTGGCCTCGGCCAGGGCGGCGGCGATTTCCTTGCGCAAGGTGCGCAACTGGGCTTGCGCCGTGCTGTCTTCCTGGTACCAGCGGGCCGGATCGCCCGCTTGCGGGGCAGCGGTTTGTGCCTGGCTGAAAGGTGCAAGGCTGCATGCCAGCACGAGGGCCAGCGCCGGGGAAGTGAGTCGGTGTGTCATGATATTTCCTCTTTGAAATAAAAAAGGCGCCGCAGCGCCTTTTTTTACAACCTGCCCGTCAGTAATAGCAGGATCAGTATCACGACGACCAGGCCGGCGATGCCGCTGGGGCCGTAACCCCAGTTGCGGCTGTGCGGCCAGGTAGGCAGGACGCCGACCAGAGCCAGGATCAAGATGATCAGAATGATGGTGCCCATGGCAACTCCTTGTTATCGTACGACGCATGCGGGATGGCGGATGCCTGCTGGCAAAATCCGCCGAAAATTAATAGCGGTAGACGCGGCCGTCAACGACGCGCACGCGGTTGCCTGGGCGCAAGTCATTCGCGTTGTCCTGCACCACGGTGCGGTATTCGCCGTTGTCGAGGCGCACGCTGATCTGGTAGGCCTGCGCTTGCTGCCTGCGGCCCTCCACCTGGTTGCCGACCACGCCACCGGCGACGGCGCCGGCCACGGTGGCGGCCGTGCGTCCGCCGCCCGAGCCGATGGTATTGCCCAGCAAGGCGCCGGCGATGCCGCCGACCACGGCGCCGGCGCCACTGGTTTGACCGCCACCCTGGACGATCTGGATGGAATCGACGGTGCCGTACATGGCGGACTCAGGCTGGTTGGCCGGGTAGTATTGTTGTGACTGGGAAGGGCCGGTGGCACAACCGCTCAGTACGGCGGTGGCGGCGAGCATCAGTGCAGCCAAGGTGGCATTGGTTTTCATTTTATTCTCCTGACGAGGTGAGGGTGTAGTGCCATCTTAGTTACGCCCCTGTTCCCGGTCTGTACGCTGCCGCACGCACTTATTTCGTGTCGAAATGGTATTTTTGGCCAATGCGGTGCATCAAAACGTTGTTATTTCTCTCTGTCTGCCTCCTGTTTTTAAAATAAATTACTTGTGTACGGCAGCGTACAGAAGAGCGGCGACGATCCACGTAAAACGGTAGTCATGCCAAGCAGACATGCTTGTCACCACCAGGGAGAAATACATGAACAAGAATAAGCTCTTCACCGCCATCGTCGTCAGCCTGGCATGCGCCGCCTGGGGCGGCCAGGCAGTGGCGGCAACGCCGGAAGCGAAAGCAGCCTACAAGGCGGCCAACGAACAGGCTGGCCTGAATTACAAGCTGGCGCATGCGGAATGCGAAAAAATCACGGGCAACGCGAAGGATGTCTGCATCGCCGAAGCGAAGGCCGTGCGCACCTACGATGAAGCCGTTGCTCAAGCGCAATACACGAATACCCTGCGCGCCTACACCAAGGCGCGCATCAAGATTGCCGATGCCAACTACGACGTCGACCTGGCCCGCTGCAATGCGTTGACGGGCAACGACAAGGATGTCTGCGTCAAGCTGGCCAAGTCCACCAAGGTGGCGGCCCTGGCCGATGCCAAGGCAGACAAGAAAGTCATCGAAGCGCGCAGTGATGCGCGTGAAGCAAAGAGAAAAGCCGAGTACAAGGTCGCGACAGAAAAATGCGATGCATTGGCCGGCGCAGCCAAGGATGACTGTATCAAGGCTGCAAAAACCCAGTTTGGCTACTGAGCGCCATCCGGCGCGCAGTCACCACACTGGTATAAGAAGCTCATTGTGAGCACATTGATTGACCACTCCTAAGGAAAAAACCATGAAATTCACTAAATCTATCGCTACTGGCCTGTTCATCGCTTCCCTGTTCGCCGTTGCAGGTTGCGCTTCGACCCCAACCAAAGAAGGCACGGGCGAGTACATTGACGACGCGGCCATCACCACCAAAGTGAAAGCCAGCATCTTCAATGAGCCTACCCTGAAATCGACGGAAATCAACGTTGAAACCTTCAAGGGCGTGGTTCAGCTGAGCGGCTTCGTTGCCCAGCCAGCCGATGCCGCCAAAGCGGGCGAAATTGCCCGTGGCGTCAAGGGCGTGAAGTCGGTGAAAAACGACATCCGCGTCAAGTAATGGCCTGACCTGCCGCAGTGCCCAGCCCCAGGGCTGGCGCTGCGGCCCTCCACCGACCGTCGCGGGAATCGCATGCATATCCAGCCTACAGATACCCCGCCCGAGCCGGTGGCGGCTGTCTCCACCGAGCCTGCCGGGCCACCTCCCGGCATGCCCGGGGAGCACCTGGACGCATCCTTGCGTCTGCCGCTGCATGTCAATGCGCGCGGCCTGGCCTTGGGCATTATCGCCACCGTCAGCTTCATCTTTGCGCTGCAATGGGCGCAGAAATTCCTCATTCCCGTCCTTTTCGGCATTTTCATTGCCTACACCCTCAATCCCGTCGTCGCCTGGCTGGAAAAGCTGCGCCTGCCGCGCGCCATCGGCGCCAGCGTGGTGACGGCCCTGATTCTGTTCGGCTCCGTCGTCGTGATCGAGCGTGTGCAGGGCGAATTCGAATCCATCGTTGAAGAGTTGCCGGCCGCCACACAAAAACTGTCGCGGCTGATCGCCGAGAACACGGGTGGCAAGAACAGCACCTTCCAGAAGATGCAGGCCGTGGCCAATGCAATCGAGCAAGTGGCCGCCGGCGCCGAAGCGCGCCGCAACAGCCGCCGCGCCGCCCCCACGCCGGACGCGCCGAATTTCAAGATCATGGACTGGGTCTGGGCCGGCTCGCTGGGCCTGGTGGGTTTCCTCAGCCAGGCCGCCATGGTCATCTTTCTCGTGTTTTTCCTGCTGCTGTCGGGCGACACCTTCAAGCGCAAGCTCGTCAAGCTGACGGGACCGTCGCTGAGCCGCAAGAAGGTCACCGTGCACATCCTGGAGGACATCAATACCTCGATCCAGAACTATATGTTCATGCTGCTCGTCACGAATGGCTTGCTGGCGGTCCTGATGTGGATTGCCCTGCGCGTGATTGGCCTGGAAAATGCAGGCGCCTGGGCCATCGTGGCCGGCTTGCTGCACATCATGCCGTATTTCGGCCCCTTGCTCATCACCATCGCCACGGGCCTGGTCGCCTTCTTGCAGTTCGAATCGCTGGAAATGGTCTTGCTGGTGACGGGCACGTCGATGGCCATCGCCACCCTGGTCGGCACCTTTGTCACCACCTGGATGACGGGACGCATCGCCCGCATGAATCCCACAGCCGTGTTCGTCAGCCTGCTGTTCTGGGGTTGGCTGTGGGGCGTCTGGGGCTTGCTACTGGGCGTGCCCATCATCGTCATCGTGAAGGTGGTGGCTGAACGCGTGCAGGGCATGGAAGCGGTGGCCGAGTTGCTGGGTGAGTAGTTTTCTAGTGCAATAAAAACGGCGCCCGCGGGCGCCGTTTTGACATGCCGCAGCCTGCTCAGGACTGGTGGCGTTTCAATATCTTGACTTGCACATCACCATCGTCATTCTTCGGCATATCCTTCATGCTGCCCAGCTGCAGGGCGAACTGGCGCGTGAATTCGGCGCCCAGGAAGAAGATTTGCGCCGAGTAATACACCCATAGCAGCAAGGCTACCAGCGAACCGGCTGCGCCATAGCTGCTGGCCACGCCGCTATTGCCGATATACACGCCAATTGCATACTTCCCCAGTGCAAACATGAAAGCCGTGCCCACGGCACCGATCAGCACGTCGCGCCAGGACAGGCGCACGCGCGGCAGCATTTTATAGATGACGGCGAACAGGCTGGCGATGACGGCAAAGCCGATCAGGTTCGACAAAATGGTAAACAGCACGGCCGTGTCTTTCCACACGCCTTCCCAGAAGTTGGCGAGGATGGCCACGGCCGCGTTGACCACCAGCGACACCATCAGCAGGAAGGCCAGCACCAGCACCAGGCCGAAGGACAGCAAACGCGTGCGCAGCATGTCCCAGGCGCCCGCTTCCTTCAGGGGGGGCACTTGCCAGATTTCATCGAGACTGGCTTTTAGTTCGGCAAACACGCTGGTGGCGCCAAACAGCAGCAGGGCGCTGGCGATGAGGGTGGCGATGCGGCCCTGCTCATGGTTCTTCGCGCCGGCCAGCACGAGCTGGACGGCTTCGGCGCCTTGCGTGCCCAGCAAACCCTGCAGTTGCCCCATCAGCTCGCCGCGCGCGGCGGCCGGGCCATAGAAAAAGCCGGCGATGGCAATCACCAGCACGAGGATGGGGGCGATGGAAAACAGGGTGTAGTAGGCGAGGGCAGCGCCCTTGCTCGAGGCGCGGTGTTCCAGCCATTCGGTGACGGAGCAGACGATGACGCTGCGCATTTGCTTGCTGAACGGCACCAGGCCGGCCAGTCGGGGATAGCGGGTAGAAAAATTCATGCTGGCTTTCAATGCAAAAAAGGGGCGCGAGCCCCTTTTTTTATTCACAAGTGGCGTACCACTGTTGAGCTTACTGCACGCGGCGTTCGATGGTGATCTGTTCCACTTCAACGCGGCGGTTTGGTTCCAGGCACTTGATCAGGTCGGCACGCTTCTTGTTATCGCAGGTGACGACAGGATTGGTGGAGCCCTTGCCTTCGGCCGACAGGCGGTTGGCGGCGACACCGTGGGCGACCAGGTATTCCTTGACTGCATCAGCGCGCTGCTGCGACAGTTTCAGGTTGTACTTGGGCGCACCGATGCGGTCGGCATAACCACTGATGACGACGTTGCTGACGTCTGGCGCTGCGTTCAGCACGCGGGCGATTTCGTCGAGCTTGGTCTGTGTCGGGCCCAGCTTGGCGCTGTCAAAGGCGAACAGTTCCGTTGCCGCCATCGTCACTTTTTCAAAGCGTGCTGGCGGTGGTGGCGGTGGTGGCGGCACGACCACGACGACTTCTTCACGCACTGGCGGCGGTGGCGGTGGTGGCGGCGGTGCAGGCGGTTTGTCGAACGCGAAGTTCAGGCCCACGGTGACATAGTAATTGTTGGACTTGCTGCTCGGGTCAAAGGTATTGCCGCGCAGGAAGCCGTGCACATTGCGTACGTCAGCCTGGAACGACAATTGATCGTTGATCGTGGACTGGAAGCCCAGGCCCACGCTGGCGTATGGCGAACTCTTCGTGCGTTCGCCGAAGGCGAAGCTGGTGTCCTTGTCGCGCTGCATGCCGGCACCGACCAGCAGGAAGGGACGGAAGGCTTTACGCGAGAACATGTACAGGCCGTCTACGCCCAGCGTATTTTGCTGGTAGCGCTGACCGCCATCCTTGGAACGGGCGTACGTGGTGCCCAGCTGGATATCCCAGTCCGGGGAAACAGGCTTACCGAAACGCAAGCCTGCGCCATAGCCGGTTTTATCCGTGGCAAAGTCGGAATCTGGCTTGAGTGCGTTGATGCTAGGTTGAATATACCAGGAGGGATTGATTTCCTGGGCCTGTGCGCCGAGGGCGGAGCACAGGACTGCGGCGGCAACGGCGATTTTTTTTAGATTATTCACAAGTAACTCCCAACGTTGATAAGAGATTTTCTCTACTGCATCAATGCGACTACTGCCAGACATGCTATTGCTAGAGATAGACAACCATTCCAGGTGCGCTTTCTTGCGATAAATGCACTGCTGTTGGACTAGAGAATACGATGCCAGGTTCGCAACGTCCGTGCGTTGGCGCACAAAGCATTGTGGTATATCAGTGGTGTTGCAGATTCACGACAAAGACTTTAGTGTTGAAAAAAACTAATTCGCATCGGTAAACTTTTGCTATCACGGCCATTTCCTGGTGTCGCGGCAAGAGGCAATCGTACGACTTGTTACCAGCATGCCACTGTATATTAGCAACAATGATGAGCTTGATAACTACTATTACATTGATGTTGTATTCCTGCCGCGTTCTGTTGCCTTGCTGGGTTTCCTCCGGAAAACTTGTGCGTGCCGCAGGCAGCTCCGCCACTTTTCATCAAGGAGTCACCCGTGCCTGACCACCCCCGTATTTTTTCTTCTCCACTGTCTGGCAAACTGGGCCCGCTGGGTCTGCTGACTGTGTTGCTCTCGCTGGGCCTGGCTACGCCGGTCTGGGCCGATAGCGGCGTGTCCCTGTTTTCACCGAGCGGCACGGTCAAGGCCGTGCGCCAGGTGCGGGCCCAGTTCGCCACGCCGATGGTGCCGTTCGGCGACATGGGCTTGGCCGCGCCGTTCGCCATCGATTGCGGCAAGGCCGAGCCTGCCGTCGTGGCGGGCGCCGGGCGCTGGGCCGACGAGCGCAACTGGAACTTTGATTTCGAGCGTGACTTGCCCGCCGGCGTGGCCTGCAGTTTTAGCTTGAAGCCGGGGCTGAAGGATCTGGCAGGCAAGCCTTTGCAGGGGACGGCGTCGTACCGCTTTTCCACGGGTGGCCCGGCCATCGTCGAGGCCGTGCCGTATGACGGCCAGCCATATATCGATGAAAACCAGATCTTCGTGCTGGGCCTGGACGCTGCGCCGAACGAGGCCAGCGTGGCCGCGAACGCGTATTGCCGCGCCGATGGCATCAATGAAAAGATTCCCGTACGTCTGTTCAAAGGCAAGGAACTGGAGCAGGTATTGACCCTGCGCAAGAGCTTCCTCGACCGCTACCTGACTGTCTACTTCAAGAAGCGGGGCACGGTCTGGAAAGTGGGCATGCCCGTCGCCAGCAAGGGCGCGCCGCCGCTGCCCGTCACCGTGCTGCAATGCAAACGCAGCTTCCCCGCCAACGCCAAGGTGTCGCTCGTGTGGGGCGAAGGCATCGCCAGCGCCAGCGGCATCGCCACGGACAAGGCGCAAACCTTGCAGTACAAGACGCGCCCCGATTTCACGGCCAAGTTCAGCTGCGAGCGCAGCAATCCGAAGGAACAGTGCATTCCCTTCCTGCCCATGCGCGTGCAGTTTTCTGCGCCCGTGAGCGCGGCGCAGGTGCGCGCCATGACCCTGAAGGGCGGCGGCAAGACGTATGCGCCGACGATTTCAAAAGACGAAGAAAAGGCGGAATTCCTGTACGGCGCCACTTTCAATGGTCCCTTCCCCGTGCAGGGCAGTTTTGTCCTGACCCTGCCGCCGAAGCTGACGGATGACGCGGGCCGTGCCTTGCTCAACCGCGCGCGCTTCCCCATGACGGTGCGCACGGGCGAACAACCGCCGCTGCTGAAGTTCCCGGCCCCGTTCGGCATCATCGAAGCCAAGGGCGATGGCTTGCTGCCTGTGACGGTGCGCAATATCGAGCCCGTGCTATCGGGCAAGGAAGTTACCCATCCGGCCGCCGCCACGGGCGCCACCTTGCGCGTGCCCGACAATGACGACAAGTTCATCATCGAATGGATGCAGCGCCTGGCCGGCAATGGCGCCGGAGGCGAGTACTGGCAGCCCTACGCCCAGTATGCGGGCAACATGAGCAAATCTGTGCTGGCCGGCGCCGCCGGCACGCGTCCCATCAGCCTGCCCCGTCCCGATGGCAAGAAAACCTTCGAAGTGATCGGCATTCCTTTGCTGAAACCGGGCTTTTATGTGGTCGAGCTGGCCAGCCCCATCCTCGGTAAGGTGTTGCTGGGCAAGCCGACCACGGCCTACATCCGCACAGCCGCCCTGGTGACGAATCTGGCGGCCCACTTCAAGCATGGCGCGCAATCGTCGCTCGTGTGGGTGACGTCGCTGGACAAGGGCGCGCCTGTTGCGAAAGCGCAAGTGGCCGTGCGCGACTGCGCCGGCAAGCTGCTGTGGCAAGGCGCCACAGGCGCGGACGGCGTGGCGCACATCCCCGGCGAGCTGGCCAATTCCAGCTGCAAGAACAATGACCGCTACTTTATCAGTGCGCGCAGCGGCGGCGACATGACGTTCACCCTGTCGGACTGGGTGGGCGGCATCGAAGCCTGGCGTTTCAACTTGCCCACGGACGACGCGCGCGCCGACAACACCCTGCTGGCGACGGTATTCGACCGCACCCTGCTGCGCGCGGGCGAGACCGTACACATGAAGCACTTCATCCGCAAGCATACGGGCGAGGGCATGAGCCTGGTCGACAAGAACAACGGCCCCGGCAGTGCCACCTCCGTCGTCATCACGCACCAGGGCAGCGACCAGAACTACCAGCTGCCGCTGCGCTGGTCGGCCAGTGGCACGGCGGAAAGCGACTGGGTCATTCCCGCCGACGCCAAGCAGGGCGAATACAGCGTGACGATGGCGGGCCGCCCGTCCGGCAGTTTCCGCGTGGAAGCGTTCCGCGTGCCCACCATGAAAGCCGTACTGCAGGGCCCGAAAGCGCCCGCCGTGCAGGTGAAGCAGCTGGCCCTGGATGCGCAAATCACCTACCTGGCCGGTGGCGCCGCCACCAACGCACCCGTCAAGCTGCGCACGGTGCTGCAAGACAAGAGTGTGACGTTTGCCGATTATCCCGATGTCAGCTTCAGCAATGGCGACGTGAAGGAAGGTCTTGTGAAACAGGGCACGGGCTACGACGACGATGAAGGCGGGTGGCAGGAGGAAGGCCATGGCGGACCAGCCGGCCCCGGCGCGACGGCCGCGCGCACGCAAAGCTTGACCTTGGATAAGGCGGGTGGCGCGCGCATCGTCATCGACCAGCTGCCGCAGCTGTCCACGCCGCGCGACCTAGTGGCGGAAATGGCTTTCCAGGATGCAAATGGCGAGACGGCATCGGTGGCCACGCGCGTGCCGCTGTGGCCGTCAAACTATGTGATCGGCATCAAGCCCGACGCCTGGGCCTTGAGCAAGGATGCCTTCAAGTTCACGGTCGCCGTACTGGGCACCAATGGCAAGCCCGTGGCGAATGCCCCCGTTGCTGTCGACTTCTTCCAGCGCAACAGCTATTCGCACCGCCGGCGCCTGATCGGCGGCTTCTATGCGTATGAAAACAGCAGCGAAGTGGTCAAGCTGGGTCCGGCCTGCAATGGCAAGACGGACAACAAGGGCCTGTTGATATGCGACGTGAAGGCGCCCGCCAGCGGCAATCTGATTTTGCGCGCCCGCACGCAGGATGCGGCCGGCAACGCGGCCGTCGCCAACCGCGAAACCTGGGTGGCCGGCAGCGGCGACTGGTGGTTCAACGCCAGCGACAATGACCGCATCGATGTGCTGCCGGAAAAGAAACGCTATGAACCGGGCCAGGAAGCGAGCTTGCAGGTGCGCATGCCGTTCCGCTCGGGCACGGCGCTGATCACGGTCGAGCGCGAAGGCATCCTCGACACCTATGTGCGCCAGCTCAATGGGCGGGAACCGGTGGTGAATATCCCGGTCAAATCGAACTATGCGCCGAATGTATATGTGTCCGTGTTTGTCGTGCGGGGGAGGGTCGATGGCGTGCAGCCGACGGCCCTGGTTGACCTGGGCAAACCGGCGTACAAGATGGGCATCGCACCGCTGAACGTGGGGTGGCAGGCGCATGAACTGAACGTCATGGTGGTGTCTGACAAGGAAGTGTATAAAACGCGCGACAAGGCGGAGGTGTCCGTGCGCGTGCGCCGCGCCGACGGTAAAGCCTTGCCAGCCGGCGCCGAAGTGGCGCTGGCGGCCGTCGACACGGGTTTATTGGAACTGATGCCCAACGATAGCTGGAAGTTACTCGACACCATGATGGCGCAGCGCAGCCTGCAGGTGGAAACGGCGACGGCGCAAATGCAGGTGATCGGCAAGCGCCACTTTGGCCGCAAGGCTTTCCCGGCCGGCGGTGGCGGTGGCAAGGGCGCCAGCCGTGAACTGTTCGACACCCTGCTGTTCTGGAAGGGCACCGTCAAGCTCGACGCCAAGGGTGAAGCGACGGTGCAAGTGCCGCTCAACGATTCCTTGACGGCGTTTCGCATCGTTGCGATTGCCAGCGCGGGCAAGCAATTGTTTGGCACGGGCAGCACGGACATCCGCAGCTCGCAAGACTTGATCTTGCTGTCGGGCTTGCCGACCCTCGTGCGCGAAGGCGACCAGTTGCGCGCGGGCTTTACCGTGCGCAACACCTCGGCCGCAGCGCTGAACGTGGACCTCAACGCCAGCGCGGCCGGCAAGGCCTTGCCGCGCCAGAGTTTGACGTTGGCGGCGGGCGAAGCGCGCGAAACGGGCTGGGATTACCAGGTGCCGCTGGGCGCGCAAACTGTCGTGTGGGAGATCAGCGCGAAAGCGGGTAGCCATACCGATAAACTCAAAATCACGCAAAAAGTGGGCCAGGCCACGCCCGTGCGCACGTATCAAGCCACCTTGCTGCAGATCGACAAGCCCGTCAATATGTCGGTGCAAATGCCGGCCGGCGCCTTGCCGGGCCGTGGCGGCATCCAGACCAGCTTTGTCGCCAGGCTGGGCGGCGAGCTGCCCGGCGTGCGCGAGTACATGGCCGCCTACCCCTACACCTGCTTCGAGCAAAATACGTCGAAGGCCATCGCCCTGCAAGACCAGGAGGCGTGGAACAAGCTGGCCGCCAGCTTGCCCGCCTATCTGGACAGCGACGGCCTGCTGAAATATTTCCCCATCATGGAGCAGGGCAGCGACAGCCTGACGGCGTATGTGTTGTCGGCCACCCGGGAAGCGGGTTATGCGATTCCCGAGCAGACGAAAAACCGCATGGAAGCAGCCTTGACGGCCTTCGTGCAGGGCAAGATCGTGCGCCGTTCCGCGCTGGACACGACCGACCTGGCCGTGCGTAAACTCGCTGCGCTGGAAGCGCTGTCGCGTTCCGGCAAGGTGCCGCCCGACGCGCTGGAAAGCATCAGCATCAGCCCGAACCTGTGGCCCACTTCCGCCGTCATCGATTGGAGCTTGTTGCTGCAACGCACGCCAAGCCTGGCGCGCCGCGATGCGCTGCTGGCCGAGGCGCAGCAGATTTTGCGGTCGCGCCTGAACTTCCAGGGCACGACCATGGGCTTTTCCACCGAGCGCAAGGATAACTGGTGGTGGCTGATGGTCTCCGGCGACGTCAACGCCAACCGATTGCTGCTGGCCGTGATGGATGACCCGGCGTGGAAGGATGATATCGGCCGCCTGGTGCGCGGCAGCATGGGCCGCCAGAAAAAGGGCCGCTGGGATACCACGGTGGCCAACGCCTGGGGTACCCTGGCCATCAATAAGTTCTCGGCCAAGTTCGAATCCACACCCGTGACGGGCGCCAGCGCCGTCAAGCTGGGCGGCGATACGCAAGCGCTCGTGTGGAACGGCGCGGCGAAAGTCGGCCCCGTGCTGCAAGCGTGGCCGAAGGGCACGGATACCCTGGGCCTGGCGCACAGCGGCACCGGTAAACCGTGGGCTACCGTGCAAAGCCTGGCGGCCATCCCGCTCAAGGCGCCCGTGTCCAGCGGTTACACGATCAAGAAAACCATTACGCCTGTGGAACAGAAAACCACTGGCCACTGGTCGCGCGGCGATGTCTACCGCGTGCGCCTGGATCTGTCCGCGCAGGCGGACATGAGCTGGGTGGTGGTCGACGACCCGATTCCCGCCAGCGCCACGGTGCTGGGCAACGGCCTGGGGCGCGATTCGCAGCTGATGACGGCCGGTGAAAAATCCACGGGCTGGGTCTGGCCTACCTTCGAGGAGCGGGCGTTTGATGCTTTCCGCGCCTATTATGACTTCGTGCCGAAAGGCAACTGGAGCGTGGAATACACGGTGCGCCTGAACAACGCCGGGGATTTCAGCCTGCCGGCCACGCGCATCGAAGCCATGTATTCGCCCGAGATGTTTGGCGAAGCGCCGAATGCGAATGTGAAGGTGGCGCAGTGAAAGGGTTTGTTTTACTGATGGGCTGCCTGCTGGCCGGCCCGGTCTTCGCTGAAGCGATATTGACGCCGGCCCAGGTGCAGGCCGCCTACCGCAGCTCGGAAGCGCAGTTGCTGGACCGCAGCGGCGCGCCGTTGCAATCGTTGCGCGTGGACATGAAGGTGCGGCGTTTGCCGTGGGTGCCGCTGGCCGACATCTCGCCTGCCGTGCAGCAAGCCGTGCTGCTGGCGGAAGACCAGCGCTTCATGCGCCATGGCGGCGTGGATGTGTCCGCGCTGGCCACGGCTGCCTGGGACAATCTGTTTTCCAGGAAACCTCGGGGCGCCTCGACCATCACCATGCAGCTGGCGGGCCAGCTGGACGCGGACTTGCAGGCTCAAGCGGGCGGACGCAGCCTGCGCCAGAAATGGGACCAGATGCGTGCCGCCCAGGCTATCGAGGATAGCTGGAGCAAGGCGCAGATTTTTGAAGCGTATTTGAACCTGGTGTCGTTCCGTGGCGAGCTGCAAGGCATCGCCTCCGCCTCGTACAGCCTGTTCGGCAAGGCGCCGTCCGGCCTGAACCAGACGGATGGCATCATCCTGGCCAGCCTGGTGCGCGCGCCGAATGCGCCGCCGGCCACCGTCACGCGGCGCGCCTGCGCGCTGGCCAAAGAGTGGCGCATGGACAGCAGTTGCCAGCTGATCGGCCAGCGCGTGCAGACGGCCTTGCAGCGCACGGCCCTGTACGCCGACCTCGCGCCGGCGCCGCAGGTGGCGCAGCAGCTGCTCAAGCAATCGGGCGCCTCCGTACGTAGCACCCTCGATGGCCCCCTGCAGCGTTTCGCGCAGGAGAATCTGCGCCAGCAACTGGCCTCCTTGCGCGAGCGCAATGTCAACGACGGCGCCATCATCGTGCTCGACAACCGCAGCGGAGAAGTCCTTGCCTATGTGGGCAATGCGGGCGGCAGCCATGTCGATGGCGTGGCGGCCCTGCGCCAGGCCGGTTCCACCCTGAAACCGTTTTTATATGAACTGGCCATCGAACGCCGGCTGATGACGGCCGCCTCCGTCATGGACGACTCGCCGCTGGACGTCGCCACGGCGTCGGGCATGTATGCGCCGCAAAACTACGACCGCAATTTCAAGGGTTACGTCAGCGCCCGCACCAGCCTGGCCAGTTCCCTGAACATTCCCGCCGTGCGCACGGTGCTGTTGACGGGGCAGGACGGCTTTTATAACCGCCTGAAGGACGTGGGCCTGTCGAGCCTGACGGAGCCGGCCGAATACTACGGCCCTTCGCTGGCACTGGGCTCGTCCGAAGTGACCTTGCTGGAACTGGCCAACGCCTACCGCGCGCTGGCCAATGGCGGGCTGTACAGCACGTCCGGCTTGCAGCCGGGCCAGGCAGGCAAGGACCGGCGCCGCGTGATGGAGCCGGGCGCCGCCTTCATCGTGGGCGACATCCTGGCCGACCGCGCTGCGCGCAGCATGACCTTCGGCTTGCGCAACGAGCTGGGGACGAATTTCTGGAGCGCCGTCAAGACGGGCACGAGCAAGGATATGCGCGACAACTGGTGCATGGGCTACTCGGCGCGCTACACGGTGGGCGTGTGGGTAGGCAATTTCGATGGCAAGCCCATGTGGGACGTGTCGGGCGTGACGGGTGCCGCGCCCGTGTGGCGCGACGTCATGGATTACCTGCACAAGAACGTGCCCAGCCATGCACCGAAAGCGCCGCCCGGCGTGTTGCAGCAGATGGTGGCGTACCAGCCCGCGCTGGAAGCGCCGCGCCGCGAATGGTTTATCGCTGGCACGGAAAGCCCCGTCATCGCCGTCTTGGGCGATACCGTGAAGCCGGCCGCCATCATGTATCCGGCCGAGGACAGCATCCTCGCCATCGACCCCGACATCCCGCCCGCCCTGCAGCGTGTGTTCTTCCAGGCGCAGGGTAGCCGCGACTTGCGCTGGGTGCTCGACGGCAAGGATATGGGCGCGGCTCTTGATAGCATCAGCTGGCGCCCCGTGCCTGGCAAGCACGCGCTGGCCCTCGTCGATGATGCTGGCAAGACGGTGGCGCAGGTGGCGTTCCAGGTGCGGGGCAATGCCTTCGCGCAGCTTGCCGTACAGGGAAAATAATCAGTTCGATGGATAATTCGCCGGGTCGATGGCTGGCGTGGCGTAATGCCGCAGTACATCGCCGCCGTGCGGGTGTTTTTGCGTACGGCGTTTTTCGTCCGATGGCGGGCTGACCAGCACGATGGTCGCTTCGTCCGGGTTGCGCAGGTTCACCACCGCGCTGACGCCGCCATCGCGGTAGCTGCCCATCACGCCGATGGCCATCTGCACGAACAGGGTGGCTGCGCCCGTGTTGCCCAGGCGCTGGTCCGTGTCTATCCACTGCGCCGTATTGCCGCTGTCGAGTTCCGTGCCGCCATCTTCCGCATGTTTCAGCAAGGTCTTGTGCAGTGTCACCAGTTGGGCCTGATTGCCGCCCGTTGCCGCGACCAGGCGCGCCGGCGCGGCGGGCCGCTCCGCTTCCGGCAGACTGCGCAAGGCTTGCTGCCAGCCCGCCTGCAAGGCTTGCTCGCGCTGATCGCGCCGCGTCAATGGCTTGCCATCCTTGTCGATCATCCTGACGAACGTGGGCCTGTGGATGAAGCCGAAGGTGGGCAGGCGGTCCAGCTGCGCCAATTGTTCCTTGTTGAAGGGCAGGGGAAACCAGGGCGTGGGTTGCCATTCTTTCGGCGGGTGATAGGTCTTGTGTTTGAGCCTGTCGACCATGCTGAACGTGCCCGTGCCGCGGATATCGGGGCGCTGCGTGAATTGTGCGGCGACGGGCAGCCATTCGGCGATCGTGGGCTGGCGCCGGGTGGTGGCCGCCGGATCGGTTTCCAGACGTGCCTGCGGCACGGTTCCCATCAACTCATAGTAAGCCAGGTATAGCCGCCGCGCCACGCCGTAGGTGTTCAAATCGTCGACGCTGTCCTCGGGCGGCGCATCGTCATAGGCGAACTTGCGCACGGCGTCGATGCGATCGCGCCGGGCCAGCACGAACAGGGCCGAGGCGTCGGGCATTTCGGGGATGTAGTAGCCGTCCTTGAGCAGTTCAGGAGTGTTGGGAAGACGATTGGTATCGCGCGACTCCATGCCATCATGCGAATTCAGGATGATGTATGGCACGTCAGGATGGGCGTCAAAAAATGCGAAAACCTCCTCCAGAATATGCTCGGGATGTTCGTCGAAGCGTCGCGGCCCCGCCACAAACAAATGCCAGTGCATGCCAGAGGAGGAGGCACTGCCCGCCAGGCCCATGATGGGGGCATGTGGAGTATCTTGCTGCGCCGGATCTGTAATGGGACCTTCGGCGTTAAATATGGGCACGGCAAAATACATCGGCGCGTTTTGTGCGCCATTTTCCAGCGAGTCTCCTGCACGCCCTCCACTTGTGCCGGCTTTGTCCAGGCTACTCCACGGATACTTCTTCGTATCTTGTTCACGGATGCTGGCATAGGCATTCCCCGTCTGCAGCGCTTCCCACAGCTTGCCTTGTCGATACTTGTCCAGTGTAACGCCAAGACCGATGACTTCCAGCACGTACTCGCGCTTTTCCTGCTCGGTGGGCGCCGCCACCTGCACTTGCTGCTTTGCGACTGCCATGGGCTTCGACGAGTGCCGCCAGCGCGAACCGAGCAATGTGGCCGCGACGATGGGCGGGATCAGCAACAGCCATTGCAGGTAGCGCCATATTTTGCTGCTCATAGTGGACTCCGATAAGAAAGGTGATGGGCTGATCAACAACGACCCAAGCATTACCAGCACGATGACGGCTGCACCGAGTGGATATCGTAAGCGTGGAGATGCACTTTTCATTTTGGGATATCGTCGCTTGGCTTGTGGACGACTGGAGCAAGGACCGTTTCAGTGCGCCTGCCGTTGACTGTTTCACATACGACGGTGGAGGGCAGCCCAGCCTGCAGGGCAGGTAGCCAGGCGGGTAATTCACCCGAGCTGTAGTAGTCAGCATTGCCTTCGATAATCTGCCTGCGCTTCGGTGGTTCTGCAGCCAAGTAGACCGCGAATTTTTTTGCGAAGGTATCCCATTTCAATATCGATGGGCGCGGTATTTTGTCATTCCTTTTCAAACGCCAATCCGCCACAGCGCACATGTACCGGTAAAACTGCGGATCGCTGCTCGCCTTGCCTCCACCGATGGCCACGTCATATGCCGTCACGTTGCGGTGGTTTTCCGCGTTGCCGATGATGGTGCCGTGGAAGGATTTGGGACTGACCTCGTTCTGCCAGCGCTTGCGCGCCTCGTTCGGCGTTTCTTTGCGGTCGAGAATCAGCCTGTCGCCGCCGCCAGGATGGCGCGAGACGCGGTCGATCTTGCATTGATCGCCCGCTTCCTTGCCAAGATTCAGGGCTTTTTGCACCTGCTCGCGTTCGCCCGCGCCGAACATGCCGGTGCCGAACTCGGGGATGCGGTGCTGCAAGGGACGCGGGTCGGCGATGATTTCCTGCTTGCGCATGCGCAAACCTTTCTTGCTGGTCACCGCGATGGCCGCATCGATCGGATCGACCTCTTCGCACGGTCCTTGCTGGTCGCGCGGCAGCTTGGCCTGGGCGGAATCCTTGGGGAATTGCCCAGGGCGGATCTCGCCGCCGTCCAGCACGGCCGCCCTGGGCGCGCGCAGCGCTTCGCCATTGATCGTGCGCAAGCCTTCACGCCGACCTGATTCCGTTGAAAAGATATTCCATTTGCCGGGTTTGACGGGCGGCCACGGCGCCTCGTCATGCATGCCGCGATGGCCGCGGTTGGCGCCGGCCACGTGGGCGTGGTCGTCCTCGCCTTCCAGGCGCAGGGCAAAGTCGTGCGGCGGCTGGCCCACCAGCACCGGCCCTCTGTTCTTGCCAGCCGCGTCAAGGCGCTGTTTGTTGGTGAATACGCGCTGGTAAAATCCCTTGCCCAGCTCCGCCAGCGGCTGGTGGCGCTGGAGTTCCTTTTCCCAGTAGGTGGGGCCGTCACCCCAGATGCTTTTGTCCGTCTTGCCCTTGGTCTTGGACAGGCCATGGCCGTCGATGTAGTCGGGTATGCCTTGCCAGCCGATGCCCTGCATATTGTCCAGCGCTACCGTCATATCTTCGGGGCAGAAGTACAGGTAGACCTTGCCCCGGTTGTCGCGGTCCGCTTCCGCCCGCCATGTCGCGCCCGCCATGCCATGGCAGACGGCGTGATCCTTGATCTGCGCAAAGGCGGGCGTGGCATGTTTTTTTGCCACCACGCCCTGCACGATCTGCACCAGCGTTTGCAGGCGCGCATGCAAGGTCTGGCGGTTGTCGATGGCGTCGTACTGATCTTCCATCACCGCATCCCGGCCGCCGCCGAAGATGCGGCTCGATTCCGCCGCGCCGAAAAACATGGACGTGTCTTCCACCAGGCTGTAGGGTGGGTGCGTGAGGATCAAGGTGTCGGCGGGCCGCTTGCCTTCGTCGAGCAGGAAGGCCTGTGCCAGCAGCGAGATCAGACAGCCCTGGCTGTGCGCGACGATGGAAACGACGTCGTTGCTGTCGTAGTCGCGGATCATGGCGATGAGGGCCGCCAGGCGCTTGGCGGCCAGTACCATGTACATGCGGCCCGGCGCCGTCATCAGCGGGCGCACCGGATCGCCGCCCACGTCGTAGGGAGAGAACAAGCCCTTGTTCCACATGTCGGGCAGGGTATTGGTAGCATTGCCGAACGGGCCGCCGTTCTTCGACATGTCCTTGTCCAGTCGGTTGCCGTAGCGGTCGGTGTTCTGGCCGTTGACCACTTTGCTGGCGTTGCCTTGTTCGCGAAAACCCCAGTAAAACGGGATCACGGGGCTGTATGTCGTGTCATCCGGCTGGCGCTTGAAAAAGATGGCGTCCGGATCGGCCAGGGTTTCCCGCTTATCGGATTCCTGCGGCATACGGTACGCGGCCGGGGTGAACACGTGGCCGCCGCCATACATGCGCGCATCGAGTCCCTGGCATAAACCCTTTTCCACGGCGCCAAAACTGGTGCCCACGTCATTGACGCCATGGATGACGATGACGTTGCCTGGCAGCTCAGGTCGGATGCGCACGATGGCGTCCTGCATGCGGCCGCAATGGAGCAGGGCGGTGCTCTTGCCGCTGGTATAGGGAAGTTTGGGATACGCCATCGCCGCTCCATGCTGACCAGACAGGACAGTGTAGAGGGGCGCGACGGCGGATTAGTTGTGCTTGCGCAAGCTTTGCAGGAAAGAATGCGGCCTTCTGCGTTACTGCGCGCTGAGGATATTCGTCAGTGCAATGCGATACGCTGGCTGCACCTCGCCATCCCGGTCCAGCTTGTCCGTCATGATCACGCCGTAACCTTGCGCGTACCACACGTATTCGCCGCTTTTGCCCTTGCTCTTGCCACCGACGTCACGCAGTTCGAACTTGCAGGCGTCGGGGAAGCGGCGGCCTCCCAGTTCCAGGCGTTCCCAGCCGAGGAAAGTGATCGAGAAATCGCGCTTGTCCGTGCGCGTGGAGGTGGTGATCTTGTCGGACAGGCCGGCCAGCGGGTAGTGGGTGCTCGTTTGCATGTCCGTGAACTGCACGCGCACTTCCTGGCCGGGGCGCATGGTGGCGGGGATGGCGGACTGGGGCGTGTACACGTTCTTGCTGCGCACGCTGCCGTCTTCGTTGTAATGGACCATGCCGGTCAGGAAGACCTGGCCGTCGCGGATGTCCTGGTAGGACGTGGCCAGCAGCACGCCGCCGTCGAGGATCAGCTGCGTGCCCTTGAGTTTCTTGCCCTCGAAGGTTTCCTCGACGTTGACTTGCGCGTCGCCATTGTTCTTGCTGAACTTGATGCCCGTCGTCAGCTCCATGCACTCGCCCACCGTGGGCGCCGCCTGTACACTCGCGGCGGCCAGTACGCCTGACGCTACCATCGCCACCATCCCACACCATGCTGCTTTCATTGTCATCCTAGCTATCTTGTAAAGGCGCGATGATAGCGTGCCTTGAAGCAATGTGGCGCAGCGCTGGCGGCGGACTTAGCGGGCCGGTGCTGCCGGTGTCGCTGGCGGTGAGGTGGCCGGTCCGCTGGCTGCCGGGGTGTCCGGCGTGGCCACGGGCTTGCCGCGGCGGCTGCGCTTGTCCGTGCGCGTTTTGCCGGGCTTGGCGTCGTGAACCAGCTTGCCTTTGTTGTCCAGTTTGTCGGACTGGTCCGATTTCTGGCCCGGATCATTCGGATTGTTGGTGTGGTTGCCTGTCTGGTTGACATTCGTCGTAGACTGGGCTTGTACCCAGGCGCCGCCCACGGTCATCAGGGTGGCGGCCAGCAAGAGAGCGGCGGTTTTCATGGCAGTGTCCTGTGCAAGTGTTGATTCGAGCTGGCATTGTCACACAGGAGAGCGCCCGCACGGGTAGGACGCTGCCTCATGGCTGTGTCGGCTACTTGCTACTGATCAACGGAATTGTTCCGTCGAGATATCAAATCGCTTGAGTTTGTCGTACAGGGTTTTCTTCGGGATATTCAAGGCAGCAGCCGCCTCGATGACGTTGCCATTGTGGCGGCGCAAGGCTTCCTCGATGATGGAAATCTCGAAGGTGTCGACTTGCTCGGCCAGCGACGCCTCGCGGCAGCCGGCCGGGCTCAGGGTATCGTCGAGCAAGCCCAGCACGAAGCGGTCGGCCACATTGTGCAGCTCGCGCACATTGCCGGCCCAGCGCTGCGCCATCAGGGAGGCGATCAGTTCGCCGCTGACGAGGGCGGCCGGCTGGCCATAGCGCAGCGCCGCCTGCAGCACGAAAAATTCGAACAGCAGGGGGATATCCTCGCGCCGGTTGCGCAGGGCAGGCAGGGTCAGGCTGGCCACGTTCAGGCGGTAATACAGGTCGGGCCGGAACTTGCCCTGTTCCGCCAGGACATTCAAGTCTTCCTTGGCGGCGGCGATGACGCGGAAATTGACGGAAATGAGTTTATTGGAACCGAGCCGCTCGACTTGCCGTTCCTGCAGCACGCGCAGCAGCTTGACTTGCAGGGCCAGCGGCATGCTTTCGATTTCGTCGAGGAACAGGGTGCCGCCGTTGGCGTACTCGATCTTGCCGATGCGCTGGCGCTGCGCGCCCGTAAATGCCCCTTCCTCGTGGCCGAACAGTTCCGATTCGAAGATCGATTCGGGCAGGGCGCCGCAATTGATGGCCACGAAAGGGTGGTCGCGCCGCTCGCTGAAGTCGTGCAGGCAGCGCGCGATCAGTTCCTTGCCGGTGCCCGTTTCACCGAGGATGATGATGTCGGCCGACTTCGGCGCCAGGTTCAGCACCAGCTGGCGTACCTTGGCCATGGCCGCGCTGCGGCCCACGATGCGCGCCTCGATCCCGACCCGCTGCTCGAGCTGGCGGCGCAAGTCCATGTTTTCCAGCACCAGGTGGCGCTTGTCGAGAGCGCGGCGGCACACTTCCACCAGCAAGTCGGCGGAAAACGGTTTTTCGATGAAATCGTAGGCGCCACGGCGCATGGCCCCGACGGCCATCGACACGTCGCCGTGGCCCGTGACGAGGATGACGGGCAGGCTGGCGTCCTGCGCCACGGCGATGTCGAGCAGTTTCAAGCCATCCATGCCAGGCAGCTTGATGTCGCTCAATAAAATGCCGGCAAATTCGGGCACCAGGTAGGGCAGCGCCTCTTCGGCCGTGGCCACGGCCGTCACTTGCAGGCCTGCCAGTTCCAGCGATTGCCGGGCGCCCTTGCGCACGACGGCATCGTCTTCCACCAGCAGCACTTGCATGCCTTCAAAATTATTCTCGTGCATCAGATATTTCCTTCGTCTCTCTCCCCCGGGTCGCAGCTCAGGGTGATGGTGAATTGTGCGCCGCCCCCTTCCTGCGCGCTGCGGTTGCGCACGGCCAGTGCGCTGCCGGCCGCGCGCAGTATGCCTGCGCTGATCGATAATCCCAAGCCCAGTCCGTGTTCCTTGGTGGTATAGAAGGGGTCGAAGATCTTGTCGAGCGAGGCCAGCGGGATGCCGGGGCCATTATCGGTGATATGCAGTACGGCGAGCTTGCCTTCGCGGCGCACCTGGAACCATATCTGCACGGGCTCGCTTTCCGGCACGGCATCCATGGCGTTGGTGATCAGGTTGGTAAACACCTGTTCCAGGCCGATGGCGTTGCACAGCACGATGATGTCGTCCTCAAGCCAGCTTTCATGCAGGGTCAGACGCTGCGAATGCTTGCGCGTGCGGATTTGCAGCATGGTTTGCGCAAACGCCTGGCGCACGCTGACGGGTTTGCGGGCATCGTCGCCGCGCCGCGCAAAGCCTTTCAGTTGCGACGTCACGTAGCCGAGGCGCTTGACGAGGTCGGAAATGGTCGACAGATTATCGAGCGCATCGTCGATGCGCCCGCGTGCCAGAAACACCTTGGCATTGTCGGAAAAGGTTTGCAGGGCGGCCAGCGGCTGGTTCAGCTCGTGCGTGACGCCGGCCGCCATCTGGCCGATGGCTGCCAGTTTGCCGCTTTGCACCAGTTCCGCCTGAGCATAGCGCAGGGTTTGCTCGGCCCGCTCGCGCTCGGCCACTTCCGCCTGCAGGCGACCATTCGCGTGCACCAGGTCGGCCGTACGCTGCTCGACCTTGATTTCCAGCTGTTCATAGGCGCGCGCCAGGGTTTGTTGCGCATTGAGCTTGTCGGCGATGCGGCGCCGGCGCTGGCGCGCATACATCAGCGCCAGCAGCAGCAAGGCCCAGCCCAGCGCGGCGGCGATGGCCGCGTTGCGCGCCGCCTCATCGACCTGGTCGAGTTCGGCCAGCACGGTGATGCGCCATTGCAGGGGACCCAGCGCGCGGTTCACGGCCAGGTAGTTCACCTTGTCGGCGCTGCCGGACAGGGCCGGCGTGTCGCCAGCCTGCGGGCGCTCCAGGGTCATCACGCTGGCACCATCGGCGAACTGGCGCTGCACCTTGTGCGGCAAAATGGGCAGATTTTCCTGCAGGAACTGGCGCTGCTCGCTGATATCGTTCTTGGCGGCCGGCGACAGGGGCGCCAGGGTCTTGAACTTGAAGGCGGGTGTGGTGGCCAGGATGATCACGCCATTCGCATCCTTGACCCAGATCTGCTCGCCTGCGCCCGGCGTGCGCCACGATTGCTCGATCCAGTCCAGGTTGACCTTGGCGGCGACGATGCCGATGATGCGTCCGTTGCGCTGCACGGGCTGTGAAATGAAATAGCCGGCCTCGAAGGTGGAGAAGCCGATGCCGTAAAAGCGGCCGATGCCGCCCGCGAACGCATCCTTGAAGTAGGGCCGGAAACCGTAGTTGACGCCCACATACGAGCTGCGGTCTTGCCAGTTGCTCGACGCCAGGGTCGTGCCCTTGTCATCGAGCACGTAAACGGCAAAGGCACCCGCGCGGCGGTTCATGTCGACCAGGTAGGCGTTGATCTGCGTGACCTTGTCGGCGCTGGGCTGCTCCAGCAGTTGCGCCACGGCATCGCTCTGGGCCACGGCCAGGGGCAGGAATTCGTATTTATTCAGGGCGCCGCCGATGGACGCCGCATACAGTTCCGCACGCGAATCGAGCGTGCGGTGCAATTCATCGAGCTGGCGCTGCTGGACCCAGGCATACGAGGCCCACGTCAGCACGGCCAGCGACCCCACGGCCAGCAGGGGGGCGAATAGCCTTGGGGTCTGACCCGGCGGGTCAGACCCCAAATAAGTTTGCAGTCGCTTAATCAAGCGCCCTCAATCGGCGGTACTGGCCATGGTTTCGGCATTGTGATGACGCTGCTGCTCTTCCATCACCATCTCGCCCAGCATGCGCTTGAGGCGGTTGAACTCGGGGTCGCTCGGGTCCCGCGGGCGGGGCAGGTCGATGGCCACGTCGCGCTTGATGGTGCCGGGACGGTAGGTCATGACGATGGTGCGGTCGGCCAGGTAGATCGATTCCTCGATCGAGTGCGTGACGAAGACGATGGTGGTGCCGAAGACTTTCCAGATTTTCAGCAATTCATCTTGCAGGTTGCGCCGCGTCAAGGCATCCAGCGCGCCGAACGGTTCGTCCATCAGCATGATCGGCGAATCGAGGGCCAGCACGCGGGCGATGGCCACGCGCTGGCGCATGCCGCCCGACAAGTCTTTCGGGTAGCGGGCACGGAATTCCGTCAAGCCCAGCATGCTCAGCAGCATGTCGACCCGTTCGCGGATTTCGGCCGGCGTCTTGCCGGCGATTTCCAGGCCGAAAGCGATATTGCTCTCGATGCTCATCCATGGGAACAGCGCGTATTCCTGGAACACCATGCCGCGGTCGGGACCGGGCTCGGTGATCAGCTTGCCGCCGGCCAGGATCTGGCCGGAAGTCGGCTGCGAAAAGCCGGCGATGGCGTTGAGCAGGGTCGACTTGCCGCAGCCGGATGGCCCCAGCAGGCAAATGAACTCGCCGCTGGCGATTTCCAGGTTGATATCCTTCAAGGCGATGACGTCCGCGCCGCCCGTGGTGAAGATTTTATTGACTGCATTGATATTGATCGTGGTCATGGCCGTTCCTCTCAGTGTTCCAGGCCGCGGTGCCACTGCAGCAAATGATTATTCAGGGCATTCATGGCCATATCGATGGCCAGGCCGAACAGGCCGATGGTAAACATGCCGGCGATAATCTTGTCGGACCAGAAGTACTCGCGCGCTTCCAGGATGCGGAAACCGAGGCCGCTATTGACGGCGATCATTTCCGCCACGATCACGACGATGAAGGCCGTGCCCATGCCGATGCGCGCGCCGGCCAAAATGTACGGCGTGGCCGCTGGCAGGATGACACGGCGGAACATCGTCATCTGGCTGGCGCCCAGGTTGCGCGCGGCGCGGATATAGATGCCGTCGACCTGGCGCACGCCGGCAATGGTATTCATCAGCACGGGGAAGAAGGAACCGATGCTGATCAGGAAGAAGGCGGGCGGGTTGCCCAGGCCGAACCACAGGATCGCCAGGGGAATGTAGGCGATGGGCGGGATCGGGCGCAGCACCTGCACCAGCGGGTCGAACAGTTTATAGATGGTCTTGTTGGTGCCCATCAGCAGACCCAGCGGCAAGGCCAGGCCGGCGCCGATGGCGAAGCCGCCCAGCACGCGCGACAGGCTGGCCCAGGCGTCATGCGGCAGTTCGCCGGAGAACATCCACACCAGGTAGTTGCCCGCTTCGGGCGTGTACGCTTCCATGGGGATCAGGTATTCATACCACTTTACCAGCACGGCCACGGGCGAGGGCAGGATTTGCGGATTGATCCAGCCGAACGTGGACAGTGCTTGCCAGAACAGCAGCACGACCACGGGCACGATGGCACCGTGCGCGAAGCGTTTCATCATTTGAATATTCATCGTGACACTTTCAGATTAGCGTGGAGCGTAGGTTTTCTTGGCTTTTTCCAGCAGGTCGAGCTTGACCCAATCTTTGGCGGCAGGCGCTTTTGCCATGCGGCCCACGCCGAATTTCACCATGTAGTCGGTGGTCAGCTGCACGTGGCTCTGGGTGATGTCTTCCGTGAAGATGGCGTTGTCGATGGCGTCGCGGTAATCGTCGGACGTGATCTGGTTCTTGAACATCGACTCGCGCACGTATTTTTCCGCCAGTTTCGGGTCGGCCAGGAAGGCGCGCGTGGCAGCGACGAAGCAATCCATGAAGCGCTGGGCCACGGCCGGCTTTTCCTTGTACATCTTTTCCGTCATCACGAGCGCGCGTACGGGCTCGCCCAGCGGCGTGTCGTAGGGCTTGATGATGGCCGCGCCGTATTTCTTGTGGATCGCCTGGGTCGAGTAGGGCTCGGACTGGCTCATGACGTCGATATCGCGGGTCAAGAGCGCTTGATTCAGGTCCGGGTAGCCCATGTACAGGATCTGCACGTCCTTGCCCGGCTTGTCGGACCAGGTCAGTTTGGCCTTGGTGAGTTCGGCAAACAGCAGGATTTCCTGCGGGCCGCCGCGCGTGACGCCGACTTTCTTGCCTTTCAGGTCGGCGATACCCTTGATGTTCAGGTCGGGACGGCCGACGATTTGCACGCCGCCCTTGGCGAAGCCGCCCACCAGGTACACGGGCAAGCCCGTGGCGCGGCCCGTGATGGCTGCTTCCAGCGCGCTGGCCGAGACGTCGATTTCGCCAGCGATCATGGCTGGCACGATGTCGAGGCCCTTGGCGAAGATGCGCTCTTCGATTTTCAAGTCGTATTTCGGCGCGATTTCCTTCATGTAGGCGACGGCGCCGTAATGGGCGAATTTCAGGTTGCCCAGGCGGACCAGGTCGGCCGCATGGGCTGCCAGCGGGAATTGCGCTGCCAGTGCGACGGCCACGGTCAGTGCCTTGGTGTTCAGGAAGGACGAAATGCGGAAGGTGCGTGCCATGCTGTTGTCTCCAAAAGGTAGATGGTTTTATATAGTGGATCAGGCTGCCGCTCTGATGGCGGTTATGAAAATATAAAAGCATCTTCCGTGCCAGTGGAGCGCATTTTGGCGTTTATTGCAAGTGATTGTTTATAAAGGTTTAATTTGAATCTGTTGAAAATGGGAAATGGCGAGATTCCGTCTTTCCGCACGGCGAGGGGAAAGGCTGTGCGGATTGCCGCATTTTCGGTGGCCGCTTCGATGCTGGCTGGCGCTGCGCCTGTCGTTGAACCTTCAGGGCGTGGCCGACTCCAATTGTAAAAAAACGCGTTGCAAGCAGGCTGGCAACGCGTAACTCCCCCGTGGAGTGGGGATGGCGCCACGCGGGCGCCGGTCTGAGGCCGTGCGCCGGCTTTACTTTGGCGCCGTGGCGGGCGGCAGAGCGGGCGCGGTGGCCGGATCGGTCAGCGGCGCAGGCGGCGTCACGCTGCCAGGACCCGCTTCCGGCATGGCTGGTGTGACGGGGGCAGGCATCACCTGCGGGGCGGAACTGGGATTGGGTGCCATTTCTGGCAGGGGCGCGTCGGCCGGTTTTTTACAGGCGGACAGGGTGACGAGCAAGGCAGCGGCCAACAGGGCAGGCATTTTCATGATATTTCCTTTGCAAGAGTCCAAGAGTCGAAGTATCGCGATGCGGGCGGCGGGCGCCGCCCGCGAAGCTTGAATTTATTGCAATGGTGGTTCCGCTTCTGTTCGCTATTTCACTTTGCGCCATGAATGGGGGGCAGAGTGGGGGGGCGCCGCGTTTTTTAGATGCCATTTTTAGATGCCGCGAGAGAAAGAATTCAGTAGGGCAATACTTTTCACTTTCTTGTTCCTAATGTTCGTTAACGCACAGACCAAGGAAGAGCAGGGTGGCATTCTGTGCCCAGACGCTCAGGATTCGTGGTGTTCTGGTATAAAAATTGCCAAGAACTTAACAATCCGGGCTACCGGCAATCGTTTAAAAGGAGTATTCAAATGCATGCAATGACTCAGTCTCACGTGAAGAGCGAATTAAAGGCAGCGCACCAGGAACTTCGTAGCCCCGAAAAAGGCTCGCAAATGGTAGAACGCGCAGCACCCATCCCCCCGGAGCGCATGAATCCCATTTCCATGGCCCCGATCGAGCGCGTGCGTTCGACGTCGGCCACCCTGCGCCGCATCGAAAACATGCAAAAGCTGATTGGCGAATTGTCGCTGCACGAGATGCTGGCCGACGAAATCGCCTGGTTCCTCAAGTTTTCGCCATCGGGCGCCCGCAAATACATCCGCGACTTGCGCGAAGCGGGCGTGATCGAACTGGCCCGCTACATCGAAGGCACGGCCACCTACCTGGGCAAGGCAGTGTACCAGCTGACGCCAGACCCTGAGCGGGTGCGCGCCTTCCTGGCCGCCATCGTCCAGCCGAAACGCGAAGGCGCGCCACCGCGCAAGGACCGTCCCGGCCTGCGCGAGCAAAGCATGGCAGGCAGCGGCCGCCACTTCCACATCCTGGCCGATGACACGCATTACGCCATCCGCGTCAACCGCGGTCCCGTGACGCGCGATCCTTTGGTGGCTGCCTTGTTTGGTGCGCCTCAGCAAAAGGCTGCAGAGTAAAAATATTGCGCCTGAGTGGCCGCGTGGCGGCTGGCGGGCGCAACGCTTGTGGTTTTATTCTCAGATGCATGTTGAAAGCCGGGTTACGCCCCGGCTTTTGGCGTTGGAGCTAGCCCTTTGACCTTGGCGGATTGAAAAGATGTTAATCAACCCCATGTGGGCTGGACTGCCCGCCCGTCCCGATGCGGGTTCATTCGAAGGAGCTTGTCCTTGTCTGCCTACGCCGTCTCCCTTTGCCCGATTGCCCTCGTTGTTCTGAAGCGGGCCGTCGCATGAACCCGCTGCTGTGGATCGCCTTCGTCACGGCCGCCATCGTTTTTTCGCTGTGGTTCCCCCGCTGGCGTTTGAAGCGTGCCCTGGCCAAGCCCTTGCCGCCTGAAGGCCTGGCCGTGCTGGAAAAGAATATTCCCGTGTATGTGCGTATGCCGGCGCCGCTGCAGGAACAATTGCGCCATCTCGTCGTGCAATTCCTGTACCAGAAGAAATTCGTCGGCTGTGGTGGCCTGGAGATCACGGACGAGATGCGTTACACCATCGCCGGCCAGGCTTGCCTGCTGCTGCTGAATCGCCAGACGCAGGTGTATCCCGAGCTCGACACCATCCTCGTGTATCCCAACGAATTCATCGTCACGCGCGATGAAGTGGGGCCGGGCGGCGTGGTGACGCCATCGGCCAACGGCTTGTTGGGCGAATCCTGGGGCGATGGCCGCGTGGTGCTGGCCTGGGACCACGTGCAGCGCGGTGCGGCCGACTGGACCGATGGCCACAACGTGGTGCTGCATGAATTCGCCCATCAGCTCGACAGCGAATCGGGCGCCGCGAATGGCGCGCCCTACTTGTCCAGCGTGTCGAGCTACCGCAGCTGGGCCACGGTGCTGTCGCGCGACTTCGACAACCTGCGCCACGACGCCATGGTTCAGCAGCAAAGCGTGATGGACCACTACGGCGCCACGAATCCCGCCGAATTCTTTGCTGTGGCCACGGAAACCTTCTTTGAAAAGCCGTACCAGATGGCCGAGCACCACGAAGAACTGTATGCGCAATTCTTGCAGTACTACAAGGTCGACCCGCGCGACTGGATGGCGCCGCCTGTGGAAGCCGAACACATGGCCTCGCCATTCCCCAACTTTGCCCAGCACTGGTAAGCGGGGACTTTAACCGAGCAGCCGCTGTTTCAGCGCGGGATAGCTGCTGCGCGAGACGGGGATGCCCGTGCTGGTCTGCGTGTCGAGCGCGTATTTGCCGCCCGCCGCGATCTGCAGCCGCTTGAAGCCGAGGCTGTTGACGATGTAGGAGCGGTGCACGCGCAGGAAGTGGGGCGGCAGCAATGCCATGAGCTTGTCGATAGCCAGGTCGTGAAAGCACTGTTCGCCGCTGCGCAGCACGACGTTGCTGTAGTGGCCATCGGCTTGCACGTGGTCGATCTCGGCCACGGCGATCCATTCCAGCGCCCCCCGTTTCTTGACGGCCAGCGAGGCCGTTTCCGTATGCCGTCCCGTATAGCGTTGCAACGCCTTGTGCAGGCGTTCGCGGCTGAAAGGCTTGGCAACGAAGTCGAGCACGCCAAACTCGAACGCGGTGATCGAGCGTTCTGCGTGCGCCGAGACGATGATGGTCTGGAACGGGGCGCTGCCGGCCTGGCGCAGCAAGTCGTAGCCGTCCGCGCCGTGCAGGTGCAAGTCCAGCAGCAGCAAGTCATAGTCATGCTGCCGCAAGGCGGCCAGCGCCTGTTCCACATTGTCATGCAGCGCCAGCGCCGCCAGGCGCGCGCCGAAATGCGCGCGGACCTCGCGCGCCAGGCCTTGCGCAATCAGCGGTTCATCTTCCAGTATCAACACATTCATGGCGCCGCCGGCAAGGTAAAGGTGAGGCGCCAGCCCGCTGGCGGTTGTTCGCTGGCATATTCGCTGGCATAGCGGGCGGCATCGCCAAATACGGCGTGCAGGCTGGCGCGGATGTACTGTTCTCCCACGCCGCTGCCCGCGTGCGGACGTGTCTCGCCTTCGGGCAGGAGCAGGGTGAGCACGTGCGTTTGCGCATGTTGTGCGATGCGCAGGATAAAGGCCGCGCCATGGCGGTAGCGGTTGTGGCTGAACGCGTTTTCCAGCGCCGTCAGCAACAGGGCGGGCGGCACGCTGATGCCCGCCGCCTCGCCATCGAGCTGCAAACGGCACGACTGCTGCAGCCGGGTGCCCATGATGCTCAGGTAATTCTCGCACAGGGCCAGTTCCTGCGTCAGGGCGATGCTGGGTTGCTGGGCAAACTCGTTGAGCATGCGCAACTCGGCGCCCAGCGCCTCGATGAAGGTTTCGGCCGCCTGCGGCGATTGCGCGTTGAGTTCGCTGATCAGGCTGAGGGAATTCATCAGGAAATGCGGTTGCATGCTTTTGCGCAAGAGCTGGTTTTCCAGCTGCTGGGCACGCGCCGCCTTGCTGCGTACACGCAGCAGCTGGGCCAGCAGTTGCGCGCACAGGGGCAGCAGCAAAAAGCACACGACGAGGGCGAAGCCGCCTTCGGCAAACTGGTTGCCCGTCAGCAGGAATAGTGCGCACGAAGCCAGCGCGATCAGCGCGCCGCCACGGCTGCCCGGCAGGCGGCGCCACAGGGCGCCCAGGTTGAGCGCCAGGCTCGCTGCCAGGCCCGTCAAAAACATCAGCCAGCAGCGCCCGTCGAAATGCGCGGGCAGCGCGCCGGCCAGCGCAATGCACGCCAGCAGCACTGCCGCCGCCAGCGGCCAGCGTGGCAGGCGGTAGGCCGTATAGAAATACAGGGGCAGCAAGGCGGAAAACAGCCAGGTGAGGGCGCTGACGGCATACAGGCGCGGCATGTGCCAGGGGTAGGCATAGCCGGTCAAGCTGCGCCAGATTTCCACCACCAGCAGCAGCGCCGCCACCAGGCACAGCGCGGCAAACATGGCCCAGTGCCGCTGCCGCTGGTACAGCGCCGTCAAGGCCAGGAAGAGCAGGGCGACGGCGCCCAGCGCCCCGGCCAGTAGCAGCGGCGGCAGCCGGTACCAGGCCAGGCCCGCGCGGTAGTCTTGCCGGTCGACCAGGTACAGCGCATAAAATGGCGACGCCAGGTGCGCCGGCACCTGCTGCGTCGACAGCAGCAGGCGCAGGTGGTGCTTACCCATGGCCAATTGCTGTGGCGTCAGGTGGATGGCGAAATCGATGTCGCCCGCGCGTTCCCCGCTGGCCTGGCGTGCCGGTTGGCCATTGCTGCCGATCCAGACACCATCCAGCCACAGCTCGCTCGAAGCCAGCGCCGACAACACCAGCAGCTGCGTCGACGAGGGCGTGGCGGCCAGGGTGACGTTGCGTTCGAGGCACAGCAACTGGCCCGGTTGGACCAACTGGTGCAGCGAGGCGGGCGCAGACGACGTGTTGCCGCAGCTGCGCCAGCCGTCGTCCAGCCAGAGCGGATGCATGGCGCAGGCGAAGGTGGGCAAGGCCAGGCAGCAAGCGAGGCAGTACCGCAGCAGGTAGCGGAAGAAGGAGGGCATGGCGGGCATTGTAGCTGCTCATTTGCCAACCCTTTGCAACATTTTCATCCTCTTCGGTGCCGTTCATGCGGGCTATGTGCATTTCGTGCACGGCCCGCCAATGCTGTGTGAAAGACACTTACCATGCATCAGCGCCGTGCTGTGTACACGGCCCTCACCATGGAATAATGACTATGCAAAGCAGCAAATACTACGTTTTCGCCGGTGCGCTGGCGCTGTTGTGCGGCGCGGCGCAAGCCGCCTCCGTGCCCTCATCTGCTCCTTCCGCTGCGCTGGCCGCGCGCCTGGCCGACTTCGACGGCTGGGCGGCCCAGCGCATGGGTGCGGCGCGCATCCCGGGCGTGACTGTCGGTTTCAGCCAGGGCGAGGTGGAATGGGTAAAAGGCTATGGCTATGCGGACTTGGAAAACCGCGTGCCGGCCACGGCCCGCTCCAGCTACCGGTTGGCGTCCGTCACCAAGCCCATGACGGCGGTGGCCATCCTGCAACTGGTTGAACAGGGCAAGGTCGACCTGGATGCACCCGTGCAAACCTATGTGCCGTACTTCCCCGTCAAAGCGTTTCCCGTGACGGTGCGCCAGCTGCTGGGCCACCTGGGCGGCATCGATGCCTACCGCGACAGCAAGGCGGAACAGCATTTCAAGGAGCACAAGGATACGCGCCAGTCCATTGCCGTCTTCGAGCAATTCGACCTGATCGCCGAACCGGGCACGCGCTTCCGCTACACCAGTTATGGCTACAACTTGCTGGGCGCCGTCATCGAGGGCGCATCAGGCGAAAGCTATGGCGGCTACATGCGGCGCCACGTGTGGGGGCCGCTGGGCATGGACGCCACCGCGATGGATGACCCGGACACCGTGATTGCCCACCGTGTGCGTGGCTACCGGCTGGCCGGCAAGGAATGGAAGAATTCGGAATTCGTCGACATCAGCAGCCGCTTTTCGGCCGGCGGCACGCGCTCCAGCGTGCCCGACATGCTCGCTTTCGGCAGGGGCGTCCACGACGGCAAGATCTTGTCGGCGGCCAGCGTGGCTGCCATGGTGCAGCCGATGGCCACGCGCGCGGGCCGCTTGACGCACTACGGCATGGGCTGGGAAATCTTCCCGACGGGCGGGCGCTACGCCATTGCCCACAGCGGCCAGCAGCCGGAAACCGTCACTTATCTGTACAGCTTTCCCTCGCGCAAGCTCACCATTGCCGTCGCCTCCAATCTCGAGCGCATCAATCCCGAGGCCTTCGTGCAGCGCCTGTTCGAGGTGGTCACGGGCGAGCCGTGGCAGCTGAAAACGTATATCGCCGATGCGGGCGCGCAGCGCGATTACCAGGTGGCGCAAGGCTTGTTCGAGGAGGGCAGGGCGTACGCCGAGCGCACGCGCCAGCCGTATGCCGATGCAGCAGCCACGCGCGAGGCATTCCTGCAAATCAACCGCCAGGCGCTGGCGCCCGACCCCAAGGCGGCGCGCGCCTACATCGAGGCGGCCCGCCATCCCGCAGGCGGAAGAGTCTTCCTGGCCGCTGGCGCCAGTATGGCCGAGGCGCTGCGCCAGTCGGGTATCGACCTGGACACCTATTCGCGTGGCGGCGCGCTGGCGTTTGCGCGCGACTATGTCCTGTTGTCGCACGGCGCGGCGGCCGGCACCTTGCTCCGCTTCGATCCCGCTTTCGAGCAAGCCATCGTGACCCTGGCGGCCAGCTGGGACCGCACGGCCGCCATCGCCTGGCCGGCCGCCTCCGCCTATGTATCCATCGCCGCACTCGATGGCCAGCTGCGCGCGGCCTTCCGCGGCCAGCGCGCCTATCCCGATTTCGTGCCGGAACTGCTTGAATTGGCGCAAGCGTCGGGCGGGCGCGGCGAGTCGGAGGAGGCGCTGGCAGCCAGTCGCCTGGCCGTGGCACTGTATCCGCTCAGCGACCGCGCGTATGCGCTGCAAGGTTTGACCTTGCTGCGCGCCGGCAAGGGGGAAGCGGCCCTGGCCGCCCTGCGCCTGGCGCTGGCCCGCGACCCCCTGGGCGCGGCCAGTCCGGCGGCGCTGAACCAGGAAGCCTACCGCCTGAAAGGCAGCGGTGGCGTGGCGCAAGGCTTGACCGTGCTGCAGGCGGCCGTCAGCCTTCATCCGCAGGACGCGAATTTGCAGGATAGCCTGGCCGAGTTTTATGTGGAGCAAGGCATGCGCCCGCAGGCGGTGGCGGCCTACCGCCAGGCACTGCAGCTCGATCCCCGCTATCCGGGCGCCGTGGGGGCAAAAGCGGCGATCCTCCGCCTCGGCGGTACCGCACAGGCGCTGACGCCTTAGATGAATTTTTCATATCTCTGCTGATGGTGATTTTCTGGGCGTATTTCTTCCTGCCCAGCAGACATGATTGAGCGGCTATGTGCGTAAGCGAACGGTATGCTGGCGCTGTCCGGCGCACGCTATCCTGGTGGCGCATGGTGCGCCCGCAGCCGACCAGGAGGGCCGTATCATGTCACGCATCATCGCAGGTCATTTTCAGTTGCAGGAACAGATCGACGCTGCGCGCGCCGCCCTGAACCAGGCGGGCTTTCCCGACAGCCGTATCAGCGCCTTCTTTGTCAGCCAGCCGGGCCAGCATGACTTACACGCGCTCGGTGGCGACCGCGACATGTCGCCTGGCGCCAAGGAGACGCCGGAAGGCGTGGTGGAAGGCGTCGCCGTGGGGGCGGTGGTGGGCGCCGGCATCGGCGCCGCCGCCACCCTGGCGACAGGGCCGCTGGGTCCGGTAGTGGGGGCGCTGGTGGGCGCCCACGTGGGTTCGCTCTACAGTTTTAACAAGATGAAGGAGGCGGGCGAACCTGAAAAGCATGCTGAAAACAACGGCGAAAACCGTCGCCAGCCCCGGCATCCTGGCATGCTGATCGCCGTCGCGCTGGGCGGCCTCGACGAGCGCGAACGGGCACTCGAGGCGCTGCACCGGCTGGGCGCCGAGCATATCGAGGAAGCGGAAGGCACGATTGCCAATGGCGACTGGCACGACTTCGATCCGCTCAGCATTCCTGTGCTGGTGGCGTGAATCGGCGCACCCGCCGTGCAAGATGCATAAATGCCGCGCCGCACGGAATTTAGGTATGATACTTGTCAGTATTCGTAATTATTGGTAAACAATGCCGACAGGGATAGTTTCCATGCGCCCGAAGTGACACTGGACCAGGGTGACTGCCTGTAGTACTTGCCTCGCATGCTAACGAGTATGAATAGGAGGGCGCGTCATGACACAGGCATGGTTCATTCTGACACGGGCCGACGGGCGCGACATCTGCGCGCCCTCGCCGGCGCAGCTGGCCGATGCGCTGGCCGAAGTCTACCGCGGCGGTGCTGTCACGCCGGACGGCAGCCCGGCCGCCGTCTTGTTGCGTTTTGGCTACGACGATGGCTTGATGTATCAGGTCGAGGTCGCTAGCGGAGGCGAAGTCACTTTCGAAGAATGGTCGGACCGCGATTGCGAAATCGCCCTGGCCAGTCCGCGTCACATGTCGGCCCTGCCGCAGGGCGAGGCGCTGCAGCTGTGGCAGTGGCTGGCGCAGCGCCAGGTGGCGAAGATCCGCAGCCAGCCCTGGCAGGGCGCTTAGCCTGCCGCTTTCAACAGGCTCTAGTGCGCCATCAGCACGGGGATCGTCATGCTCTGCAAAATCGTGCGCGTGACGCCGCCCAGGATGGTTTCGCGCAGGCGCGAATGACCATACGCTCCCATCACCAGCAAATCGGCCGACAGGTCGGCGGCCCTTGACAGCAGCGCTTCGCCGATATCGCCGCGCCGCACGCCACCGCCATCGAGCAAATGCAGCCGCGCTTCCACGCCGTGGCGCGCCAGGTAGTGCGTCAGTTCGGCGCCCGGCTGATCGCCGTGCTCGGCGGCATGCACCTGGGCATCGAAGATGGCCACGTGGACTTGCCCGGCGCGCTGCAGCAGGGGCAGGGCGGCGGTCACGGCGCGGCTCGCTTCCTTGCTGGCGTTCCAGGAGATGAGCACATTGCGCGCGGCGGCCGGCGGCGCCAGCAGGGGCAGCGACGGCGCATACGGCACGATCAGCACGGGGCGGCCCGAATGCAGCAGCACGTAGGCGGGAAAGTCGCGCATCACGGATGGCGATTTATCCTTGGCATTGTATTGGCTGATCACCACCAGGTCCGCATAGCGGGCCAGCAGGCTGATGCCGCCCGCCGCCTCGTCGTCGAGCACGCGCTGTTCGAACGAGGCGACGCCGGCCGCGCGCACTTGCGCCTCGAAACCGTCGAGAGCACGCGTCGCCCGTTCCCGCAGGAAATTGAGGTGCAAGCTCAGGTTCGGGTCGGCATCGAGGTCGGGCTGGTTCTGGTACAGCAGGCGCGACACGCCCGTCAGCGCCACGCCCGTCAGGTGGCCGCCGCAAGCCTGGGCGATGCTGGCGGCCGCGTCGATGCGGGCGGCGCGCCCGGCGCTGTCGTCGATGTGGAGCAATACGGTTTTATATGTCATGGCCTGTCCTCTCGCTGTGCGGTATGGGCCATTCTGGCACAGTCCTAGGTGTCGGCCGCGCACGACTGCATCAGGCTGAGCACTTGATCTGGCGCAAAGCTGGTGATAAAAACTGCTCCTACACTTGATCCCACGCAGAACAACCATAACAAGCGGGGAGAGACAGCAATGAAGGAACAAAAGGTAGCGCTGGTCACGGGGGGCATGGGTGGCCTGGGCACGGCCTTGTGCCGGCGCCTGCATGCGGCGGGCTTTGCCGTCGTGGCGGCGCACACGCCGGGCAACGCCCGCGTGGGACGCTGGCTCGACGAGCAGCAGGCACAGCAGTATTATTTTCATCCGCTGGCCATCGACGTGGGTGATTTCAACGCCTGCAGCGAAGCCGTGGCACGCGTGCTGGCGCAGTTCGGCCGCATCGATGTGCTGGTCAACAACGCTGGCATCACGCGCGACCAGAGCATGCGCAAGATGGAATTGCCGCACTGGGCCGAGGTCATGCGCACCAATCTCGACAGTCTGTTCAACATGAGCAAGCAGGTGCTGGAACCCATGCTGGAAAAAAAATGGGGCCGCATCATCAACATCTCGTCCGTGAATGGCCAGAAGGGTGCGTTTGGCCAGTGCAACTACGCAGCCGCCAAGGCGGGCGTGCATGGTTTCAGCAAGGCGCTGGCGCTGGAAGTGGCGCGCCACGGCATCACCGTCAACACCGTCTCGCCCGGTTACCTGCGCACGCAGATGGTGACAGCCGTGCCGGCCGATATCCTGGAAACGAAGATCCTGCCGCAGATTCCCCTGGGCCGCCTGGGCGAGCCAGAGGAGGTCGCTGCCCTGGTGGCTTACCTGGCGTCCGACGAAGCGGCGTTCGTCACGGGCGCGAATATCGCCATCAATGGCGGGCAGCACATGAGTTAAGCAAGCGTAGAGCTTGCAGTAGGGCAATGGCAGTAGAGGAGACCCGTCCACCCAGCCGGCACACAGAGGCTGGCAGGTGGGCCGATGGCAGTAGCTGAAAACAGGGGGCAGGGCAGCGATGCCTTGCCCTTTGTCGTTGCGCAGTCATGGTGCCGGGCGCTGGGCTTTTTCCAGCCGCGTCTGGCAATCGATGCACAGGCGCGCTTCCGGGCGTGCGTTCAGGCGCGACAGGCCGATGGCTTCGCCGCAGTTGTCGCACAGGCCATAGCTGCCATCGGCAAACTTGGCCAGCGCGTGCTTGATGACGGCCAGTTGCACCAGGTTGTGCTCGGCCGCTTCGCTGACGAGGGCGTTCAAGGTGCGCACGCTGGCGTTGTCAGCCGGCGAGGCTTCGATTTCATTGAGCAGCGAGGCGCGCGCATCCGCTTCGGCCGCTTCATTCTCGATCTGTTCCAGCAACGCCAGCTTGCGTTGCTCCAGCACGCCGCGCAAGCGCTGCAGCTGGTCTTGCGGCAATCCATTCATGGTTGTCACCCGGTAGAGCTTACTTCCATTATGGTAGTCCAAGATTGGCGGCTCTGCTTGCGCTATTACCTGCGCCGCGTTTGACGCGGCGCAGGCTGGCAGCGGCCGTTCTATGCTGGCTCTTTCAGGCAGTTGACCATCCAGGCCACGCCGAACTGGTCTTTCAGCATGCCGAAGCGCTTGGCCCAGAACGTTTCTTGCAAAGGCATCTGGATGTCGCCATCGCGCGCCAGCGCGTCGAAAGCCCGTTGCGCTTCCTCTGGCGTGTCGAGGCTTAGGCAGACCGAGCAGCCACTCATGCCCTTGGCGCCATCCTCGGTGCAGCCGCCGTCCGAGCCCATCAGCATGGTGGCCCCCAGTTGCACGGAGCCATGCATGATCTTGTCGTACCAGTCTTCCTTGACTTGCTCCTGGCCTGGCGAGCCCCGGTACGGCATCAGGCACAGGTCTGTGCCATGCAGGTGCTGGCGGTAGTATTCCAGCGCTTGCGCGCAATTTCCATCGAATTGCAAATACGGTTCGATACGCATATTGGCCTCCTCTGGTCATCGCCCCGCAGGCACGATTGCCAGGTGGGGACGTCCCAGTATAGGCGCTCGTCGGCCAAATTCAATCAGTCCGGCGCCATCTCTTGCAGCCGCTCACGCACCTTGCCCAGGGTGCTGAGGATGCGCTCGGGATTGCCTGCCAGGACGGCGCTGCCCAGGTGCAACAAGCTCGTCGCCAGACTGATCCAGTGCCGCACGTCGTCGTTGCGGGCGATGCGCAGGCGCACCGTGTCGAGCAGGCCGCTGAGCTGGCGCTGCGCCGTTTCCAGGCCGTCCACCGTGTGCCCGGCCGCATCGGCATACAGCTGGTTGGCTTGCTGGCGCAAGGCCACTTCCAGGGCGAAGACGGCTTGCGCCTGGCTGTGGCTGATGCCGTTGGCGCCCTGGCTGGCGCGCTTGCGGATGGCGCGCATGACGGCGCCGTGCAGGGTGACGGCCGCCTGCGACAGGCTGTCAGCCAGTTGCTCGACGCGCATGGCGCTGCTGAGAGCCGCTTCGCGGCGTTCGCTGCTGTTGCTCCTGCCTACTGATCCGTCCATCTTGCCTCCGTGGTGGTGAGGGTGGCAGCGAGGCGGGCGTGTTCGCGCGCCAGTGCCGCCAGTTGCCGGCGCGCCAGGGTATGGCGCAGACCAAGCAGGCGGTATTCCTCGGTTTTGCTTTGTTGCATGTTTTTCGCCAGCACGGCCAGCAGGCGTTGCTGCGGCGCGTCGGCATAGGCGATTTCCACGTCGAGCAAGCCGAGCACCATGTCGCGCTCGTTATCGCCGCTCTTGTCGTACAGCACCAGCAAGCTGTCGAGCGCGGCCAGCAGGGCTTGTAGCGGCGCGTCGCCCTCGTGCAGTACTTGCGCCAGGTGCGCCTGCTGGCTGGCCGCGCCGCCCAGGCGCGAGAGTTGCTGCAGCAACAGGGTGTAGGCGCTGACATGGCGGTCATCGATGCCGCTGCCCGGCCACGCGCGGATGGCAGCGCCAGCGCTGGCCAGTTCGGGCTGCACGTCATACGCATCGGCTTGTGCCAGCCGGCCCAGCGCCTGCAGGTACAGGCGCACGGCTTGCGCCAGGCGCGCGACATCGGCCTGCGCGGCGCGGCGCTGCGCATCGAGCAGGCGTTCGCGCGCGTCTTCGGCGGGCGACAGATAGGGCCGGGCGCGCTGGTAAGTGTCCACGTGACGCTGCGACAGTTCGCTGAAGGCGTTCACAGCATCGGTGCCGGCGGCCAGGGCGCGCACTTGCGCCAGCTCGGGGCGCGCGGTGGCGCAGCCGCACAGCACGGCAGCCAGGAAGAGGCTCAGGTGCAGGCCAAGGGCGCGGCGATAGCAGGTGGGCAGGGCGGACACGTCACCTCTCGACAGGAAATACTGTATGGAAAGGTATTGTGGTGCCGGTCTGCGCCGCCCGCCTTGTGCGGGCGCAAGCGCGCTGCGATCAAGCGCCCGTGATGTCAGTCAATTGCTCGCGCCAGCCCAGTCCGGCCACGGTGTCGCTGACGGGACGGTATTCGCAGCCGACCCAGCCTGCGTAGTCGACCTGGTCCAGCAGTTTAAATATATGGCGGTAATTGATCTCGCCCGTGCCCGGTTCGTGGCGGCCCGGCGTGTCGGCGATCTGGATGTGGCGGATCAGGGGCAGCAGGGCGCGGATGGTGTTGCTCAGTTCGCCCTCCATGCGTTGCATGTGATAAATGTCGTACTGCAGGAAGATATTGCTGCGCTGGCAGTCGGCGATGATGTCGGCCGCCTGCTGGCTATGGTTCAGAAAGTAAGCGGGCATGTCGTAGTGGTTGATCGGCTCGATCAGCACGTTGATGCCATGCGGACGGCAGGCGTCGGCCGCATATTGCAGGTTGCCGATCAGGCTTTGCCGCGCCCGCTCCAGGCTCATGCCGGGCGGCACGATGCCGGCCATGCAGTGCAGCTGTTTCGCGCCGAGCGCCAGCGCGTAGTTGAGCGCCAATTGCACGTTGCTGCGAAATTCCTCGCCACGGCGCGGATCGCAGGCGATGCCCCGTTCGCCGTTTTCCCAGTCGCCGGGCGGGAAGTTGAACACGGCCAGTTGCAGATGGTGGCGTTCCAGCCGCATGGCGATCTGCTGCGCCTCGACGGCATAGGGAAACAGGAATTCGACGGCATCGAAGCCTGCCTCCCTGGCGGCGGCAAAGCGGTCCAGGAAAGGCAGTTCGGTAAACATCATGCTGAGGTTGGCAGCGAAGTTCGGCATGGCAGCACGCAGTGGAGGACGATGGACGCTATCCTAGCCCAAATCGGCAAATGGTGGCATGCATAAAAAAAACCGTTCCAGAAGCAAGTCCTGGAACGGTTTTTATTGCTGCAATACGTGCTTACCAGCGTGTATTAGCGACCACGGCCGCCAGATCTGTGGTTGGCTGCCGAACGCGGCGCATTGCCCGAACGGTTGCCACCGCCACCGCCGCCCGCCGGGCCGGCGCTGCGTGGCTTGGCGCCGCTGCCGCCGGTTTTCACGCGCACCACGGCGCCCGCTGGCGCGCGGCTGTTGTTGCGGTGGCCGCCGGTGCCGCTGCGCAATTGCACAGGCTGGGCGCGGGCGTTCAGGTCTGGCTCGAAGCCTTCGATGACTTCGCGTGGCAGGGTTTGCTTGATCAGCTTTTCGATGTCTTTCAACATTTCGTGCTCATCCACGCAGACCAGTGATACGGCTTCGCCCTTGGCGCCGGCACGGCCCGTGCGGCCGATACGGTGCACATAGTCTTCCGGAATGTTCGGCAAGTCGTAGTTGACGACGTGCGGCAACTGGTCGATATCGATACCGCGCGCGGCGATGTCGGTGGCAACCAGCACTTGCAGCGTGCCATCCTTGAACTCGGACAGCGCGCGCGTGCGCGCCGACTGGCTCTTGTTGCCGTGGATGGCCAGGGCGCCGATGCCGTCCGCGCCCAGTTGCTCGACCAGTTTATTGGCGCCATGCTTGGTGCGCGTAAACACCAGTACTTGCGTCCAGTTGTTCGACTTGATCAGGTAGGACAGCATCGGGTGCTTCTTGTCGCGGTCGACCGGATGGATTTTTTGCTGGATGACTTCCACGGTCGAATTGCGGCGCGCCACTTCGATCATGGCCGGCTTGTTCAGCAAGCCGTCGGCCAGGGCCTTGATCTCTTCCGAGAACGTGGCCGAGAACAGCAGGTTCTGGCGCTTCGGCGGCAGCACGGCCAGCACTTTCTTGATGTCGCGGATGAAACCCATGTCGAGCATGCGGTCGGCTTCGTCGAGGATCAGGATTTCCACTTTCGACAAATCAACCGTGCCCTGGCCCATGTGGTCCAGCAAGCGGCCCGGTGTGGCGACGAGCACGTCGACGCCGTGTTTCAGCTGTTTGATTTGCGGGTTGATGCCGACGCCGCCGAAGATCACGGTGGAGTTCAGCTTGGTGTACTTGCCGTAGGTGCGCACGCTTTCCTCGACCTGCGCGGCGAGTTCGCGCGTTGGTGCCAGGATCAGGGCGCGGATCGGGCGCGTGGACGTGTTGCTGGTGATGGCCGCGCCATTCGCGTCAGTCGACAGGCGGTGCAGCAAGGGCAGGGTAAAGCCGGCCGTCTTGCCGGTACCGGTTTGTGCGCCGGCCAGCAAGTCGCCGCCAGCCAGCACGGCGGGAATCGCCTGCGTCTGAATGGGGGTCGGCACGGTGTAGCCGTGTTCGGTAACGGCACGTACGATAGCGTCGGACAATCCGAGGGAGGAAAAGGACATGGTAACTTTATTGTGAGATCGGCCTGTCGCCATCGGGGGGCGCCAGTCGCAGGCAATCAGATTAGGGGTCGAAAGACAGCGGCAAGGGGACTGGTCATATGTGCCGCACACGCGAAGTATAACAGCATGGCAAAAACGCGCCTGTTTTGTTTCAGGTTTGCAAGGCCGCAAGTAAAGAAAAGTGAGGCAAGGGCGCGCTGCCTATTGTCATTACTCCCTATGATTGCTTGTAACACTCCATGCGCGGGACTCACCGTGGCGCCGGAGTGTTCATTCCTGGAGGAATATCATGCGTATCGCCGATCTTCGCATCGCCACCCGCCTGTATGGCGGTTTCGGCACCATCGTCCTGTTGCTGACCGCCTTGGTCACCGTCGCCACACTGAATGTTTCGCGCCTGGCCGACGCCAATGCCATCAATACCCACACGTACCAGGTGCTCGCTGAAAACAGCGCGATGCTGGAAAGCCTGATCAACATGGAAACAGGCCAGCGTGGCTACGTGATCACCGGCGCGGAGGCGTCGCTGGAGCCGTACAAGGCGGGGCAGGCCGGGTTTGGCACGCACCTGGCCAAGGCGCGCGCCATGACCAGCGATAACCCTGCCCAACAGGAGCGCCTGGCGAAGCTCGATGCTGCCAAGCAAGCCTGGCTGGCCGGCACGCTTGATCCCGTGATCGCCATGCGGCGCGCCGTGGAACAGGGCACGGCGGCCATCGAGCCCGTGCTGGCGCTGGTGAAGGAGGGCAGGGGCAAGCAGGGCATGGATGCCATGCGGACACTGCTGGGCGAGATTGGCCAGGCGGAAACGGCGCTGCTGGCCCAGCGCTCGGAAGCGGCGGCGGCCTTGCAGGCACGCACGCATTGGACGTTGCTGGGCGGCGGCGTGGTGGCGCTGATTCTGGCCGCCCTGATCGCCTGGTGGCTGGCGCGTAACATCAGCGTGCCGTTGCGCTCGGCGATCGAGGTGGCCAGGCAGGTGGCGCAGGGCGACTTGACGGTGCAGGTGGACGTGCGCTCGAAGGATGAGACGGGCGAGTTGCTGCAGGCATTGAAAGACATGACGGCCAGCCTGCTGCGCATCGTCACCGAAGTGCGTGGCGGCACGCAAGCCATCGCCACGGCCTCGCGCCAGATTGCCTCGGGCAATAGCGACCTGTCGGCGCGCACGGAACAGCAGGCCAGTTCGCTGGAAGAGACGGCGTCGTCGATGGAGGAACTGACCAGCACGGTACAGCAGAACGCGCAGAATGCCAGCGAGGCCAACGGCCTGGCGGCGTCGGCCTCCGCCGTGGCCGGCAAGGGCGGCAGCGTGGTGGCGCAAGTGGTGGACACCATGGGTTCGATCAACGACTCGTCGCGCAAGATCGTCGACATCATCGGCGTCATCGACGGCATCGCCTTCCAGACGAATATCCTGGCCCTGAACGCGGCCGTGGAAGCGGCTCGGGCGGGCGAGCAGGGGCGCGGCTTTGCCGTCGTCGCCACCGAGGTGCGCAACCTGGCACAACGTTCGGCCGGTGCCGCCAGGGAAATCAAGGCCCTCATCAATGACTCGGTGGCGCAGGTGGAGAGCGGCGCGCGCCTGGTCGACGAGGCGGGCCACACGATGCGCGAGATCGTCGACAGCGTGCACAAGGTCAGCAGCATCGTCGGGCATATCTCGGCCGCCAGCGACGAGCAGCGGGCCGGCATCGAGCAAGTCAACCAGGCCATCAGCGAAATGGACCAGGTGACCCAGCAAAACGCTGCGCTGGTGGAAGAGGCTGCCGCAGCGGCGGAATCCATGCAGGAGCAGGCCGCCCGGCTGGCTGACGCGGTGAGCGTGTTCAGGACCGCGCAGGTGGACGCCATTCCGGCGCTGGCGTCCAGGCCCGCCGCGCGCCGTCCAGTGCCGCTCAAGGTAGCGCGCGCTCCCGCCCGCCTGAACGGCAAGCCGGTGGTGCGCCATGCGCCGCAAGTTCCGGCCGGCAAACAGCACTCGGGGGAAGATGATTGGGAAGAATTTTAATGATGTAGTGCGTGCGACAGCTGTCGCAAGTAGTGCTTGCGTGCGTGTGACTATTGTCGCATAATTGTGTCAACAGTCACTAAAAGGAATCACCATGAGCACGCCCTCTGTCACCGAACTGTCGTTACTGAAAGCCTTGTGGAAAGACCACCCGCTGTCCGCGCGTGAATTGCATGCCAGGGTGGAAGACGAGCTGGGATGGTCGTTTTCGTCCACGCGCAAGACGGTCGAGCGCATGCTGGACAAGGGCATGCTGTTGCAGCGCAGCGTGCATGGCGTGCTTGTGTATGAGGCGAACGTGGACAAGGTAGCCACTCTGGCCGCGTTTGCCCACGATTTTGGCCGGCGCGTGATGGAAATCGACAGTCCCTTGCCGGTCAGTATGTTTACGGGCAGCAAACTGGTGGACCAGCAGGAACTGGCGGCGCTGGAGCAGCTGCTGCAGGACTGGCCGCTCGAGGGAAAGGAATAAGCGATGCTGTTGTTTTCTCTCACGCTGTTGCAGGCCAGCGCCGCCTGTCTCGTGACCGGCCCGCTGCTGTGGGCAATGCTGCGCCTGGCGCAACGGCGCTGGCCCGCGCTGGCGGCGCAGCGCAGCGTGTGGCTGGGCGCCCAGTTGGTGCTGGCCGCCGTGTTTGTGTTGCCGCTGCTGCCTGACACGCGCCAGCTGAGCGTGGTGCCCGAATTGAGCGTGCCCGTTTACCTGGCCAGCGCGGCGCCCGACGTGCCGATGGCCATGGTTGCGCCAGCTACCGGGTTGTCATCCGCCGCTTCCTGGCTGGCCCTGTTGCCATCCGCCTGGGGCCTGATCTATCTGCTGGGCGTCGCTTGCGCAGCCTGGCGCTGGCAGCGTGGCCACGCCATGTTGCGCACCTTGCTGCAACTGGCGCGGCGCCGCCGCCTGCATGGCATGGAGGTGCTGGAAGTGGACGCGCCGATCTCGCCGATGCTGGTGGGCGTGTGGCGGCCGCGTTTGCTGTTGCCGGCGCACCTGGCGCAATTTACGCCGGAACAGCGGCAGCTGGTGATCGCCCATGAGCTGACCCACGCGCGCCGGCGCGACCCCTTGCTCCTGCTGCTGGCTAACCTGCTGCAGGCGCTGATGTGGTTCAATCCGGCCGCGCGCTGGCTGGCCGGCCAGCTGGCTTGGGCGCAAGAGCTCGGTTGCGACCGCCAGGTACTGGCTGGCCGCCCTGCACGCCAGCGCCAGCAATATGCGGCGGCGCTGGTCAGGCAGCTGGGCCTGCAGCTCCAGCCGCTGCCGGGGCTGGCTTTTGGTGGCGGCAGCATGGCCGAGCGCCTGCTGCGCATGCGTGGCGGGCAGGATCGTTTGCCTCCGGCCTTGCGGGTGCTGACGGTGCTGCTGCTGTGCGCTATCGGCGCGGCCAGCCTGGCGCTGCAGCCGGCGCTGGCCTGGGCGGTGGCAGCCACGCCGGCAGCCAAGCACACTGCGCCAGCGACGGCGCCAGCTATCTGGCGCAATCCCCTGGACAGTATGCGTGTGACCGGCTTCTTTGGCGTGGTGCGCCAGATGACGCCACAAGGCCATAGCGGCATCGATCTGGGCGCCAGGCGCGGCACGCCCGTGCATGCGGCGGCCGACGGCATCGCCAGCGTCAGCGAAGATGCGCGCCTTGGCAAGGCCGTCCGCATCGACCACGGCGCTGGCGTCGAGTCGCTGTATGCCCATCTCGATCGGGTCACGCTCACGACCGGCATGGCCGTCACGGCGGGGCAGGCCATCGGCACGGTGGGCGCGACCGGCTTGGCGACGGGGCCACATTTGCATTTCCAGGTCAGCCGGGACGGGCGCTTGCAGGATCCACAACAGTGGCTGGCCGACCTCGATGCCAACGCCACCACGCGCGCCCTGCGCCTGCGCAAGGAGCAGTTCGGCCGTTAGTTTACCTGGCCGCGGGTCGGGTGAGCGCGCGAGCGCACGAACGAACAAACAAGCCGACACCACCACAGACCTTTCAGGATTCCCCATGCGATTGAGTATTGTATTGTGCAGCCTTGCGCTGCCGTTGACGGCGCACGTCCATGCCGAGGACGTTCTTCCTTCCGTGATGGTCAGCGCCGGCAAAGTCGAGCAGCGCCGCAACGACACCGTCGCCGCCATCGTTGTCGGCCACGAGGAATTGATACGCCAGGGCGACCGCGTCCTGGCCGATGCCCTGAAGCGCCTGCCCGGCATTTCCATCGGCGCGCCAGCCGGCACGGGGCAGGGAGGGCAAATCCAGCTGCGCGGGCTGGGCCAGGGTTATACCCTGGTCATGCTCGACGGCGTGCCCGTGCCGCCCGATTTTTCGCTCGACTCCCTGGACCCGGAACTGGTCGAGCGCGTGGAAATCATGCGCGCCGCCACGGCGCAATTTTCCGCCCAGGCGATCGCCGGTTCCATCAATATCGTGCTGAAAAAATCGGGCAAGCGGCGCGAGCGCACCTTCAAGCTGGGAGCGTCCGGCAGCCATGGCATGCCCGCCGGCAGCGCCACCGTGCAGTGGGCGGACAAGGACGGCCGCCTGTCTTACGCGCTGGCCGGCACGCTCGGTCACACGGGGCGCCGGGGCTTGCTCGATGAATGGAACCGCGCATACGATGCGGACGGCCGGCCCACGGTGGTGCGCCATATGCCACTGACCGAGCGCGTGACCAGCGATACGCTCGAACTGGCGCCGCGCCTGCAATGGGCGCTGGCGGGCGAAGGCAGCCTGGCCTGGCAAAGCCTGGTCAGCTTGCGCCGCCTGGCCAGCCGCCGCCAAGTCGTGGAAACGGCTTACCTGGGCGGCCATACCGACTATCCGGAAAATGACGCCACCTTCAGGCAGGATAGCAGCAGCGTGCGCAGCGATCTGCACTGGCTGCGCAAGTTCGGGCAAGGGGCCAGCCTCGATATGAAACTGGGCCTCGATGTCAACCAGCGCGGCAGCGATTATCTGTTCCAGGGCGTCGGCGCCGCGCCCGGAGCGGCGAATGTGCGCCGGGTCGATGCGGGCGTGGACGAGCTGGGCGTGCAGACCAGCGGCACCTACCGCCGCACGCTGGGAGAGGCGCATGCACTGGCGGTGGGCTGGGATGCGGGGCACCGGCGGCGCGCGGAGTTTCGCCGCGAGCATCAGCTCTCGCCGGGCGGGCCGCCCGTGCTGCCGGAGGAAGACTATGCGGCCACGGTGCGGCGCCTGGCCCTGTTTGCGCAGGATGAATGGGATATCTCCGCGCGCTGGTCGCTGTATCTGGGGCTGCGCTGGGAAACCTGGCGCACGGCCAGCGCTACCGGTGGCGCGCACCCAGTCGACGTGCGCGCGCAAGTGTGGAGTCCCGTGCTGCAAAGCCTGTGGAAGCTGGCCGGCAAGGATCAGCTGCGCCTGGCCGTCACGCGCACCTACAAGGCGCCGCAGATTTTCCAGCTGATCCCGCGCCCCTACCTCAACGACAACGGCAATAGCCCCGCGAATCCCGATAACCAGGGCAACCCGGCGCTGCGCCCGGAACTGGCGTGGGGCCTCGATGCGGCCTACGAATACTATCCTGTGGAGGGCGCCATGCTGGGCGCCAGCGCCTCGCTGCGGCGCATCAACCACGTGATGCTGGACCGGCTGTATCAGGACAACGGGCGCTGGGTGGCCACGCCCGTCAACCATGGCAGGGCGCAGGTGCGCGGCATCGAACTGGAAGCGAAGCTGCCGTTGACGGCGCTGTTGGCGGGTGCCCCGGCGCTGGACCTGCGGGCGAACGTGGCGCGCAACTGGTCGACGCTGGACGCCGTCGCCGGTCCGGGTAACCGCCTCGATGGCCAGTTGCCATGGAGCGCCAACCTGGGCGCCGATTACCGGCTGGTCAGCAAGCCGTTGACCCTGGGCGGCAATCTGCATTACCAGGGCGGTGGACTGTCGCGCGAGTCAAACCAGCTGCTGGCCTGGCAGGGCTCCCGGCGCGAACTGGACCTGTACGCGTTGTGGAAGTTCAGCGACCGGCTGCGACTGCGGCTGTCGGGCGCCAATCTGCTGCGGCAGCTTGACCGCGCGCGCAGCCAGTATGCGGATGGCGCCGGCAGCCTGCTGCGCACGGTCGATACGGGCAGCTACCGCACGCTGCGCGTCATGCTCGAAGGCTTCCTGTAGGGATTATTCAGTCGTCGATCTCCGCGACGGCGTAGTCCACGCCCTGCGCATCGAGCCAGGTGCGCACGGCGGCCAGGCCGTGCCACGGGTCCGGGCGCAGGTGCTGGCAGATATACAGGCCGGCCTCCGTCAGCCTGGCCTCGGTGTCGGGCCGGGTGGCGCCGGGTGCGCGCGGCGCCGTCGTCGCCAACTCTGGCAGCTGCGCGAGGTGCTGGCGCTGTTCCTGCGTCAGGCTGGCCGTGATCCTGAATTCAAATCCCATGTTTTCTCCTTGATGTGCAGCTTGCTGCCGCGGTTATTTTCAATCATCGAAAAAATTGCATATAGCTTGGCATTCTTTCCGTTTTTGTTTTCAAAGTATCTCGTCCATACTGCATGGCACTGGCCCGATATACACGAATTAAGCAAGGGCAGGAGCAGAAAGACCATACAACGACATCCTTTTTTTCATATTCAATTATTTTCACTAAGGAAAACATCATGCCTATCGCTACCGCCCAAGCCGCACAAAAACTGCTGACCCCGAACGATCATACCCTGATCATGATCGATCACCAGTCGCAGATGGCGTTCGCCACCCGCTCCATCGACCTGGCCCTGCTGCGTAACAATGCGGCCCTGGTGGCCAAGGCGGCGTTTGAATTCAAGGTGCCGACGATTTTGACGACGGTGGCCGCCAAATCGTTCTCTGGCCCGATCTTCGATGAAATCCAGTCCGTCTTCCCGGAACAGGCGCCGGTCGACCGCAGCACGATGAATACCTGGGAAGATGCGCGCATCGCCGACAAGGTGAATGGCTACGGCAATGGCAAGATCGTGCTGGCCGGCCTGTGGACCTCCGTCTGCATCGTCGGCCCCGCGCTGTCGGCGCTGGAGCAGGGTTTTGAAGTCTACGTGATTGCCGACGCCAGCGGCGATGTCTCCGATGAAGCCCATGCGATGGCGATGCAGCGCATGCTGCAGGCGGGCGCGCAGCCGATGACCTCCGTGCAATACTTGCTGGAACTGCAGCGCGACTGGGCCCGCGGCGAAACCTACAACGAGACGGTGGCGACGGCCGTGGCGCACGGCGGCGGCTATGGCCTGGGTTTGATCTACGCCGAATCCATGTTCAACGCCAGCGAAGGCCATTGATTATTCGTCGATGCATCGTCCAGCACCTGATTCCGGAGAGCCTGCATGGGCGCAAGCACAATCTTACTCAACGGCCGTTTCCACACGGTCGGCAGGATGCAGCCGTTGGCGTCCGCCGTCGCCATCGCCGATGGCAAATTCCTCGCCGTGGGCGACGCTGAAGATGTGATGCGTCACGTGGTGGGCGGTATCTGCGTACCTGCGCTGCTGCACTTTAGTCGCAACGTTGGTTCACCCATGCAGGGCGGCATGGGCATTCCAATGGCTACCGACATTGCGTTTGCGCTGTGTGTTCTCGCGCTCCTGGGCCACCTACCAGCTTCGCTCAATATCTCCCTCACCGCACTTGCCGTCATCGATGACCTCGGCGCCATCATCGTCATCGCTCTTTTCTATACTAACAGCATGTCGATCGGTTACCTCGCCGGCGCCTTGGTCATGTTCGGCGCGCTCCTATGTCTGAATCGCTGGACACCCGTCACAGCGCTTATCCCGCCCCCAACGCCACCTTCCAATACCGCCTTGAAGCGGCGGGCGCTGCCGGTCAAAATGGAGCAGCGCCAGTTGCCACATGTTGTACTAAACGGCAGACTTGGACAGTTTCCTCGACCGTAAGAGCGACGGCTAATCTGGCATCAGGGAAATCTGGCTGTGTTTGGATTATTTTTATGTAAGAGTGATACCCGCCCAGTGCAGAGCGGGCATGAAGCAGACTTGTGTTTGGCTAAATTGACTAGAAATTTATAATTTATTTATTTAATATATTTAATTATTTCGTTCACAAGTAATTTTGAACCTGTCTGGAAAAGATGATTTCCATCTACATAAAATAAATCATTATTATTTCCTATATAATCGCATCGTTCATTTTTGCAAAAAATAGATTTTGGTTGAATAATTTTTGCAAATTTATCTGCATTGACGATACGTAATGCTTCAGTTACTTCAAAATTTCGCAAATCGTATATTTTATTTGTGACTAATTTCTCATCAATTCCATGGCGTTTATTGTAAAAATAATTTTTAGCTGCGTATATCGGTATGGATATATTATACTCAGGTACGCTGTTAATGAAAATTATTTCTTTTTCATTCTTTTTTAGAAAATCAAAAGTTCTTAAAATTCCTCGTTGAAAAACTAAATTATTTTCATTAAGACTTTTATATGTGGATAATTTATCAGTATAATAAGTTATGTCATCATCTCCCCATCTGTACCCTTTGGTATAATTTGCCCATTCCGCAAACATAATAACAGTTTTAATGTTGGTGTTTTTTGAAATGTCGGAAAATGTTGATGTGCGATATTCCCTGCAAGTTGGATATTTAGATGGATTATCTGTAGCTAGATCCAAGATTGGTGGACACCAAGACTGAGCGTACACAATAGCAGACATGTTTTTTGAACGAAGTAATTCAGAAAAGTAATATGTAATGCTCGTGCTATGTGAGTCACCAACCAATGCAATCGTTGGCTCAACATTATCGCTGCCAATTTTGCAAGTTGATCCTTTAATTCTTTTTATTTCTTCATCGCAGTTATCTAGGCGGCCACCTTCAGGATTTTCTAAACTTTTCGTTATTTTGTCTAATCTAAAAGAAAATCCATTACTAAAATATCCAGCCAGTCCTATGGCAATAAGTACGGCACTGCATATGAAAGCCAGATTGAATATTTGGCTGCGATTGAAATTATTTTTGTTGCGGAATGGACGTTCTATATAACGCCATGTAAGATATCCAAGTATTATTGAAAACATTGAAAGTGTGAACATTAATAATTTACTTGGTTCATCCAAGCTTCTTATTCTGGCAAAGGCAAATAACGGTTGATGCCACAAATATGTACTGTAGCTTATTAACCCGGTCATAACGAAAAACTTGTTGCCAAGTAATTTTCCTACTAGTGTTTTATGTGTGGCGAAAATAATTATAAGTGCTGCTCCTAGTGTTGGAGCAAGAGCATATAAACTTGGGAATGGTGTTTGACTGTCGTATGCAAAGATTGAATAAAAAATTAGTATAAAACCTAAGATACTGAAAGACTCTGCTGCCAAATATTGATGCTTTTTAATATTGTGTTCAGTATAGTAAAAAGAAATAAAGGAGCCGATAAATAATTCCCAGGCACGCGTTGGCAATAAGAAGAATGTGAATTCAGGTTTGTTCAGCGCCCCCCACTGTGCGGCGGCAAGACTGATAATGGCGACGATAGCAAGTAATGTGACAATCCATTTTTTTCCTAAACGCCAAGTAAGCAATAGAAATAAAGGGAACAGCATGTAGTATTGTTCTTCAACGGCTAAACTCCATGTATGAATTAATGGCATTAGTTCTGTCGCAGTAGAAAAATAACCGCTCGTACGCCAAAACAGAATATTTGATGAAAATATTGATACAGCAGTTATACTTTCTGAAAAAATCTTCATATCTTTTTGCAGAAGCCAAAGCCAAGCAAAAGGGAGGCAGGCAAAAATTACAAAAAATAGGGCTGGCAGAATACGGCGTGCTCTTCGTTCGTAGAATTTAACAATGGAAAATGTTTCATCCTGTAAATCAGTTAGTAGAATTTTTGTAATCAAATATCCACTAATAACGAAAAATATATCTACGCCAACGAAGCCTCCGCTAAATAATTGAGAGCCAGCATGGAATAAAATAACCGGAATTATAGCTAATGCACGTAGGCCATCTATTTCGCTTCTATATTTCATTTTTAAAGTTATTAGTAAATGGTTTGAGAAATTATTCTTATACCTATTAATTATTTTAATTATTTAATTTTGTATGAAAAATTATTTTTATAAAAAATCATAATTTAATGTTATGCGAGTATTTAATTTTGGAGAATATGTCGCATATGGAAGAGTTTTCAATTGTACATGCATTGTTAGCATAAAGGAAATTTATTGAGCGAAGTGTCGCGCATGTTTGTTGCGGAATGGCAGGAATCTGCAACAAAAACCTGAGGCACCATGCGCGATCCGAATGATCCGGCACTCTGGACTTGATCAGCGGCCTCTTGCTGCTCGGCTATTTCCGCTTCAGTACCGAGGATTAGGGGCAGACCAATCAGCGGTCCGAGCTGCACCAGGATTTTTCAGAGAAGCTCACGGGTACCCGGCGCGACCGGGTTGAGCTAGCCAGAATGCTCGATCATCTGCGCGCTGGCGACGCGGTGACAGTCACAAGGCTGGACCGCCTGGCGCGCAGCACGTGTGACGGTAGCCAAGCCGGCGCAAACCATGCTGCCGCACCAGTGCGCGGGCGCCTGCGGCGTGCATGCGCATGCCCACGACAGGGCGCGCAAGTCGGCCGTGCCGATCAGCGATTTTCCCGGCTTCTGGGGCACCTTGGGCTGCAGCTGCTTCGCCTTCTAGCCGGCGACCAGACGCTATTTGGAAATGCGCAAAATGGCTGAGGCGAGGCGGGTGAAACAGGGGCTCAGCTCGCTTTCGGTGGCCGCGTAGCAGTACAGGCCCATGGGTTCGGCCGGTTTGCGGCAAGAAGCTTTCGCATCGGGCGCATTGGCCAGGCAGCGCAGCAAGTCTTCGCCTTTTTCCTTGTCCGGGCCCTCGGGCTTGGTCAGCGAACTGCCCATGCCCAGGGTAAAGACGAAGATGTCTTCCTGGCGCGCCTTGGCCGCCATCGCTTCGACCAGGTTGCGCGAGGCGCGGTGCACATTGGTCCATCCGCGCTGCGGCGTCGACAGTGAACTGGTGACCACGCGCGGCGCATTGGTCACGATGGGGAATTCGTGCAAGGCTGCCTCGCCGGCCGTGTCGCCGTCGTGGCTGGCGTTGTACCAGTCGGGCAGCCTGGTCACGGCGCTGGCCTTGCAGTCCTCGAACGGACTGAGTTTGTTGTTGCCGGCCGCGTCGATCCGGTACAGGCCGTCCACGCCCGTGGCCGAGCCCTGGGGCAGGTCGGTCCAGGTCGCGATCGATCCCGCCTTGCGGCAGTTGCCGCTGTCGGCAGGGAAAAAGTGCGAAGAAAACGCGGCGGGAGAGCCATCGGAAAAAAACACGATCACACGCAGGCTGGAGCGCCGCGAGGCGTCTATCTTGCGCAGCTGGTTACGGGCATGCCACATGCCTTCGGCCGAATTGGTGCCGCCGTCGAAATGGTATTGGCCGACGGCGGCGCTCGCGGCAAACCGGTCGAAACCGCGGTCGACGGTGCGGATCGGCACATCGATCTGCACGCCGCTGGAAAAATGCAGCAGGCCGACCCGGTCCACGCTGGCATTGAATTTGTCGAGGAAAGCGATGCCCGCCGCCTTCACTGCCTGGGCATTGTGCACCAGGGAGCCCGAGGTATCCATCACCAGCACCATGTCGAGGTCCTTGCGGACGGTTTGCGCGCGCGCCGACACTTCCAGCGTCTTGAAGCCGAGCACGCCCATCAGCGAGACGGGCAGCGAGGCCCTGGCCGCCACGTCGATCGTCACGGTGCCGCCGTCGAACTGCACGCCGACCGGATCGAGCGTGGGCGTGGAGAGCAGGAATTTGTCGGGGTAGTTGATGTTGAAGAACTTCTGTGCCGACAGCTGCGCATTGGCTTCCTGCGCGTCGCGGCTGTCGCCGGTGCTCACGCCGCGCGCCGCCGCCAGGCTGGCGGCGTCGACAGCCGCATTGAGCTTGGCCTTGACCAGGTAGCCCAGCGCGGAATCGAGCGCCAGTCCTACCGAGCCGATCAGCACGACGGCCGACAGCGCCACCATCACCAATACTTGTCCTGCCTGTTTTTTGTGGGGTGCGCGCATCAGAATACCGTCATTGAATACAGGTTGGGGCCCAGCAGCGGCGCCTTGCCGGCATGCGTTTCGATCGCGCCGAACAGCATGTCGAAATGGTAGAACGTCTCCACTGCATAGATCAGTTCGCCATCGGCCAGCTGGCCCTGCATCAGGTCCACGCCTGGCGCCGTGTCGTTCTTGCCGATATTGCCGCAGGCGCCGTTCGCAGTCCAGCTGGCGCACTGCCATACCTGGCTGTCCGGCTGGTAGGCGCTGCGCTGCGCGCCCGCATTCCAGCGGTATTGCTCCAGCACGATATTGCGCACGTTGCCATTCGGGCCGGCGGCGTGGCCCATGATCTTGGTGATATAGATCATGCCGCGCGCCGGCATATCCAGCGGCGGGGTGGTGGCCGCCAGCGCGTTCATGATGCCCTGGCTGGAGCCGCTCAGGTCGGACGTGGCGCGCGCGGACAGGTTGGCGCCTTCGCGGCTGATATTGAGCAGGATGGTCTTGGCCTGGATGGCGCGCGACAGGTCGACCACCATGAACAGCAGCAAGGCCAGCAAAGGCAGCACGATGGCAAATTCGATGGCGGCGATGCCACACGCGGCGCGGCGCGGAAAACGGGGGGCTGGTACGCGCATCACAGGCCGCCAAAGCTTTCATTGCGCATGGTGGCAGCCACCACGAAATGCGCCTGACCGTCGCGGAACAGGGCACGGATCATGGGCGTGGCAAATGCCCAGCGGCAATCGACGGAAATGACGACGATATCGCCGGCCTGGCCGAACATGGCGGCGCCGACCGCATCGCTGCCGTTGACGGCGATCACGGGGCTGACCTTGTCATACATGCCCATGGAACTGTCGCGTATTTTTTGTATCACGGCCTGGTAGCGCTGCTGGTTGGCGCTGTCGGGGTCGAGGTCCTTGGCCCCCGTGACGGCATAGCGCGCGCCTTCGCGCACTGCGTGCAGCATGGTCATATTGGCAAAATAGGCCATGCTCAATTCGATGATGCCGATTATCAGCATGAGAAAGACTGGTGCTATCAGGGCCAATTCAACCAGCGTGGCGCCGCCCTGTCCGCTTTGCTTGCGGAATATGTGGGAATCTACCTGTTTTAAACGCATGGGAGTAATCCGGTTAATTGCCGCGATGACGAATGTCGGGCGGCTGGCATTGCGCCATTTGACTGGCGATTATTCTATATCGATTTTCAAGGGTGTGTCCGTCATTTAAATTATTACAGGTCAAGATAATCGTAATTAACTGCGTTATTTCAAACGTGCCGGCCCTGTCCCTGCAGGGCCGGGAGTAATATGCGCGGGTATGAAAACAGGCCTGGTGTCAGGATTGTCCTGCGTGCAGGCGAGGACTTGTTTTGCAAGGTGATGCAACAAAATGCTGCAATGTAAGCAACAGCAGCGATGCCAGCAGCGATGGCGCGCCCGCGGCGCGCCCACCCTGGCCGCGCTGCCCATCCATCGGCACACGCCCGGCATGCGGCGACCGCTGGCCTGGGTCACGCACCGCGTTTGTGCGTGCCGGCCCAAGGCCTCTTCCTTCGTGCCCCCATGACTTCTTTCCCCTGCGCGCGGCAGCAGAAGGCGCGCGCGGAGGAGGAATGCATGCCGATTCGGATCAACAACATTCCCCGATGGGAGTGGGCTTCAAGAAGGAGGTAAAGCATGTCAACAAAAAATGTCATACGCGTCATGCTGGTGTCGGATCACAAGACCTGGCTGTGGGGCCTGGAGCAGTTGCTCGCCGGCGCCCAGCCGGCGATGCAGGTGGTGGCCAGCTCCACCGAGATCGACAGCGCGCTGCTGCTGGCCAGCACCCTGTGTCCCGACGTCATCGTGCTCGACGCCGATCTTGGCTGTGGCGGCGCCTGCGCCATCGATTATCTGCCGGAGCTGCTGGGCAATGGCGTGTCGCGCGCATTGCTGTTCAGCGGCACGCAGGACCAGGCCGAATGCGGGCGCGCCGTGCGCAGTGGCGCACGTGCGGTGGTGGGCAAGGAAACGCCGGTCAAACAAATGGTCGACGCCATCGCCCGCCTGCATCAAGGCGAATTGTGCCTGGATCCGGCACTGCTCGACAGCATGCTGGGAGTGCTGAACAAGCCGGAAGCGGTGCCCGATCCGGAAGAGCAGCGGATCGCCAGGCTGACGCTGAAGGAGCGCAAGATCGTTGCCATGATGGTGGAAGGAAATGGCGCGCTGAACCGCGCGATAGCCCAGCGCGCTTTTATTTCGGAGCAAACCTTGCGTAATCATCTGACATCGATCTACAGCAAGCTCGATGTCACCAACCGCCTGGAATTATATGTGTACGCCACGCGCAACCGGCTGGCCGAGTCCATGCCTGCGGAATAACAGTACATATGTCCTGGTTGTGAGCAAAAAATTAAGATGTTTTGTACTGCGCACAAAATGACTTTTCTCTGATTCGACTTAACGTTTGTTTATATAAAATACATGCATCAGAAATTGGCAAATAAAAACAAAGATAATGTTTTTATTTTCAGACTGTATTTTCAGTTTTTATCATGTTTAAAACTTGACCTGAAAGGGAATAATATGAATTTCATTAAAAACTTTATCGCCGAAGAAGATGGCGTGACTGCCATCGAATATGCGTTGATTGCTGCGCTGGTGGCTGCGGCGCTGGTAACGGCCGTCGGCTATTTCACCACCGGCCTCGATACCGCCTTTAAGGGAATCCAGCAGACGTTGGAGGGCAAGAAGCCCTAAGGCGCCTGCCCACCGCGCTGCACCCCGACAGGCCGGCTGCCCATGCGCACCGGCCTGTCGACTTCCCGCCCAACGATGCGCATGCAGTCATGCGCTCGGCTTGCATCAGGTACACGATGGACCCTCATTCTTTCTGGACGTTCAGCCCCGCCATAGTCTTGTGGGGGCTGCTGGCTGCGGCTGTCTGGCATGACGTGCGCTGCCGGCGCATCCCCAACCGGCTGGTGTTTTCCGGCGCCTTGCTTGGCGTGCTGCTCAACAGCCTGGCCTTGCCCGGGGTTGCGCCGGCCGGGCCGTGGCTGGCGCTGGGTGGCCTGGCCGTCGGCCTGGGCTTGCTGCTGCCCATGTATGCGATGAAGGCGCTGGGCGCAGGCGACGTCAAGCTGATGGCGATGGTGGGGGCGTTTCTGGGCCCCCGCTCCGTCGTGTTTGCCTTGCTGTGCAGCCTGCTCGCGGGCGGCGTGCTGGCGCTGGCCGTCGCCCTGTGCCAGGGCACGCTGCGCCAGGCGATCGCCAATGTCTGGCAATTGCTGCTGCAAGGCTGGCTGCGCGCCGCAGCAGGCGAGGTGCCGCAGGTCGGCGCGCCCGCCGCGCCGGGCGGCAACTTGCCGTACGCGATCGCCATTGCCGCCGGTACCGCCATCTGGCTGGCCCTGGCGGCCGGCGGCCATGCATGACGCTCCGGGCACTGATCTGGCCGCGTACGCCCGGAAAACCATGCTTCATCGCGAAGATAAACATCGAGAGGATAAAGAATGAGAAATAGCCGCGTTGCGAGCGTGCTGCTGCTGGCGTTGCTGATGGCGGGGGGCGCCGTGCTGGCGGCGGCGCGCTGGATGTCAGGACAAGGCGCGCCGGCCAGCCAGACGGTGATGGTCGCGCTGGTCGATATCGGTGTGGGCGCGAAGGTGACGCCGGCCATGCTGCGCCGCATGGACTGGCCGGCAGGCGCCTTGCCGCCCGGGACCTTTGGCGAGGCCGGCGCGCTGGACGGGCGCGTCACGCGCACCGCCGTCAGCATGGGCGAGCCTGTCCTGGAAAGTAAACTCGCGCCGCCCGGCGCCACGGGCGGCCTGTCGGCCATCGTGGCTGCCGGCAAGCGCGCCATGACCGTGCGCGTCAATGACGTGGTGGGCGTGGCCGGCTTCGCCCTGCCGGGCAATTTCGTCGACATTCTCGTGCATACGCAGGATGACCGCGCCAAACCGGCGGGTGGCGGGCCGCTGGCCATTTCCAAGATCGTGCTGGAACGCATTCTGGTGCTGGCAGTGGCGCAGGAGTCCGGCCGCGATGACAACAAGCCAAAGGTGGTCAATGCCGTGACCCTGGAGCTGACGCCGGAGCAGGTGGAAAAGCTGGACCTGGCGCGCAGCGTGGGCAGCCTGTCCCTGGTGCTGCGCAACCAGGTCGATCCGGCGCCCGTCAATACGGATGGCGCCACCAAGGAGTCGCTGCTGGAACTGAAGGCGCTGGCGCCTGCGGCCGCGCCGGTGCGCGCGGCGCGGCGCCAGACGGCCCCGTCCCGTGCCCCCGCACGCGACAGCATCACCGTCATCAAGGGCATGGATACCAGCGTCCAGCAATTTTAAATCAGCAGGCAAGCAAGGATGATCGATGAACAAATTTCGTAAGCACGCCTCGAGTACGGGCATGCGCCTGGCCCTGATGCTGGGCAGCGCGGCGGCTGGCCTGGCCTGGCCTGGCAGCGCCATCGCTGCGGCGCCAGGCAGGCAGGCCGTCATGTCGCCAGTCGCGGCGCCGGCCATGTCGCTGGGTGCCGATATCGCCCGCCTGGGCGCGCCCGTGCGCATTGCCGTGGGCAAGTCCACTTTGCGCAAGCTGAGCTTGCCGGTGTCGCAGATCGCCGTCAACGATCCGCGGGTGGCTGGCGCCAGGATGCTGGGCTCGTCCAGCCAGCTGTTCGTCTGGGGCCTGGCCCCGGGCAGCACCAACCTGATCCTGTGGGACCGGCAGCAGCGCCCCGTGATCGTCGATATTGAAGTCGAGATCGATGTCGAAGGCTTGCAGGCGCAGCTGGCCTATGTCTTCCCTGGCGAGAGCGCCGTCAAGGTGGGTGCGGCTGGTGGCAGCATCGTGCTGTCGGGGCAGGTGAGCGACAGCGTCAAGGCCAGCCAGATCCTGGAGATGGCGCAGGCCTATGCGCAGCGCGGCGCCGGAGAAGCAGCCGCACCTGCCGCTCCGGCCGACGGCGCCGCCAGTACGGGCGGCACCGTCAAGGTCATCAATATGCTGTCGATCGCGGCGCCGCAACAGGTCATGCTGGAAGTGAAAATCGCCGAAGTGTCGAAGACGCTGGTTGACCAGCTGGGCGCCAGCGTGGGCATCAGCGGCACGCGCGGCAACTGGACGTATGGCCTGTTGTCGAACCTGCTCAGCGGCAATCCCAGCCAGCTGGGCGCCTTGAACGGCAAGAATGGCAACGGGCTGACGCTCGATGCGCAAAAGCGCGACGGCCTGGTCAAGGTGCTGGCCGAACCGAACATCATGGCCATCAGTGGCCAGGAAGCCAGTTTCCTGGCGGGCGGCAAGATTTTCATTCCGGTCGCGCAAGACAGCACCAGCAACAAGATCACGCTGGAGGAAAAGGAATTCGGCATTGCCGTCAAGTTCACGCCTACCGTGCTGGAAGGCGGACGCATCAACCTGAAGGTGGCGCCGGAAGTGTCGGAGCTGAACCGCGAAGGCATCGGCATCACCACCGGCGGGGGCGCCGGTGCCAATGCGGTGCTGCCGGCCTTCACCACGCGGCGCACTACCACCACGGTGCAGCTGTTCGATGGCCAGAGCTTTGCCGTTGGCGGCTTGATCAAGAACAATGTGACGACCAATATCAAGGCATTGCCTTTCCTGGGCGAGATTCCGGTGCTGGGCGCCCTGTTCCGCAGCAGCGATTTCCAGACCGACCGCACCGAGCTGGTATTCATCATCACGCCGCACCTGGTCAAGCCGCTCGACAGCGCGCTCGACGGCGACATCGTGCTGCCGACCGATGCCTATGTGGCGCCCAGCCGCGGCGAGTTCTTCTTGCACGGAAAAATGGAAGGCGCCGCCACGCCACGGCCACGGCAGGAAGCAGCAGCGCAGACACCACCGGCTGGCCCGGACATTCACTAGGAGCACATCATGCAGCATTCCCTTTTCCTTCCCGTGCTGTTGGCCACCCTGGCCGCCAGCGGCTGCGCTTCCACCCCGAACCTGGATCGCCAGTTCGGCGACAGCGTCCAGCAGCTGCGTGCGCGGCAAGTGCTGTCGCCGCAGGCGGGCACGAACCGCGACCCTGTGGCCGGCATGGACGGCAAGGCCGCCCAGGCCGCCTACGCGGCGTATCAGAAAAGCTTTGCCGCGCCCGCGCCGCAAGCGGCCGCCTTTACCATCGGCGTCGGGGCGCGTCAGTGAGCCTGGCATCGTCTCCACAGAACAAGCAAGGCATATCGTGAAAATCGCCATCAATTCCAGGGATGAAAAAACGCTGTCCGAACTGGGCCGGCTGCTGCGTAGCCGCAACCGGCTCGACGAGATTAACGCAGGCGGCGAAACATTCGAGTCGCTGCAGGCGGCGCAGCCCCTGCCTGACGTGCTGATCTTCGACCGTCCATCGAACGACGGCGCCGACCTGGCCGCCATTGAGCGCCTCAGCAACCTGCATCCGCGCATGGCCTTCATCGTGCTTTGCCATCAGCAGCCGCCTGAATTCCTGCTGCAGGCCATGCGCGCAGGCGTGCGCGACGTGCTGCCGTTTCCTGCCACGCCGGCCACCCTGTATGCGGCGCTCGAACGCATCGAGGAAAAGCTGGAACGGCGCGAGCATGGCAATGGCAAGGTGCTGGCCTTCATCTCCTGCAAGGGCGGCAGCGGCGCCACCTTCATTGCCAGTAACCTCGGTTATGCGCTGGCCGCCGACGGCCAGCAGCGCGTTGCCCTGATCGACATGAACCTGCATTTTGGCGACGCCTCGCTTTTTGTTTCCGAGAACAAACCGCTGGCCACCTTGTCCGACGTCACGCGCGACATCCACCGGCTTGACCCTTCGTTTCTGGGGTCGAGCATGCTGCATATCCTGCCCAACTACAGCGTGCTGGCCGCGCCCGAGGACCCGGCTCACGCCAGCGAAGTGGCGCCCGAACACATCGACGCCATCATCAAGCAGGCTAGGCGCCAGTACGATTTCATCGTGCTCGACGTGGGCCGCAACCTCGATGCCGTCAGCGTGCGCGCGCTGGACCATGCCGACATGATCTTTCCCGTTTTGCAGACGACCTTGCCATATATCCGCGATGGCAAGCGACTACTGGGCATGTTCCGTTCGCTCGAATACGCCAAGGACAAGGTGCACATCATCGTCAACCGCCACGACAAGGGCGGCGAAATTCGCCTGCGTGACCTGGAAGCGGCCTATGGCACGGCGATCTACCGCACCGTGCCCAATCACTATGCTTCAGCCGCTGCCTCGGTCAATCAGGGCGTGCCGATTTTGCAGCTCGACAAAGCCAGCCCGATCACCCGCTCGCTGCAAGAGTTCGCCGCCAGCCTGGCCGGCGGCGCGCCCAGTACGGCGCGCCAGGGCTGGCTGGGCCGCGTCCTGCGACGCGCTTGATCCCCAACCCAGAACAGGAGCATTTCATGGCTAGTTCCCCCATCGCCGTCTTGTCCATCCGCGAACGGCTCGGCAGCGTCAAGATCGCCGCGCTCGCGCCGCAACGCACGGCAGCCATCGACAACCACGGCTACCGAGACCTCAAGCGGCGCATCCATGGGCTGCTGCTCGAACGGGTCGACCTGGAAAGCATGCAGCGCCTGTCGCAGGAGCGCATCCGCGAAGAGTTGCGCGGCCTGGTCGAGCACCTGCTGGACGAAGAGGCGGTGGTCATCAACGACGCCGAGCGCAAGAGCCTGACGCGCGACATCCAGCACGAGATGCTGGGCTTCGGGCCGCTCGAAACGCTGCTGTCGGATGCCAGCGTGTCGGACATCCTGGTCAATGGCCACAAGCAGGTTTATGTGGAGCGTGCCGGTCGCCTGGAACTGACTGACGTCAGCTTCGACGATGATGCTCACCTGATGAAAATTATCGACAAGATCGTCTCCAGGGTGGGGCGGCGCATCGATGAATCGAGCCCCATGGTCGATGCGCGCCTGCCAGATGGTTCGCGCGTCAACGCCATCATTCCGCCGCTGGCGATCGACGGCCCTGTGATGTCGATCCGGCGCTTCTCCGTCGACCCGCTGCGCCTGGCCGACCTGGTCGCTTACCACAGCATGACGGCCGAGATGGCCGAGGTGCTGCAGGGTCTCGGCAAGGCCAAGATGAATATTCTCATTTCCGGCGGCACGGGCAGCGGCAAGACCACCATGCTCAATGTGCTGTCCGGCTTTATCGGCCAGACCGAACGCATCGTGACGGTGGAGGACGCGGCCGAGCTGCAATTGCAGCAGCCGCACGTGGTGCGCCTGGAAACGCGCCCCGCCAATATCGAAGGCAAAGGGGAGGTGAGCCAGCGCGCGCTGGTGCGCAATGCGCTGCGGATGCGCCCGGACCGCATCATCCTGGGCGAGGTGCGCGGCGCCGAGGCGCTCGACATGCTGGGCGCGATGAACACGGGCCATGAAGGCTCGATGGCGACCATCCACGCCAACACGCCGCGCGACGCCATCACGCGGCTGGAAAACATGATCAGCATGGCGGCTGCCAACCTGCCCAGCAAGGCCATCCGGCAGCAAATCAGCTCGGCCGTATCGGTGGTGGTGCAAGTGTCGCGCCTGATCGATGGCAAACGCAAGGTGACGTCGATCCAGGAAATCACGGGCATGGAAGGGGAGGTTATCACGATGCAGGAAATCTTCAGTTTCAGGCAGACCGGCGTGGCCGAGGGCGGCGCGGTGGTGGGGTATTTCTCGGCCAGCGGCATCCGCCCGCGCTTCCTCGAGCGCCTGAACAGCTTTGGCATCGGCGTGTCGGGCGCCCTGTTCGAGCCCACTGCGGCGGGACGCTGACACACCATGCTTTCCTACCTTGTTTATCTGTTTCTCTTTCTGGCCGTCCTGTTGCTGGTGGCTGGCGTCTGGCTGGCGTGGCAAGCGGCGCGTGGGCCGGGCGCGGCGCGGGTGGCGCGGCGCCTGCAAGCCATGTATACGGCCAGCGGCGGCGAACAAGCCCTGTCGATCACCAAGCAGCGCCCGCTGAGCGCCAACCCGCTGCTGCAAGGCATGCTGGAAGGCTTGCCCGGCGCGCGGCGCCTCGATCAGTTACTGCTGCAGGCGGGCATGCGCTGGCCTGTGGCCACCTTCCTTGGCTATTGCGTGCTGGGTTGGACGGCGGGCTTGCTGCTGGCCAGCGCGCTGCCCCTGCCATGGTATGTGCGCCTGGGCATGAGCGTGGGCGGCGCCGCGCTGCCCTATCTGCTGGTGTGCCGCGCCAGGAGCAAGCGGCTGGTGCGCATCGAGCAGCAACTGCCGGACGCGCTCGACCTGATGGGCCGCGCCATGCGCGCAGGCCATGCCTTTCCCACCGCGCTGAAAATGGTGGGCGAGGAGATGACGGGGCCGTTGGCCGAAGAGTTTCGCGCGGTGTTCGACGAAGTCAGTTTCGGCGTCGCGATGGCCGATGCGCTGAGCAACCTGGCCGCGCGCGTGCCCAGCACGGACTTGCGCTATTTCGTCATCGCCGTGCTGATCCAGCGCGAAACGGGCGGCAACCTGACTGAATTGCTGAGCAGCATCAGCGCCATTATCCGCGACCGCCTGAAATTGCTGGGACAGGTGCGCGTGCTGTCGGCCGAAGGGCGCATGTCGGCCTGGGTGCTGGGCCTGCTGCCGTTTGGCGCGGCGCTGATGATGCACTTGATGAATCCGCAGTTTATTGCCGTGCTGTACACGGATGCGGGCGGGCGCAAGATGGTCGGCGTGTCGCTGGGCTTGCTGATGGTTGGCGTGCTCTGCATCAGAAAAATTATCAATATCCGGGTGTAATATGAAGGAAAAGATACGATGAGCAGCATGAGTGCGGCGCAGTTGGCTTTGTTGGGCCTGCTGTTCCTGATCGTTTTTGCGCTGGCCTTGCTGGTACTGCGCCTGTTCGCTGGCAGCGTGGTGCAGGAGCGGCTGCAGGCGCTGGGCGATGCCAGCGCCGCTGGCGATGGCGGGCGCCATGCCAGGCGGCGCTGGCTGGCGCATGCCGTCAGCCTGACTCGCCCGCTGGCCAGGCTGTCGCTGCCGGACGAGGGCTGGGAAAGTTCACCCATCCGTAGCCGCTTCGTGCATGCCGGCTGGCGCAGCCAGGCCGCGCCCGCTCTGTTTTACGCGGCCAAGACAGGCTTGTTCGTGGGCTTGCCGCTGCTGGCGTATTTTCTGCTGCGTCACGGCGGCCATAATATGCTGTTGTGGCTGGTCGCGGCGGCCGCCCTCGGCTATTACCTGCCCAATGTATGGTTGTCGCACTGCGTGAAACAGCGTCAGCGCGAAGTGTTCGAGACCTTTCCCGATGCGCTGGACCTGATGACGGTGTGTGTCGAAGCGGGGCTGGCGATGGATGCCGCACTGGCGCGCGTGGCGCAGGAAATCGGCCTGAAAAGCGCGGTCCTGGCCGAAGAGCTGCAACTGGTGACGCTGGAGCTGCGCGCCGGCAGCGCCAAGGAAAAGGCCTTGCGCAACCTGGCCCTGCGCACCGGAGTGGAAGATGTGGACGCGCTGGTGACCCTGCTGATCCAGGCCGAGCGCTTCGGCACGAGCATCGCCGCGTCGCTGCGCGTGCAGTCCGACCAGCTGCGCACCAAGCGGCGCCAGCGCGCCGAGGAAACGGCGGCCAGGATCGCCCTCAAGCTGCTGTTTCCGCTGATCTTCTTTATCTTCCCCTCGCTGATGGTGGTGCTGATGGGACCGGCGTTCCTGCAGATTTACCGCGTACTGCTGCCTGCCATGAGGGGTAGCTGAGGGCCGGGGCCAAAAAAAAGCTGCCGGAGTCATCTCCGGCAGCTTTCAGGTCAGTTCAGGTTGGCTGGCGATCAGGCGAAAGGCGTCAGCAAGGTGATCATCTGGCCAAAGATCTTCGGGCTGGCGGCGATGACGTCGCCCTTGTACAGGTAGTCCGATTCGCCGGAAAATTCACCGACGATGCCGCCCGATTCCGTGATCATCAGGGCACCGGCAGCGATATCCCAGGGCTTCAAGCCTTTTTCGTAGAAGCCGTCCAGGCGGCCGCAAGCGACGTAGGCCAGGTCCAGCGCGGCCGAGCCGGCGCGGCGTACGCCCTGGCTGCGTTCGCCCATGATCGCGTACATCTTCAGGTATTCGTCCAGCGCGCGGGCGCTGCCGGCCACGTAGCCGGTGCCCAGCAGGGCGTTCGAGATGCGGTCCAGCTTGGTGACGCGGATGCGTTTTTCGTTCAGGTAGGCGCCAGCGCCCTTGGTGGCCGTAAACAGGTCGTTGCGGACCGGGTCGTAGATGACGGCTTGCGTGACGACGCCGCGATGCGCGAGCGCGATCGAGATGCAGTATTGCGGGAAGCCGTGGATAAAGTTGGTGGTGCCATCGATCGGGTCGATGATCCATTGATATTCATTCTCGTCGTGCGAGTTGGCGGAAGCTCCCGATTCCTCAGCCAGGAACGCGTGGTCCGGGTAGGCTTTGGACAGCACCTCGATGATGGCTTGTTCGGCCGCCTGGTCGACGTCGGTGACGAAATCGTTATGTTGTTTTTCCGTGACGACGACGCGGTCGAGGTCAAATGAGGCGCGATTGATGACGGCGGCGCCGCGGCGGGCGGCTTTGATCGCCGTGTTGAGCATTGGGTGCATGTGAGCTTCCGTTAAAAGCACGCGACCGCCCATGGCCGCCTTGCGGCGCCGGTACGATAGAGTGCAAGAATGAATTAAAGAGCGGAGCGGTGCCGAAGTGGTTAAAATCCCGGCCTGGCGTCAGCGTTTTGTGACTCCGTTTCCCGAAATTTCCTGTATCGATACCGCGCAATAGCGCTATTTTAAATGAATCTGCCCGAAATCAACACGTCTCTTTTCAAACGCCTGCGATTTATTCTTGTCGAAACTAGTCGTCCTGGCAACATTGGCGGCGTCGCGCGCGCCATGAAAACGATGGGTTTTTCCGATCTGGTGCTGGTCAATCCCCGCTTTCCCGATGCCTTGACGGATGCGGAAGCGGTGGCCTTCGCCAGCGGCGCGCAGGACATTCTGTCTGGCGCGCGCATCGTCGGCTCGATCGCCGAAGCGCTCGAAGGCTGCAATTACGCGGCCGCCGTGTCGGCCAGGTTGCGCGAATTCTCGCCGCCCGTCACGGCCCCGCGCGCCATCGCGGCCCAGCTGGCCGCCAGCGCAGACTTGCACGCGGCCGTCATCTTCGGCAACGAGCGCTTTGGCTTGCCCAACGAAATCGTCGAGCAGTGCAATGTGCTGATCAACATTCCCGCCAACCCCGAGTATTCCTCGCTGAACCTGTCGCAGGCGGCGCAAGTCGTCGCCTATGAATGCCGCGTGGCGGCCCTCGGCGATGGACAGCTCGCCAGCCCCGTCGGTTTCCATGGCGACGCGGCCAGCCTGGCGCAGGTCGACGGCATGTACGATCACTTGCAGCAGGCGCTGGTGGCCATCGATTTCCTCGACGCCGACAACCCGAAAAAGCTCATGCCCCGTTTGAAACGCCTGTTTTCGCGCACGGGGCTGGAAACGGAAGAGGTCAACATCCTGCGCGGCATCGCCCGGCATATCCTGGCGATGAGCAAAAAAAGCCCATGATCGAGACCCGGCTGCTGCGTCAGTTCATCGCCGTCGCCGAGGAACTCAATTTCCGCCGCGCGGCCGAACGGCTGCACATGGCGCAGCCGCCCTTGTCGCAGGCGATCCTGCGCCTGGAAGAGGCGCTGGGCTACCCTGTTTTCGAGCGCACGAACCGCAAGGTCAGCTTGAGCCCGGCCGGCAGCGCTTTTCTTGCCACGGCGCGCCAGGTGCTGGCCAGCCTGGAAGAGGGCGTGGCGGCCACGCGCCGCGTGGCGCAGGGTATCGAGGGCCACTTGCGCCTCAGTTTCATCCACATCACGCCGTATGCCCACGTATTGCAAGCCTTGCGCGCTTTCCGCGCCGCTTCGCCGGCCGTGCAATTCACCTTGCGCGAAGCGTCGACGCAGCAACAGGTCGAGTGGCTGGAGCGGGGCGAGGTCGATATCGCCCTGCTGCGCACGCCCGGTCGCAGCACGCCGGGCTTGCGCTTCGAGCGCCTGTCCGGCGAAGACATCCTGGTGGCACTGCCGTCCGGCCACCGCTGTGCGGCGCAGGCGAGGGTGGATCTGGCGGACCTGACCGATGACGATTTCGTCGCCTCGCCGCGCGACCTGGGCCAGGGTTTCCACGATCAGCTGGCCAGCCTGTGCCTGCATGCGGGCTTCGTGCCGCACGTGGTGCAGCAGGCGCGCCGATTGCAGACGGTGCTGGGCCTGGTGGCGGCCGGTTTCGGCGTGGCTCTGCTGCCGGCCAGCCTGGCCGTGTCCATGCCAGCGGGCGTGGTCATGCTCCCGCTGCACGGCGCTGCGCCTGAAGCCTTGCGCCAGCTCGACCTGTACATGGCCTGGGACCCGCAGCGCACGTCTCCCGTGCGCGAGCGGCTGCTGGCGCAGCTGCGGCTGTCTGCCACTCAGTGAGACTTTGAGGGTCTCATTTCAAGATAAATAAGATATTTTACAGATGATGGCTCAGGGGCCAGCATGACGTTTTTGATTGTCAGGAACTGTCATGTCCACCATGTCCTCGCGCACAGTGCTGCCGTCCGCCACGCTGCCATTCTCCATTTATCTGCTCTCCCTGTGCAGCTTTGCCTTCGGTCTGTCCGAATTCATCGCCGCCGGCCTGTTGACCCCCATGGCGCGCGACTTGCACGCCAGCGTGGCAGCCGCCGGCGGCGCCATCGCCGCGTATGCGCTGGGGGCGGCCATCGGCGCGCCCATCTTGACGGCCATACTGGCGCGCCGGCCCACGCGCCAGGTCCTGGTGGCCAGCATGCTCGTGCTGGCGGCCGGCAGCGTGGCCATGGCGCAAGCGCCGGCACTGGGCGCGCTGCTGGGCGTGCGCTTTGCCGTGGGCCTCGCGCATGGCGTGTTCATGGCAGTCGCTTCCCATGCGGCCACCAGTTTGGTCGACCCGTCCCGCGCGGGACGGGCCCTGTCCATCGTCTGGCTGGGTTTGACCCTGGCGCTGGCCGGCGGCGTGCCGCTGGGGACGTGGCTGGGCGCCGTCTCGTCGTGGCGCTGGGTATTCGCCGCCATCGGCGTGCTGGCCCTGTGCGGCGGCGCCGGCTTGCGCTGCGCCATGCCGGCCGCGCGCCAGCAGGCGGTTGCCGCCTCGCCGCTGGCCAGCCTGCGCGCCATCGTGCAGCTGCCCCTGCTGCTGGCGGCCGGCGTGGCGGCGCTGGTCAGCGTGGCCACCTTCAGTTTTTTCACGTATATATCTCCCTTCCTGCTGCAGCTGGGCGGACTCGACGCGGGCTGGCTGGGCGTCGCCATGCTGTGTTTTGGTGCGTGCGCCATCGGCGGCAACCTGCTGGGCGGCTGGTGCGCGGATCGCGCTGCCGCATTGAGTTCCACCATGCTGGCCCTGGCCGCGCTGGCGCTCAATCTGCTGGGGTTTTATGTGCTGCGCACCCAGCCACAGGCCATGCTGGCCCTGTGTGGCACGCTGGGCTTGCTGTTCTTTGCCCTCGTCACCCTGTCGACCATGCGTTTGCTACGCTTGGCGCAGCGGCATTGCCCGGGCAGCGATGCCGTGGCGGCGGGCTTGAATATCGCCGCCTTCAATGCGGGCACGGCCGCTGGCGGTGCGCTGGGCGGCGCGCTGATCGTCGCCTTCGGCTTGCCCAGCATCGCCATCGGCGGCGCGCTGGCGGCGCTGCTGGCCATGCTGCTGTTATGGTTTGCGTCGAAAAAATAGACGCGACGCTCTAGGTTTTGCGTGCGGACAGCCAATGCCTTTGGCGTACACTGGCCTGCAAAAGGCCGTACAAAACAAGGGGAGACAGGGTGGTGGAGACATGCTGATGCGACGCAGATCGTTTCTGAAACTGGGCTTGCTCGGCGCCTGTGCGCTGGCCGCCGGCGGCGCCGCATACCGCGCGCTGCGGGGGCCGGCGGCGCCTGGCCGCTTCGCGCTCGATGGCGAGGCGCGCGCGGCGCTGGCGGCCATCGTGCCGGCCATGCTGGGCGAGGCCATGCCACAGGGGGCAGATGCGCGCAGCAAGGCGCTCGATGGCGCCATCGCCGGTGTGGACACGGCCATCCATGGCCTGCCCCTGGCGGCGCAGCAGGAGGTGCAGGACCTGTTTGGCCTGCTGGCGCTGGCGCCCGCGCGGCGCTTCGTCGCCGGCGTGCATGGCGGCTGGCCCGAGGCCGACCCGGCGCAGGTGGCCGCCTTCCTGCAGTCGTGGCGTACGCACCGCCTGGCCACCCTGCAGACGGCCTATCTGGCCCTGCATGACCTGATCCTCGGCGCCTGGTATGCCGATGCCGCCCACTGGGCCGCCATCGGCTATCCGGGACCGCTGCCCGAACTGAGCGCATAAGGCATCCATGAGCACATCCCCCATACCCGACCCCATCGCCATCGGCCTTGCAGCCGGCTGGAACGTCACCGACGCCAGCGCCCTGGCCGCCGACCGCACCCTGGAGGCCGATGTCGTCGTCATCGGCAGCGGCGCCGGTGGCGGCGTGACAGCGGAAATCCTCGCGCTGGCCGGCCTGAAAGTGCTGATCGTCGAAGAGGGCGGCTTGAAATCCTCGCAAGACTTCAAGATGCGCGAAGCGCAGGCCTATCCCACGTTGTACCAGGAATCGGCCGCGCGCAAGACGCGCGACAAGGCGATCAATATTTTGCAGGGGCGCACCGTAGGTGGTTCAACCACCGTCAACTGGACCTCGAGTTTTCGCACGCCGCCCGGCACCCTGGAATACTGGCACAAGCACTTCGGCCTGGCCGGTTACTCGGCAGACGCCATGGCGCCGTGGTTCGCCATGATGGAAAAACGCCTGCACGTGAGCGACTGGGCCGCGCCGCCCAACGAAAACAACGATTTATTGCGCCGTGGCGCCGCGGCGCTGGGCATCCCCACCGCCGCTATCCGGCGCAATGTGAACGGCTGCTGGAACCTCGGCTACTGCGGCATGGGCTGTCCGACCAACGCCAAGCAGTCGATGCTGGTGACGACGATCCCGTCGGCGCTGGCGCTGGGTGCGGGCCTGCTCGTGCATGCGCGCGCCGAGCATTTCGTCTTCAATGGCGAGCGCATCGACAGCCTGCAGGTCACCGCGCTGGACGCTGCCGGGCTGGCGCCCACCGGCGTGCGCCTCACGCTGCGTGCCAAACATTTTGTGCTGGCCGGCGGCGCCATCAACTCGCCGGCGCTGCTGCTGCGCTCGCAGGCACCCGACCCGCACGGCTTGCTGGGCCGGCGCACTTTCCTGCATCCGACGGTGATCTCGGCGGGCCTGTTCAAGCAGCGCGTCGACGCCTATGCGGGCGCGCCGCAGACGATTTATTCCGACCATTTCCTGCACACGGCACCCATCGATGGTCCCATCGGCTACAAGCTCGAAGCGCCGCCGTTGCACCCGCTGCTGATGGCCACCACCATGGGCGGCTTCGGCGATGAACATGCGCGCACCATGCGCGAGTTCCCCCATGCGCATGGCTTGCTGGCCCTGCTGCGCGATGGCTTTCACCATGAGGCGGCGGGCGGCAGCGTCTCCATCGACAGCTTTGGCGCGCCCGTGCTCGACTATCCGCTCACGCCTTTCATCTGGGATGGCGTGAGGCGCGCGCTGCTGTCGATGGCGGAAATCCAGTTCGCGGCCGGCGCGAAAAGCGTGTATCCAGTGCACGAGCTGGCCAGCCACTATACGAGCTGGGCGCAGGCGAAGCAGGCTATCGGCGATTTGCCGATGAAGGCCTTGCTGGCGCGCGTGGTGTCGGCCCACGTGATGGGCGGCTGCGCCATGTCGGACGATGCGCGCCTGGGCGTGACGGGGGCCGATGGCCGCTACCACGGCGTGCGCAACCTGTCGGTGCACGACGGCTCGCTGTTTCCCACGTCGATCGGCGCCAATCCGCAACTGACGATTTATGCGCTGGCCGCGCGCCTGGCCAGCGGCCTGGCGCAAGCGGTGACGGGCAAGCCCGCGCCCGTTCCCGTTTCTGCTGCGACGACGGCATGATCGCGCGCATTCTCAAGTGGCTGATGCTGCTGCAGGTGCTGGCCGTGCTGGGATTTGCCTGCCTGGCCATGCAGGCGTGGGGCGTTGCTTCGCCCGTCATGGCCCTGCTGCTGGCGGTCGCCATGCTTCTGGCCGTGCGCGCGCTGATCGTGGCGCGCAATTTCTGGCAGAGCCGGAGTTTTGGCAGCCCCGTGCCACAGGAATATCAGTTGGGTGTGCAGGGCGCCACGCGCCTGTTCCTGGGCGAGTTGCGCGCCACCCTGTGGACGTCGTCGTGGGGCATGCTGCGGCCGCGCCTGCATGCGCTGGACGCCGCCAAGCCGTCGCAGGGTTTGCCGGTGCTGCTGATCCACGGCTATGTGTGCAACCGTGGCTACTGGACGCAGCTGAGCGGCCAATTGGCGCGAGCCGGCATCGCGCATGACGCCGTCGACCTGGAACCGATCGGTGCCGACATCGAGGAGTTCGTGCCGCAAGTGGAACGGGCCATCGCGGCGCTGTGCGCCCGCACGGGCAGCAACCGCGTCACCATCGTCGCCCACAGCATGGGCGGTCTGGTGGCGCGCGCCTGGCTGCGCCAGCATGGCGCGGCCCGCGTGGCCCGCATCATCACCATCGGCACGCCGCACCACGGCACGGCGCTGGCCAACCTGGCGGCGGGGATGAATGCGCGGCAGATGAGCCGTATCCATGGCGCACCGAGCGGATGGCTGGCGCAGCTGGCCGCCAGCGAGACGCCGGAAACGCGCGCCCTGATCACCTCGATCTATTCGCATCACGACAATATCGTCGCGCCGCAATCGTCCGCCCAGCTGCCCGGCGCGCGCAATCTCGCCTTCGGCGGCATCGGCCACGTGGCGCTGGCTGGCGATGCGCGCGTGCTGCGTCTAGTGCTGGAAGAAATCACTATCAAGAACGAAGTCGCCCAGCCCCCTTCCGCGCCCCATTTCGCTTGACTCCTGTTGTGTTTTGTCTGCATGGCAAGACTGTCTCTTTTGACTCTGCTGTTGCCCGTGTTTAACAGCGCAAGGGGCAGAAAATGCTGTTTTCCACCAGCGTACTGTATTAAGCTAACGCCAGAAGACAACTGGCGGAAATTTGTTCCTGAGGCCGCTTGCGCCGTTCCGCAGGCATCCAGCGGGCAGCTATTTCTCAGGAAGTATGGCAAGATGTTGTAGGATTGTTATGTGGTCCGCGCAATCGGAAAGATGAACGCAGGCAGAAAATGAGTCCATGCAGTTTTTATTGGGGGCGCTAATTGTCCGCACGTATCCTGATTATCGAAGATAACGCCACCAATATGGAATTGATGGTGTACTTGCTGCGCGCCTTCGGGTACACGCCGCTGGCCGCCTATGACGGCGAAGAGGGCGTGCGCATGGCGCGCAGCGAATTGCCGGACTTGATCATCTGTGACGTGCATTTGCCCAAGCTCGATGGCTATGGCGTGGTGGCGGAACTGAAGAAAGACCCGCAACTGTGCAATATCCCGGCACTGGCCGTGACGGCGCTGGCCATGGTGGGCGACCGCGAACGCCTGCTCGAAGCGGGCTTCAATGGCTACATCGGCAAGCCTATCGAGCCGGACCTGTTCGTTGCCGAGCTGGAGTCTTTTTTACCCGGGGCGCCGTCGACGCCAGTTAAAAACGACATAGCTACGATATTGATCGTTGACGATCATGTGCTGAACCGCGAGTTCCTGACCGCGCTGCTGGGCTACGGCGGCCACCGCCTGCTGGAGGCGGCGAATGGCGCCGACGCGCTGGAAATCCTGCGCACCGAGCGGCCGGACCTGATCATCTCCGATATCCTCATGCCGAACATGGACGGCTACGAATTCGTCACGCGCGTACATGCCGATCCCGCGCTGACCGACGTGCCCATCATCTTTTATACGGCCACCTACCGCGAGCAGGAAGCGATCCTGCTGGCGCAGGCGTGTGGCGTGCGCTGGGTGCTGCCCAAGCCGTCCGACCCCGAGGTCATCGTGCGCACGGTCAACGAGGCGCTGGGACTGATGCCGGCGGCGCACGACGCGGGCGGCGATGTGGCGCCTCCCGCCACTGGCAAGCTGGCCGGCATCGAACACCAGGTCAGCGGCTACCTGGACGAAGTCGAGTCCAGCAGCCAGCAGATCTCGCAGCTGGCCAGCCAGCGCGAAGGCCATGCCGCCATGCCTGAAGACTTGGGCATCATGACGGAGCGCCTGTCGCGCTCTCTGTCGAGCCTGCAGGCAGTGAGCCTGCGCCTGACGGCCCTGATCGAGCTGGGCATCGAGCTGGGCGCCGAACGCGATCCGCGCGCCTTGATCGAGGCGGGCTGCAAGGTGGCGCAGAATATCTGCGTCTCCAAGTACGCCTGCATCGGCGTGCTGGAAGAGGGGGCCGAAAAGCTCAGCTATTTTTCTTCCTGTGGCACCGAGAAACACCTCGAGCGCATCGCCAGCGCGCCGCGCACGGGCATCCTGAACCGCTTGCTGGAACAGCGCCAGCCCTACCGGGTCAATGGCCTGAAAGGTAACCCCGGCGCACTGGGCCTTCCCGACACGCATCCGCCCGTGCACTCCTTCCTGGGCGTCGCCATCGCCTCGCGCGAGCGCAGCCACGGCTGGCTGTACCTGGTCGACAAGCTGGGGGCGAACGAGTTTTCCGAAGTCGACGAGCGGGTGGCCGCCACGGTGGCGGCGCAGATCGCCGTGGCCTACGACAACCTGCTGCTGTACGACGAGATCAAGCGCCACCACGAGCAGCTGACCCTGGACATGGCGGCGCGCATCCGTCTCGATGAAGACTTGCGCCGTTTCCGCCTGGCGATGGATGCCACGGCTGACGCGATTTTTCTTGTCGACCGTGCCGGCATGTGCTTCGTCGACGTCAACCAGACTGCCTGCCGCATGCTGGGCTTTGAACGCGAGGATTTCCTGCGCGTGGGGCCGGGGCGCGCGAACGAGGGCGAGACCAAGCTGGAAGAGCTGTACAACAAGCTGCTGGCGGGCGATCAGGGCGGTTCGATGACGGAATTGCAGCTGCAGCGCAAGGATGGTTCGCCACTGTCGGTGGAAGTGCAGCGGCGCACCCTGCGCTCGGGGCAGAGCTGGATTCTGGTGGCCGTGGCGCGCGACATCACCGAGCGCAAAGATGCCGAGCAGCGCCTGATGAAGCTGGCCCATTTCGACACCTTGACGGGCTTGCCGAACCGCAGCCAGTTTTATGCCTCGCTGACTCATTCGCTGTCCCAGGCGGCCGAACACCAGTGGGCCGTGGCCGTGCTGTTCATGGACATCGACCGCTTCAAGAATATCAACGATACCCTGGGCCACACCATCGGCGACGACCTGTTGCGCCAGTTTTCCAGCCGCCTCGTCGACTGCCTGCGCGTGCGCGATACCATCGGCCGCTTTGGCGGCGATGAATTTGCCACCATCCTGGTGCTGCCCGATGGCGCCCAGCATGCCGTGGGCGTGGTCGACAAGATCCGCGAAGCGATGCGCAAGCCCTTCGAGCTGCAGGGCCACGAGGTGACGGTGACGGTCAGCATCGGCATCTCCGTGTACCCCGACGATGGCGTCGATGCGGACACCCTGATTCAATATGCCGACACGGCCATGTACCGCGCCAAAGAGGCCGGGCGCGATGCCTTCCGCTTCTTCACGGCGGAAATGAATGTGCAATCGATGGCGCGGCTGGACATGGAAAATGCCCTGCGGCGCGCCATTGACAACCAGGAATTCGTGCTGTTCTTCCAGCCCAAGGTGAATATCATCTCGGGGCGCATCAGCGGCGCCGAGGCGCTGATACGCTGGCGCCGCCCCGGCCACGGCATGGTCTCGCCGGCCCTGTTCATCCCACTGCTGGAAGAAACGGGGCTGATCGTGCGCGTCGGTAACTGGGTGCTCGACGAAGCGTGCAAGAAGATCAGCGAGTGGGGCGCCAGCAGCATCGGCCCCGTGCACCTGTCCGTGAATGTGTCGGGCATTCAGTTTTTCGTCGGCGGCCTGGAAGAAGAGGTGCTCAAGGCGATCAGCAAGTACGATATTGCGCCCGAGCTGCTGGAGCTGGAGCTGACGGAAAGCTCGCTGATGTCGAACGCCGAGGAAACCATCGCCGTGTTGCGCAACCTGAAGGCGCTGGGCATCCAGATTTCCATCGACGATTTTGGCACCGGTTATTCCAGCCTGGCCTATCTGAAGCGCTTCCCCATCGACAAGCTGAAGATCGACATCGCCTTCGTGCGCGAAGTGACCAGCAATCCGGACGACGCGGCCATCGTGCTGGCCATCATCAGCATGGCGCACAGCATGAAGCTGGAGGTGATCGCCGAAGGCGTGGAAAACGATGCGCAGCTGGCCTATTTGCGGCGCCACGGCTGCGACGAGATGCAGGGCTATTATTTCAGCCGCCCCGTGCCGCAGGAAGAATTCGAGCAGATGCTGATGAAAGGCAAGCAGCTGCAGGCGCCCCAGGATGCGGGTATCGAAGAGCAGCAGACCTTGCTGATCGTCGACGACGATGTCTTCATGCTCGACGTGCTCAGCGACTTCCTGGCGCAGGACGGCTACCGCATCCTCACGGCGCAGACGGCCGCCGAGGGTTTCGACATCCTGGCGCGCCACAAGGTGCAGGTGATCCTGTGCGACCAGTGCATGCCGCTCATGAGCGGCACCGAATTCATGGAGCGGGTCAAGCACCTGTGCCCCGACACCTTCCGCATCATGCTGTCGGCTTTTGCCGACCTGACCCCCATCATGGCGGCCATCAACCGTGGCGCCATCGACCGCTTCTATACCAAGCCGTGGAAAGGCGCCGTGCTGCGCGAGAACATCCGCGAAGGCTTCCGCCTGCATAAGCTGCTGCATGGCCCGGTGAAAGCGGCCGCCTAGGCGCTTGCCACTGGGTGCGCTGGCGCACGTTTGGAAGCAGCTTTCTATCGAATTAGACTCCCGTCTCTAGTTTTGCTCTCTAGAATAAAAAGCATCCATGAAGTGGCATGGCCTTTCATATGACGGGAGCGGGCGATGGTGAAGAAATTGAAGGAGTTGACGCAAGACAAGGAATTGGCGAGCGCCGTGCGCTCGTCCGCGCAGCAGATCTGGCAAGCGGGCCTCGGTGCCTTCGCCAAGGCGCAGGAAGAAGGAGGGCGCGTGTTTTCCAAGTTGGTGCAGGAGGGCACGGAATTCCAGAAGCGCGCCGAAGACAAGGTGGCCGATGTCAGCGACAGCGTCAGCAAACTGGCCGATGGCGTGGGCAAGCAGGCCAGCGGCTCCTGGGACAAGTTGGAACAGGTGTTTGAAGAGCGCGTGGCGCGTGCCCTGGCCACCATCGGCGTGCCGATGCAAAACGATATCGCCGCGCTGCATGCCAAGATCGATGCCTTGAGCGTGCAGGTGGCAGCGCTGTCGGCCAAGGCCGCGCCGGCGCCCAAACCGAAGGCTGTGGCCAAGCCAGCCGTGAAGGCGGTGCCGAAAACCGCGCTGAAAGCAGCACCGAAGGCGGCCGTCACCAGGGTCCCGGCCAAGCCGGCAGCCAGGGCCGCGCCGCGCGCCGCAGCCAAGTCAGTGAGCAAGCCAGCGAGCAAGCCTGCTGCGAGAGCGGCGGCGAAGAAAAAAGCAGCGCCGGCCTGAGTTGGTGCAGCATGTCTCCAGCCTGCTCGCGCAGGCTTTTTTTTGCCTGTGTTTTTCGCCGGCGTCGTGGGGCCGAGTGTTTCATTGCGGCTATCTTAGGTGGTATGCTTGCGGCAGAATACAGAGAGATTGCCCGCCATGCTACAAAAAGCACCACGCCGTACCCGCGAACGCATCCTAGAGTTGTCGCTGCGCCTGTTCAATGAGTTTGGTGAGCCCAATATCACGACGACCGTGATTGCGGAAGAGATGAATATCTCGCCGGGGAACCTGTATTACCACTTTCGTAACAAGGACGACATCGTCAATTCGATCTTCGTCCAGTTCGAGGCGGAAATCGAACGCATCCTGACCGTGCCTGACGGGCGCCGTTCGAATATCGAGGATGTCTGGCTGTACCTGCACCTGATGTTCGAACTGATCTGGCGCTACCGCTTTTTCTATCGCGACCTCAATGATTTGCTGTCGCGCAACCGCAAGCTGGAACTGCACTTCAAGCTGATCCTGGCGCACAAGATCAAGGTGGCCACGCAGCTGTGCGAAGATTTGCGCAGCGAACAGTCGCTCGAAGCGTCGGACATGGAAGTGGCTGCGATGGCGACGAATATGGTGGTCGTTGCCACCTACTGGCTGTCGTACGAATATGTGCGCAACCCACGCAAGTACAGCGAGCAGCAGTCGATGTCCGATGCGCTGGCGCGTGGCTGCTACCAGGTGCTGTCTCTGATCGGGCCGTATTTGCGCAATGAAACGCATTTGCTGTTTCGCAAACTGTCGGAAGAGTATGTGACGAAACTCAAGAACGACTGACGCGGCTGCTGGCGCCACGTCGTCCATTACAGGAGAGATGTATGGCTTGGAAACAATTCCCCTATCCGGACGCAGCATATGTCTACACGCCGCAGACCCTGGAAGCGGCCTGGGCGCGCCTGCATGCGGGTGACGTGGAGCCTTTTCCCACGCACTCTGCTTTGGTGCAGGCCTGGCTGGCCTTCCATGCGGGCGACTTCGAGCGTGCCGTGAAGCTGGGCCTGGCCGTTGGCGTGCCCGGCTATGCGGTGGCGCACAAGGCGACCTGCATCTATGCCACGCACCTGGAAGTGAGCGACAGCCAGAAACTCGACATGTACGAAGAAGTGGCGGAGCGCTGCGAGCGCCAGCAGAACGAGCAGCCGGACAACCCGGCCGGCTACTACTGGCATGCCTACAGCCTGGGCCGCTATGCACTGGGCACCTCCGTCGTCAAGGCCCTGGCGCAGGGCATGGGCGCGCGCGTGCGCAACAGCCTGGACCGCACGATGACGGTGGCGCCCATGCATGCGGAAGCGCATATTGCGTTTGGGATTTATCATACGGAAATTATCGACAAGGTCGGCGCCATGATCGGCAGCCTGACCTACGGCGCCAACAAGGAAGACGGCTACCAGCATTTCAAGACGGCGCTGGCCCTGACGCCGTATTCGGCGCTGGCGCACAGCGAATATGCGCGCGCCTTGAACATGCTCGACGGGAAGAAAAAGCTGGCGGAAGCGCTGGCCCTGTATGAAAAGGCGGCCGACTGCGTGGCACTGGACGCCAAGGAACGCCTCGAGGTCGAGGCGGCGATCGATGAATTGAAAGAATAAGGACTACTGTGATCAAGGCTTTATGTGTGTACTGTGGCGCCAACGCGGGCGTCTCGCCGGACTATGCCGTGGCGGCGCGTGAACTGGCGCGCGTGCTGGTGGCGGAAAATATTTCACTGGTGTATGGCGGCGGCAAGGTTGGCCTGATGGGGGTGATCGCCGATGAAGTGTTGCGCCTGGGCGGCGAGGTGACGGGCGTGATCCCCACCCAGTTGGTCGAGCGCGAAGTGGGCCACACGGGCTTGACGCGCCAGTTCATCGTGAAGGACATGCATGAGCGCAAGGCGATGATGGCCAGCCTGTCCGATGCCTTCATCGCCATGCCCGGCGGCTATGGCACCCTGGAAGAGCTGTTCGAGATGCTCACCTGGGCCCAGCTGGGCTTGCACGCCAAGCCCATCGGCTTGCTCAATGTCGACCGTTTTTATGATGGCTTGCTGGCCTTCGTGGAAAACGGCAGAGAGCAGGGCTTCATCCGCCCGCAGCACGCGGCTTTCCTGAACGCCGATGCCGATCCTGCAGCGCTGGTGCAGCGCCTGAAGGAGTGCGCGCCCTAGCGCCGTCGATGCCATGCGATACAGCCATGCCCTGGAAAGTGCATGGCTTTTTTTATTTCCGCACGGGAAAATTGATTAAGCTCAACAAATCAATTAATAAAAATATGGCTACAATATTTCTTTTAATCCATGTTTTTTTGAAAATGAAGATGCATTTTATGCATGAGTGTGGTCTACTGGCATTGTTCAAAAGACAGGCATGTCGAACACCCAGCGCCGCGCCTGCCGCTACGACGCCTCGGTATTGCAAGTTGCCACAGCCACGCTACTTCATCATCTCGAAAGGATACTATTTTGAAACCTATGACCCTCTTGCGCGCGACTGCTGTCGCTGCCCTTCTCGCCGCTGGCGGCGCCCACGCGCAAACCACCACCATCGGCTTCGATGGGCTGGAACAGCCGGGCATCCTCGGTTCCGTCTTCAATTCCTATTCCGAAGGCGGCTACGATTTCGACAGCAGTTTCCTGGGTCTGTTGAGTTCTGCGCATCAAAGCAACTTTGCCTATGCGGGTTCGGCCGGCCTTGGCGCCACGTTCCTGTCGACAACAACGCTGAGCCGTACCGACGGCGCCGCCTTCTCGCTGAGCTCGATCAGCCTGGCGGACTTCGTGAGCTTGCCTGGCTCCTACGACGTGACGTTTGTCGGCCATCAGGTGGGCGGCAGCACGGTGACCCAGACCTTCAGTCTCGATGGCAGCCATACTTTCAGCGATTACACGTTTACGGGCTTCAACAATCTGCTGTCGGCATCGTGGAAGGAAGGCGCCTTGCACACTTTTCAGGTCGATAATATCGCCGCCAGCGTGAGCGCCGTGCCGGAACCGGCCACGTACGGCATGCTGCTGGGCGGCCTGGGCCTGCTGGCCTTCCTGCGCCGCCGCAAGAACGCCGCCTGAGCCTGAACATGGCGCCGGCCACGCCGGCGCATACGCGCATACGTTTAAGCCGCCAGTTTTACCAGGCGGCTATGCTGACAGGCTGACGCACGCGAGCATCGCCCCCGTGCAACTGCGGGAGGCCTGCGTTACGCGCGCGTCATGACCACAGGCGCTGACCCGACAGGTCGAGCTGCGTCAGGTACAGGCGCACGTCGAATTCGTACTGGTGGTATTGCGGTTCCATATACGCGCACAGCTTGTAGAACGCCTTGTCATGTTGCTTTTCTTTCACATGCGCCAGTTCGTGTACGGCGATCATGCGCAGGAATTCCAGCGGCACTTCCTTGAACATGGTGGCCACGCGGATTTCATGCTTGGCCTTGAGCTTGCCGCCTTGCACGCGCGAGATCGAGGTATGCAAGCCCAGCGCATGCTGGATCACATGGATCTTGCTGTCGAACGCCACCTTGTTGATGGGCTCGGCATTGCGCAGAAATTCATTTTTCAAGTCTTGCACGTACTGGTACAGCGCCTTGTCGTTGCGCACATCGTGCGCGTTCGGGTAGCGTTTTAACAGGACTTCGCCCAGCTTGTCTTGTGCGATCAGTTGTTGCACTTGCGCCTGCGTTTGTTCGGAATAGGCGCTCAGGTATTTCAGGGATGGCTGCATGCGGAGAAGGGCGGGGCGGGGCGCGGAGGTGTCAGTAAGGCGAGAATGTACCATACCGCCGCGCCCCACGCTGTGCCAACCCTTGCACGGGGCCGCCAGGGCCGCCCCGTGCCGCCGTCAAGCGGCGCGCGCAGGTCAGCCCTAGCCCTCGCCTTTGTCGTCCTCGTCCTTGCTGCCTTGCCGGCTCGCCTTGGCTTGCTGCTCTGCGCTGCCGCTGCGTGCCGTGCTACTGTTGCGGCTTTCATTGGCGCGCTGGGCCGATTGCCGGCTTTCGCCGCCCTTGCGGCCGATTTCCGCCATGTGTACACGGTTGCGGCTGACGGCTTCACCGCCTTTCTGCCCGGCCCGGCGTGCTTCTTCCGAGTCGAATTCATGCGCCGTGCCCTTTTGATGGGCTGCCTGACCGCCCTTGCTGGCAATTTCGCGTTGCTGCTCTTCGTTCATGGCGGCGAAACCACGTTTGCTCGTGCCTTTGGCACTGCCCGCTTCACCGACTTTCTGGCTGCTGCCAGCGCCTTTGCCCTGCTCATTGCTGTTAGCCATGTCGCTCTCCTTGCTGTCGAGTGGGAATCAGATGCTCAATGCGCCTGATCGGATTGCTTGCCGGTCTCGCGGCTGCGGCCCGCACCATCGTGGCGGCCCGTGGCGTGCATTTTTTCGATCATTTCACGCTGGCGCTGTGTGGCTTTTTCCGTTTCTTCGGCCGTCTTGCGCACCACTTCATCGGCGAAAGCCACGGCCGTACGGCTGGCTTCGGGCAGGTGGTTCTCTGCCGTGCGGTTCATCTCGACATGGGCGTTGGCGACGAGATTGCCGAGTTGCTGCTGGTACTGGCGCAGCTTGTTGCTGCCCGGCTGCAACTGGGCAGCGGCCAGCGACATGAACTCGCCCGCGTCGCGCGCGCACAGCAGTTGCTGGCTGGCGCTGTTCCATTCCTGCAGCAGGTCTTGCGCCAGTTGCAGATGCAGCTCGCCCAGTTGCTGCGCCGTATCGAACAGCTTGCGCGATAGTTCTGTGGCGAAATTGCACTGGGTCTCCAGGTGGGACTTCAGGGCGGGGCTGAGACTTTGGGGGATACTGTTGGTGAACATGTTCTACCTCAATGAAAATCTGGTCCGAGAAACACCCGGTGTACCGGATGCGACGTGTGCTGAAACAAGCAAAGAGATAGACGCCGGATGGCGTGCCAGGTTCCACGCCGGATGCCGGTTTGGTGCGAGAATGGCGTCTGGCAGGCGGAAAATCGCGATGACTTTGCGCCAGATCAAATGAACGTGAATCGGCTTGCCGTCGCGGGCAGCCATGCAGCTTGTGTGGAAAATGCCGGCTTACAGGCCCGGCCGTGCGACAATAGCTGGCTCGCGGCAGCGCAGCCGATGGCCGGTGCGCGTGGCTGAGCCGAGCATAGCCCACCTTTTTTGCCTTATCCCGCGACCATGACGCATCCCGAATACATCCTGACCCTGTCCTGCCTGGACCAGCGCGGCATCGTGCACCGCGTGTCCGGCTTCCTGGCCGAACACGGCTGCAACATTCTCGATTCCGCCCAGTTCGGCGACCAGCAATCCCAGCTGTTCTTCATGCGCGTGCATTTCGCGCTGGAAGACGGCGCCGTCAGCGACGCCCAGTTGCGCAGCGACTTTGCCGACCTGTCGCAAGTCATGCAGCTCAATGGCCAATTGCACGATGCGCGCGTCAAGCCGCGCGTGATGCTGATGGTGTCGAAGATCGGCCATTGCCTGAACGATTTGCTGTTCCGCTACAAGAGCGGCTTGCTGAACGTGGAAATTCCCGCCATCGTCTCGAACCACATGGAGTTCTACCAGCTGGCGGCCAGCTACAATATTCCCTTCCACCACCTGCCGCTGGCGGCCGGTGCGCCGGAAACGGCCAAGCTGGCGCAGGAAGCGAAGATCATCGAGCTGATAGACACACACAAGATCGACCTGGTGGTGCTGGCGCGCTACATGCAAATCCTGTCGCCCGGCCTGTGCCAGGCGCTCGACGGCCGCGCCATCAATATCCACCATTCCTTCCTGCCCAGCTTCAAGGGTGCCAAGCCGTATGCGCAGGCGCATCACCGCGGCGTCAAGCTGATCGGCGCGACGGCCCATTTCGTCACCGGCGACCTGGATGAAGGCCCGATCATCGAGCAGGATGTCGAGCGCGTCGACCATGCGATGGATGCCGACACCCTGACGGCCATCGGCCGCGACGTCGAGTGCGTGGTCCTGGCGCGCGCCGTGAAATGGTTCGTCGAGCACCGCATCCTGAAAAATGGCGACAAGACGGTAGTTTTCCGCTGATACCGCCACCCGTACAATATTGACATCCACTTTACCGAGACAGAAATACGATGGCCCTTAAAGCAACAATTTTCAAAGCCGATCTGCAGATCGCCGACATGGACCGCAATTACTACCAGGATCACGCGCTGACGCTGGCGCGCCACCCGTCCGAAACGGACGAGCGCATGATGGTGCGCCTGCTGGCGTTCGCCATCCATGCGGATGAAGCGCTGACCTTCACCAAGGGCTTGTTCGATACGGAAGAGCCTGACCTGTGGCAGAAAGACTTGACGGGCGCCATCCAGCTGTGGATCGAAGTGGGCCAGCCCGATGAAAAACGCATCCTGAAGGCTTGCGGCCGTTCGGAACAGGTGATCGTCTACAGCTATGGCGCAACCAGCCACATCTGGTGGAAGCAGATCGCCAACAAGCTGGAACGGGCGAAGAACTTGACCGTGATCAACCTGCCATCCGAGGCGGCGCAAGACATGAGCAAGCTGGCGCAGCGCAACATGCAGCTGCAATGCACGATCCAGGATGGCCAGATCTGGCTGACCGACAGCGTCAACACGGTCTTGATCGACCGTGAACCGGTGAAGCCGGCGCGCTGATTTTAATTGTTTGAAACGCAAAAAGCCCGGAGCGATCCGGGCTTTTGTCATTGCGGGCGTTCAATTGGGTGTGCTGCCAAGCCGTTTGATGCTGCTCGAACGCTGCATGCTGCGGCTGATGCGCGGGTCGCCGTAGTAGCTCACTTCGCCCGAGCCGCCGATGCTGATGGTCAAGTCATCCCTGGCCCACACTTGTGCCTCGCCCGAGCCGCCGATGCTCACCTGCACCTCGCGCGCGGCCAAGTGGCCTGCCTGGATATTGCCCGAGCCGCCGATCGATGCCGTCAGCTGCTCCGTCTTGCCGCTGGCCTTGAAGTTGCCGCTGCCGCCGATGGCCACGGACACCATGCGACTGTCGAGGTCGCGCGCGTTGATGGAGCCGGAGCCGCCCACGTCGAAGCGCAGCTTCTCGGCGCGCAAGCCCGTTGCCGTAATGTTGCCCGAGCCGCCCACGCTGACGCGCTCCACCTGGCGCGCCTGGATGACGATGGTCAGGCTGCTCTGGCGGAAGTTGGCGTTGCGTTTGGCGGGCCGGATGCGCAGGGTGCCGTTTTCCACCGCCGTCTCGATCAGCGGCAGGATATTGTCGTCGGCCTCGATGCTGACGCTGTCCGTGTTGCCGATGCGCAGTTCGACCGTACCCGGCACGTTCAGCGCCACGGCATGGAAACTGCCCACTTCGCGCGTCTGCTTTTGCAGCTTGCCGCTGCCCTGGATGCTGTTGCCGGAAATCCAGTCCAGCGGCGAGGCCAGCGCCGGCGCAGCCGGGATGGCCAGGGCGCAGGCGGCCAGCAGCAGGGTGGTCACGGCGCGGGCATGGCGGGGTTGGAAAATTGCGTGTGTCATTCTTGCTCCCTGTTTTGAATTGGACTGTGTGCATGGTATGCCAGCCGGTCACGCCTGCGTACCGCGCTGCGACAGACGGCAATGCTGACGGGACAGAATGCAGGAGGATGCGACTGGATGGCATGAGGTATCATGTCGGTGGGACATACGACGACCGGCACGCGCCGGGCACACTACTGGAATTACATGCTGATCATCACCATCAAACAGGGCAAGGAAAAGAGCTTGCTGGGCCAATCGTGGATTTACGCGTCCGCGATTGAAAAAGTCGAAGGCAAGCCGCAGGAAAAAATGAAGCCCGGCTCGACGGCCATCGTGCAGACCTCGGCCAAGCAATTCATCTCCCGCGCCGCCTACAATTCGAAGTCGCAGATTCGCGCGCGCATCTGGAGCTTCAAGGAAGACGAACCGGTCGACCACGCGCTGATCAAGCGCCGGGTCAAGGCCGCCATCGAGAAAAAGCTGCCGGCCATCAAGAAGGCGGGCGAGAACCAGCTGTTGACCCTGATCAAAGGCGAAGACGAGGGTTTGCCGGGTCTGGTGGTGCAGCTGTTTGGCGGCATGCAAGGCTATCTGATCTGCGAATTCAATGCCGGTGGCGTCGATGCGTGGAAAGTGGCCATCGTGCAATCGTTGATGGCGTCCACCGGTTGCGCTAACGTGTACGAGCGCTGCGACGACCTGATGCGCAAGGGCGAAGGCCTGCCCCTGATCGACGGCGCCCTGGCCGGCGAGGAGCCGCCCGATGAAGTCATGCTGACGGATAATGGCGTGCGCTATGCGCTCGATTTGAAGACGGGGCATAAAAGCAAGTTCCGTTGAGAACGGCTGCCTGACGTGAAAAAAACCGGCCCAGGCCGGTTTTTTCATGTCTGCTACTCCAGGGGCACGCTGCGGTATTTGTTTACTTCTAATGCATAAACCGCCGGCGCATCATTGCCCCACGAAGCGCGCAGATACGTCACCACGGCCGCCACCTCGGCGTCATCCATGACGGGGCCGAACGGCGGCATGCCATAGGGGCGCGGGTTGCCGCTGGTTCCCGGCGCAAAGCCGCCGTTGAGCACGAGGCGGATGGCGTTGACGGCCGAGTCCGTCGTCAGCGCGCGGTTGCCGGCCAGCGGCGGATAGCCGGGCGGCACGCCCTTGCCGTCGGCCTGGTGGCAACTCGCGCAATGCGCCTCATACAGCTTTGCGCCCAGGGCCAGTTGTTGCCTGGCTTGCTCCGACGTCTCGCGCGGCGCCCGTCGTGCGGGCTGCGCCGGGCCGGGCAAGCTTTTCAGGTAGACGGCCATCGCTTGCACGTCGGCCGTGCTCATGTGCTGCAAGCTTTGCCGCACCACCTCGGCCATGGGGCCGAACACGGTGGCGCGCGGCGAGACGCCCGTTTGCAGCAACTCCACGATATGCGCCGTGTCCCAGTCGCCCAGGCCCGCTTCCGCGTCCGACGTCAGCGACGGCGCGTACCAGCCCAGCACGGGGATCAGGCCGCCCGACAGGCCGTCGTCGCTGCCGCCCAGGGTGGTGCGGCTGCTATGGCAGGCGCTGCAGTGGCCCAGGCCTTGCACCAGGTAGGCGCCGCGGTTCCATTCCATGCTTTGCGTCGTGAGCGGCTGATACACGCCCGGCCTGAAGTACAGCGCGCGCCAGGCGGCCAGCGCGATTTGCTGGTTATAAGGGAAGCGCAGCGCGTGCGGCGCGTTTGCCTGCCTGTGCGGCGGCACGCTCTGGAAATACGCATACAGGGCGTCGCTGTCTTCGCGTTGCACCTTGGTGTAGCTGGTGTACGGAAAGGCCGGATACAGCAGCCGGCCATCTTTCGACTTGCCGTTGTGGATGGCGCGCCAGAAATCGTCGGCCGTCCAGCTGCCGATGCCCGTTTCCTTGTCGGCCGTGATGTTGGGCGAGAGCACCTTGCCGAACGGCGTTTGCAAGGCCCGACCGCCAGCGTACGGCACGCCGCCGCGTGTCGTGTGGCAGGCCATGCAGTCGCCCGCCTTGGCCAGGTAAGCGCCGCGCGCGACCAGCTGTTGCTGGCTCAGGGTGCTGGCAAGGGCGGGCGGACCGATGTCGTCGTCCGGGTACAGCAGGAATTTGGCGCTGCCGCCGGCGATCAGCACCAGACCGGCCGCGATCATCCATTTTTTCATGGCGCCACCTGCGCGCTGGAGCCCGGCACGCCGCCGCAGTGCAGCGGCAAGGGCAGGGCGATGTTGCTGGCGGGACGTGCGTCGGCGCTGGCCACTTGCGTGCCCAGCCAGGCGGAGACGGCGCCCACGTCCGCGTCCGACAGGCGCTGCGCTACTTGCGCCATGCAGTCGGGGGCATGGGCGCGGCGGATGCCATTCTTCCAGGCGCCCAGCTGGGCGTTGATATAGTCGCGCGGCAAGCCCAGCAAGCCGGGAATGGCGGGCGCCACGCCGGCCAGCTGCTGGCCATGGCAAGCGATACAGGCCGGGATTTTTTTCGCGCTATCGCCTTGCAGCACCAGCTGCTTGCCCCGCGCCAGGGCTGTCGTGCCGGCGCTGCTGGGCTGGGCCGGCGGCGCGGCGGGGTGCTGGGCCGCAAAATAGTCGGCGATCTCGCGCAGGTAATCATCCGGCAAGTGCTCGACCATGTAGTTCATCATCGGATACTGGCGCCTTCCCTCGCGGAAATTGAGCAGCTGGTTGTACAGGTAGCCGGCCGGCTTGCCGGCGATGCGGGGAAAGAAGGCGTCATGGCCTTCCTTTTGCGCATGGCAGGCGGTGCACGCCTTGATGCGCTGTTCCAGGCTGTCGTGGCCGGCTGGCAGTGTGGCCGGTGCGGCCGTTGCCATGCCGGGCAAGGCAACGGCCAGGGCCAGGGTCAGCACCGGCACGAGGGGGGAATGCAGTAGCATGGAAAGTCGCATGGGAAATGGCATGGGAAATAAGCTGTCTCGTCGGTCGGGATGGCGTGCCGGTGTTGCTGCCCGGATGTTGTTACCCTAGCATATACCGGGCACTGTCATTGTGACAGGATCAGTTGTGCAATAAAACTACGGATCAGTTTGAGGAGCAGGCTTGAAACGATATGAAGAATTGGCGGAAGAAGTCGCCGTCATGATCAGCACGCAGCTGTTGTTGCCTGGTGATAAATTGCCCTCCGTGCGCCAGCAGCATGCGCGCAGGGGCGTGAGCCCGTCAACGGTGTTCCAGGCATATTATTTGCTCGAAGCGCGCGGCATGATCGTCTCGCGGCCCCGCTCCGGTTATTACGTGGCGCCACAGCGCGCCGCGCTGGCGCCCGAGCCGGACAGCTCGCGTCCGCTCGACGCCAGCACCACCGTCGATGTCAGCGACCTCGTCTTCGAGGTGCTGGGCGCCGTGGGCGCGCGCGATATCGTGCCCTTTGGTTCAGCCTTTCCCAGCCCCCATCTGTTTCCGATGGAACGGCTGGCGCGGGCCGTGTCGGCCAGCATGCGCCGCCTCGACCCGTGGAGCACGGTCACGGACTTATCCCTGGGCAATGCGGAATTGCGCCGCCAGATCGCCCTGCGCTACCAGCTCGATGGCGTGCTCGTCTCCAGCGATGACATCGTCATCACGAATGGCGCGCTGGAAGCCCTGAACCTGTGCCTGCAAGCTGTCACGCGGCCTGGCGACACGGTGCTGATCGAGTCGCCCAGTTTCTATGCCTGTTTGCAGGCGCTCGAGCGGATGGAGCTCAAGGCCGTCGAGATCGCCACCAGCCCGCGCGACGGCGTCGACCTGGCGGCGTTGGAAGAGTTGCTGCAGCGCCACCAGCCCAAGGCGTGCTGGCTGATGACGAGTTTCCAGAATCCCCTGGGCAGCCTGATGCCGCCGGAAAAGAAGCGCGCGCTGGTGGAACTGCTGGCGCGCCATGGCGTGCCGCTGATCGAGGATGATGTGTATGGCGAGTTGTACTTTGGCAAGCAGCGTCCCGGCCTGACGAAAAGCCATGACAGCGCGGGGCTGGTGATGCATTGCAGTTCGTTTTCCAAGATCCTGGCGCCTGGTTTCCGGTTGGGCTGGGCCGTGGCGGGCCGCTACGCGCGCCAGGTCGAGCGTTTGAAACTGACCACCAGCCTGTCGGCGCCCATCCCGCTGCAGATGGCGCTGGCCGATTACCTGGCGCAGGGCGGCTACGACCGCCATTTGCGCCAACTCCGGCTGACCCTGGCGGCGCAGCAAAACACCATGCTGCAAGCCATCGCCGTGCATTTTCCGCCTGGCACGCGGGTCACGCGGCCGCAGGGCGGTTATTTTGTATGGGTGGAGATGCCTGCCGGCGTCGATGCGCTGGCCTTGCACCGCAGCGCGCTGGCGGCCGGCATCAGCATCGCGCCCGGCCCCATCTTTTCCGCCACGCGCGCGTTTCGCCATTGCATCCGCCTCAATTACGGCCACCCGTGGAGTCCGCAGCTGGAAGAGGCCATCGCCACGCTGGGGCGGCTGGCGCTGGCGGCGGCAAGCGGCGCATGAAAAAAGTCGGCTCTGTTCCCGGTAACTAGGGGAAATGCCGGAATCTTCCCGCTGCGCAGCTGTCTGACTCTGCATACTCGCCACGCAGGAGCGAATCCTGCGACCAGCCGAATGGAAGGCGACACTTGGAGCATTGCCCACATCTGATGGTGACATAGCCAAAAAAGTCCCTTGCGCCAGCAAGTGTTTCATTTCAAAAAGAAATATTGCTGTTATATTGATGTATCTATAACTAATGATGGGAATAATAATGGATAACACGCAGCCGGAAGTGACGCGTACGCAAGATACGACGATCGCCATCCTGTCTCACGTTGGCGGCCTGTTTACCAGCTGGGTGGCGCCGCTGATCATTTATTTGATCAAGAAAGATGATGCGGATAAATTTTCGGCCGAGAACGCACGCGAAGCGCTGAATTTCCAGATCACCCTGATCATCTGGTATTTCGCCTGTTTCATCCTGTCGTTCGTGTTGATCGGCCTGTTCATGTTCTGGGTGGTGGCGCTGGCCAACCTGGTGTGCTCGATCGTCGCGGCCGTCAAGGCCAGCAATGGCATCACCTACCGCTATCCCTTGACCTTGCGCCTCGTCAAATAAGGCAGCGCCGGCCGCCGGGTTTCATCCCGGGCGGCCGGGCAGCGCCAGCAATACTGCGGAAAGGCGCGCCAGCTCAGGCGGGTGCGGGCGGCGTGGCCGGCGGCGTGCTGGCGCGCGGCGCTTTTTGTGGCGCTACCTTGCCGCCGTCGGCGATCCAGCGGCGGTACACGCGCAGGGCGACTTGCGCATCGTCGGCCGCGTACAGGATCTGCTTTTCCGTCAGGCGCGACGTCGCCCAGTTGGTGGTGGAAATCTTTTTCGACTTCTGCAGGTGCAGGCCGAAGAACTTGGCCACGGCCGTCTTGGCGCCCAGGTCGTTGCGCTGGCCGCCGCGCAGGGCCACGGACAGGTCCAGCACTTGAGCTGGAACAATGCCCAGCTTGTTGCGCAGGCGCTTGACGTCGTCGGACAGGCCAAAGCCCACCTTCAGGGTGGTGGTCGATTCGAGGATGGCTTTCAGTTCGGCCAGGGGCGGCGTGGCGCCCACCTGGAACAGGTAGGCGATGTCGTCGGTGGCCAGCTGGATCAGGTGCGGCCCCGTGGAGGATTCGCCCTTGACGAACGTCGGCTTCGATTCCGTATCGAAGCCGATGGCGTCCGCTGCCAGCAGGGCGGCCATGGCTGCCCTGGCTTCGTCATTGGTGCGTACCAGCTTGACGTGCTCGAGTGCAATGCCTTGATAGGGGGGCAGTGGCGGTGCGGCAGCTGTGTCCATGAAACCGGATCAACCTTTGCGCGAGAATTTCGCGGTCAGCTGATTCAGTTTTTCCAGGCGCAAACGGTTCGCTTCTTCGGCGGCGGCCGCATCGCGCTCGGCTTTCTTGCGCTCGGCTTCCTTCTTGAAGCGCTGCTGCAAGACTTGCGTGGCGTGGTCGCGGTGCGTTTGCGTCACTTCCGCGCCGGCCGTGCCGTCGAGGTCGTAGCGGATCTTGGCTTTTTCCATCACGCGCAGGTAACGCAGCGAACCCGTGTGGATGCCCAGCGCCGTGCGCATCAGCTTGCGGTCCAGGTCCGGCAGGCGCGCCAGGATCTGCTTGTCGATACCGATCGACAAGGGCAGGCTATCGCGGAATGGCGGGAATTGCTCCTGGAACTGCTTGAGCAGGGCGCGCGCGGTCAGGCCGGCAGGTGCCGGCGTGGTCGCTGCGACCGGTGCCGCCGCTGGGGCTGCATCGACTGGCGTGTCAGGAGTGGTGGCTTGCTGGTCTGGCGTGGAGCTGGTCATCGACATCATTGGTTGGGCTATAAAAGGGGAGCATAGCACGCGCCACAGGCAAGTGCATTGTCTTTTTTGGCAACTTGCACTGAGATAAGCGGGGCCGTACTACAGTGCGCGCTGCGCGAAATGCGGGAAATGTGTATAATGTCGGCTTGCGCTGATGACTGGACCCCGTATTTGACGGTCTGGCTCAGGTGTGCAGGGGATAGGAGCAGTGCGGTGCAGGGCCATCATTATTGATATTTTTGATATCAGATATTTTGCTTATCAATTATCCAGATAACTGGCCTTCGTGCATAATCTTGCTCTCCGCTGTGTCTTCACTGAACAACAATAGATTCAAGCCCGTTCTGGTACGGGCTTTTTTTCATTCCGCAATGTACATCGCTTATTTATCTGATCCGGCTTCGGCCCCGCCGCTCTCGTTACGGGATGCGCGGGCTTTGAGCGCCCCGATAGACAGGCGCCGCTGCCTTTGACGGCAGCCGCAACAACACGCTCCATCGAGTCCGGTTTCGCAGGCTTAGGTGGAATCATTCACTTCGCGCCGACACCATCTGGTCTCGCATTAAGAGATATCTCATGAAGAATACGCCAAAAACTTTAACGTTGTCCGCCAAGGCGCCACGCCCAGCTGCGGCGCCACTTGCCGTACCCAAAACGACTTTATCTTACTTCATCGATAATGCGCAAGCGAATCCGGAAGCTACCGTGACGACGGCGCCCACCGTCGTCACCGTGGTAAAGAAAAGCCGTTCGCGCCTCGCTGCCGTACCACCGGCCGAGTCGGCTGCGGAAGCGCCCGTTGCCGCACCGGCTGCCGAAGCCGTTGCCGAGGTCGCCGAGGTCGCCGATACTGCACCGGCCAAGGCCCCAAGCGTGAAGATCGCCCCTGGCGCCAAGGCCCCGGCCGTGCCACGCAAGGTCAGCGAAAGCGCCGCCACGAATAAAGTGGTGACGGCAGCCCGTTCGAAAGTCGTGCGCGCCAAGCCCGAAGCGGCGCCCGTGACCATCATCACCGGCGCGCAAGTGGTCAGCAAGACCACGGACGCCGATGCCCTGGCCGCCATCGATACCTCGAATTACTTCCTGCCGACCGTCAAGGTACCCGGCCGCCGTGGCCGCAAGCCAAGCGAATTCACGCCGGAAAACGATGAAGTGGCAGCGCTCAACGCCGTCGAGCGCGCTGAACTGAAGGCCGTGTCGAAAGCGCGCGACCGCAAGGCCAAGGGCGGCCTGGCCGATGCGCTCGGCGATCCGGAAGCCTCGGCAGCAGACCTGGAACGCCGCCGCAAACAGATCACGGGCTTGATCAATATGGGCAAGGAACGCGGTTTCCTCACCTATGCCGAGATCAATGACCAATTGCCGGAAAACATCATCGATCCGGAAGCCATCGAGGGCATCATCGCCACTTTCAACGACATGGGCATCGCCGTCTACGAGCGCGCCCCTGACGCGGAAAGCTTGTTGTTGACCGACAACGTCGCCACCGTCACCAGCGACGATGAAGTGGAAGCGGCTGCCGCTACCGCCCTGTCGACCGTCGACTCCGATTTCGGCCGCACCACCGACCCCGTGCGCATGTACATGCGTGAAATGGGCGCCGTGGCGCTGCTGACGCGCGAAGGCGAGATCGAGATTGCCAAGCGCATCGAAGGCGGCTTGAAAGACATGATCCAGGCAATTTCCGCCTGCCCCACCACTATCGGCGAAATCGTTGCACTGTCGCAAAAAATCGCGCGCGACGAAATCAAGGTCGATGAAGTGGTCGACGGCTTTGTCGATTTGAACGAAAGCAATGCCCCGGCACCCGCCGCCGCTCCCGCGCCTGCCGCCGCCAGCGGTGACGACGATGAAGAGGAAGAAGAAGCCGAGGAAGAAGATGGCGACGCCAATGGCGGCGCGGCCGGTTTCTCCAGCGAGCAATTGGCGCAGCTGAAAAAGAATGCGTTGGAGAAATTCAACGTCATTTCGACGCAGTACGACAAGATGCGCAAGGCGCCCGAGGGCTACAACTCGAAAGCCTACATCAAGGCGCAGGAAGCCATCTCGCAGGAACTGCTGGGCATCCGCTTCACGGCCAAGGTCGTGGAAAAGCTGTGCGACACCCTGCGCGGCCAGATGGAAGAAGTGCGCCACATCGAGCGCGCCGTGCTGGAACTGTGCGTGAACAAATGCGGCATGCCGCGCGCCCATTTCATCAAGGTGTTCCCGGGCAATGAATGCGATCTGGAATGGGTCGACCGCGAAGTCGATTGCAAGTATCCGTACAGCGCCATCCTCAGCCGCAACGTGCCTGCCGTCAAGGAACTGCAAAAGAAGATGATCGACCTGCAAGCGCGCGTGGCCCTGCCGCTGGCTGACTTGCGCAAGATCAACAAGCAGATGGCTGCCGGCGAAAAGCGTGCGCGTCACGCAAAACGCGAAATGACGGTCGCCAACTTGCGTCTGGTCATCTCGATCGCCAAGAAATACATCAACCGCGGCTTGCAATTCCTCGATCTGATCCAGGAAGGCAACATCGGCTTGCTGAAGGCTGTCGATAAATTCGAATACCGTCGCGGCTACAAGTTCTCGACCTACGCTACCTGGTGGATCCGCCAGGCCATCACGCGTTCGATCGCCGACATGGCCCGCACCATCCGCGTGCCGGTGCACATGATCGAAACGATCAACAAGATGAACCGCATCTCGCGCCAGATCATGCAGGAAACGGGCAGCGAACCGGACTTGGCGACCCTGGCCGTCAAGATGGAAATGCCGGAAAACAAGGTGCGCGAAATCATGAAGATCGCGAAAGAGCCGATTTCCATGGAAACGCCGATGGGCGAAGATGGCGATTCGCAACTGGGCGACTTCATCGAAGACAACACCACCCTGGCGCCGCTGGACGCTGCACTGCATGCGTCGATGCGCAACGTGATCAAGGAAGTACTCGATTCGCTGACGCCGCGCGAAGCGAAAGTGCTGCGCATGCGTTACGGCGTGGAAATGTCGAACGACCACACGCTGGAAGAAGTGGGCAAGCAGTTCGACGTGACGCGCGAGCGCATCCGCCAGATCGAAGCGAAAGCCATGAGCAAGCTGCGCCAGCCTTCGCGTTCGGATAAATTGAAAACCTTCCTGACGCAAAACTAAGCGTATGGCAAGAAAAAAAGAGGCGCAAGCCTCTTTTTTTTCGTCTTGGAATTGTCCTAAGTAATCATCAGGAAATTATTGTGAATTTATGACGAACAGAACCGGATGCTATGCAAGGCGCCCGCTGCGACGCAGTGCGAGCACTGCTAGCAGCGGGTAACGCCGCAGAGCGCCGGATATGGAAGCCAGAAATCACAATAATTTATTGGGGGTTACTTAGGCTTCGATGGGCTGGCTTCTGGCGACGGGCAGGTGGATGGCCAGCGCCGTGCCCCGGCCCGCCTGGCTGTCGATGCGCAGTTCCCCGCCCAGCGCGTGGACACGTTCGCGTATGCTTTTCAGGCCGAAGGCGGCCCGCTTGCCGTGGTCGCCCGGCTGCATGCCGATGCCGTTGTCGCTGATGCGCAGCACGATGGCGTCCGTATCTTGCGCCAGCGCCACTTCCACCTCGCTGGCCTGAGCGTGGCGCACGATGTTCGACAGCGATTCCTGCAGCACGCGGAAGATGGCCGACGTCTGGCGCTGGTCCAGGCCCAGGTCTGGCGCCTCGCTGTCGAGCGTGAGCCGGTAGCGGATGGCGCTACGGCCCTCCATCTGGCGGATCAGCCATTCGGCCGCCGGGCCCAGTCCCAGCTCCAGGGTACTGGGATGCAAGTCATTGATGATGGTGCGCACCGAGCGGATGGTGGCGTCGATGGTGTCGAGCACGCGCTGCGCATGGCGGTGCAGGCGCGGGTGGGTCCTGGCCGTGCGCGCATGCAGCAGCGACACGTCGATGCGCAGTACCATCAGGTTCTGGCCCAGGTCGTCATGAATGTCGAGCGCGATGCGGCGCCTTTCCTCTTCCTTGATGGTCTGCTGGTGGTCGGTCAGTTCGCGCAGCTGGGCCAGGGTGCGCTGCAGGTTTTCCTCGTTGCGCTTGCTTTCCGTGATGTCGATGCCCATGGCGATGATCATTTGCGGCCGGCCTTGCGCATCAAACACGGGCTTCTTGTGCGTCTGCACCCGGCGATTTTCCTGCAACTGCGCGTTCCACACCAGTTCTTCGCGGATCACCACCTGACGGCTGGCAAACGCTTCCTGGTCCGCCGCGTGGAATCCCTGGGTCTGGTCCGCAGGAAAGTGCTGCAGGTCGCGTCCTTCGGCAATATCCTGGAATCGCACGCCCCATTGCTGCTCGCAGGCCTGGTTCATCAGCAGCATGCGCGAATCGGCATCCTTGAGGAACAGCGACAGGGGCATCATGGAAATGATGTCCTGCAGCCGCTCTTCGCTGCGCGCCAGGGCCGCTTCCGTTTGCGCGCGCATGGCGATTTCCGCAGACAGCTGGAGATTGACATCGAGCAACTGGGCCGTACGCAGGGCCACGCGGCTTTCCAGCTCCGCATGGGCCAGGCTCAACGCGTGCTCGGCCCGCTTGTGTTCCGTGATGTCGCTGGCCATCACCAGCGCGCCCGTCAAGGCGCCGCGCCGGTCGTACAGGCGGCGTCCGCTGAGCATCGCCCAGCGCTGTGTGCCGTCGCCATGGCGGTACTGCAGTTCTCCCATGCAGCTATCCTTCGCCGTCTGGCGCAGCGGACACAGGCGCAGCAAGGTGGCCTCGTCGTGGAATTCCGCCATGGAGTGGTTCAGCAACTGCTCGGCGGGGATGCCCAGCATGTCGCACAGGCGCTGGTTGACGTACAGGATGCGGCCGTGCGCGTCCGTTTGCCACATGCCGTCCTGCGCCGTTTCGCTCAGGTGCTGGTAGCGCATGAGGCTGGCGTCCAGCTGCAAACGCGTGCTGGCGAGGTGGGCGCGCAGCTTGCGCATCAGCCACATGGCCGTGCTGGCGGCGGCCAGCAGCAGCAGGGCCAGCCAGACATGCTCCCAGAAGTCGAGCTCCGGCCAGGCTGCGCCCGCCAGCCAGCCCAGAATGATCAGGATGAGTGCGGCGCATGCCGCACTCAGCGTTTCAATCGACCATTTGCTCATCCGCGTCCCTGGCGTCATGGTCGGCCGCTGCGGTGCGCATGGGGCCGGAGTAGGAAAGGTGTCAACCGCTAGTGTAATGCCAATTGTTGCTTTCTTGAGAATATTTTGCCATTGAACAAGCAAAAGGGCCGGCCCTTGCGGTGCCGGCCCCTGCCTGCCAAAGGCAGCCTGGCGCGATCAGCCCGTGTTGCGCAGGCCGGCCGCCACGCCGTTGATCGACAGCTGGATGCCACGGTGGACCCTTTCGTCGATCTTGCTTTCCGCCGACAGGGCGCGGTTGCGCTTGATCAACTCCACCTGCAAGTGGTTCAGCGGGTCGAGATAGGCGAAGCGGTTCTGGATCGAGCGCGCCAGCAGCGGGTTGCCCGCCAGGCGCTCGGTATTGCCAGTGATCAGGTCCAGGCAGCGCAAGGTGTTGCCATGCTCGTCCGTGATGCGTTTGTAGATGCGTTCGCGCAAGTCCTGGTCCGCCACCAGTTCCGCATAGCGCGAGGCAATCGCCAGATCCGTCTTGGCCAGTACCATGTCCATGTTCGACAGCAGGGTGGCAAAGAACGGCCATTCGGCGTACATGGCGCGCAGGGTGGCGATCTTGTCATCTTTCGCGGCGCCCGCGCCATCGTTGATCCACGCCTCGATGGCGCTGCCGAAGCCGAACCAGCCCGGCAGCAGCAAGCGGCACTGGCCCCAGGAAAAGCCCCAGGGAATGGCGCGCAAGTCTTCGATGCGCTGGTTGGCCTTGCGCGAGGCGGGGCGCGAACCGAGGTTCAGTTCGGCGATTTCCGCAATCGGCGTGGCCGAGAAGAAATACTCGGTAAAGCCCGGCGTTTCATATACGAGGTGGCGGTACGCGTGATAGGCGAGGTCCGACAGCTGCGCCATCACGGCTTCGAACTGCGCCAGCTGGCCGTTGCGGGCCGGATTGGCTTCCTGCGGCGCCAGGCTCGCTTCCAGGGTGGCGGCCACCAGCAACTCCAGGTTGCGCCGGCCGATTTCCGCGTTGGAAAACTTCGAGGCGATGATTTCGCCCTGTTCCGTCAGGCGGATCTGGCCGTTGACGGTGCCAGGCGGCTGGGCCAGGATGGCTTCGTAGCTGGGGCCGCCGCCGCGGCCCACCGTACCGCCGCGGCCATGGAACAGGCGCAGCTTGACGCCGGCCTTCCGGAAATCCGCCACCAATGCCAGTTCGGCCTTGTACAGTTCCCAGTTGGAGGTCAGGAAACCGCCATCCTTGTTCGAATCGGAATAGCCGAGCATGACTTCCTGCAATTGTCCCTGCTTGGCGATCAATTGCTTGACCAACGGCAAGGCCATGACCTCGCTCATGATGCCGGCCGCGCGCTGCAGGTCGGGTATCGTCTCGAACAGGGGGATGACCATCAGCTCGCACGTGCTGTCGCCGCCTGCCGCCTTCCAGTCGGTGCGCAGCAAGCCCGTTTCTTTTTGCAGCAGCAATACTTCCAGCAAGTCGGACACGGTTTCCGTGTGCGAAATGATGTAGTTGCGGATGGCCCGCGCGCCGTAGCGCTGGCGGATGTCGCGCGCCGCGCGCAGGATCGCCAGCTCGGAATCCGTTTCCGTGGCGTAGGCGATGTAGGGCGAGTACAGCAAACGCGGCTGGGCCAGTTCATTCAGTAGCAGCGCCTGCTTATCTTCCTCGGACAGGGCCGTGTAGTCGGCGGCCACGCCGCTTTTCGCGAACAGGTCGGCCAGCACCCGTTCGTGCACGTCGGAAGTCTGGCGCATGTCCAGCGACGCCAGGTGGAAGCCGAAGATGTCGGCCGCGCGCGCCAGGGTGGCCAGGCGCGGACGCACGAGGGCGATGCCGTGGTGCGATTCGAGCGAGGCGACGATGGTGCGCAAGTCGGCGACAAACGCGGCCGCGTCCGGATAGGCGGCGGCCGGCCCCACTTCCTTGCGCAGGATGTTGGTGGCGCCCAGCGCGCGGGCGGTGGCGGCCAGGCGCGCATAGATGCCGATCAGGGCACGGCGATACGGTTCGTCGCTGCGGTGCGGCGAGGCGTCCGGCGACTGGTCGGCCAGTGCTTGCAGTTCGGCGCTCACGCCCACCATCAGGGTCGAGACGGACAATTCCGCGCCCAGCGCGTGCACTTCGTCGAGGTAAAAGTCGAGGATGGTGGTGGCGTGGCGCGCCAGCGCGTGCTGCATGGTGCCCGCATTCACGTTGGGGTTGCCGTCGCGGTCACCGCCGATCCAGCTGCCCATCTGCACGTAGGCGGCGTTGATCGGTTCGATGGTGCCGTCGCCGTTCGGGTACTCGGCGGCGATGTCGTCCTCGATATCGTCATACAGGCCCGGCAGTTCGCGCAGGAAGGTGATGCGGTAGTAGGACAGGGCGTTTTCGATCTCGTCGGCCACGGTCAGCTTCGAGTAGCGCAGCATGCGCGTCTGCCACAGGGTGGAAACGCGCGAGCGCAGCAGCTGCATGTTGGCTTGCCGCTCTTTCGGCGTCTGCGGCACGTCGCGCTCGGCCAGCAGGCGGGCGATGTCGTGCTCGGCGTCGAGTATGCTCTTGCGCTGCACTTCCGTCGGGTGGGCCGTCAGCACGGGGGCGATCAGGGCGTCCTGGAAGAAGGTGTCGACCGTCTTGCGCGGCACGCCGGCGGCGCGCAGTTTTTTCAGCGCGAAGCTGACGCTGCCCTTTTGTGCCGGCGAGCCGGCCAGCAGGTGGGCGCGGCGGCGGCGGATGTGGTGCTGGTCTTCCGCAATGTTGGCCAGGTGCGAAAAGTAGGAAAAGGCGCGCACCACGGAAATCGTCTGTTCGCGGCTCAGTTCCTTGAGCATGGCATCGAGTTCCAGCGCGGCGCCCGCGTCCGCTTCGCGGCGGAAGCGCACGGACGTCTGGCGTATGGTTTCCACCACATGGAAGACGGCGTCGCCTTCCTGTTCGCGCAGCACGTCGCCCAGCAGGCGGCCCAGCAGGCGGATGTCTTCTTTCAGTGGCGCGTCCTTGTCGGAGGCGGCCGCTGGAACTATTTCTGGTGCTACTGCGTCATTGAGCATAATAAAGAACCAAAGTAAGTGTAAAAGCAAGGGAATGTGCATCGCACCGGGCGTTTGGCCGCAGAGGGGAGGGGGCGCATGATAAAATTTGTGGTCTTCAACATGGACGCTAGCCTGACTTGGCCTTCTAGGCCAAGGGATAACGATTATAGCGACGCCGGGTGCCTTTTCGATATAAATTGATATCGGACGGGCGAATTGGCAACGATAATGACAACGACAGCCACAGCGAAAGAACTTGTTTTGAAAGCATCCGAATTGACCCCGAACGAATTGAATATTCCTGCCCGCCTGGTGATCGCCACGCGCGAGAGCCGTCTTGCCATGTGGCAAGCTGAACACGTGCGTGCGCGCCTGGCCGCCCTGTATCCGCAGTGTAGCGTCGAAATTCTCGGCATGACCACACGCGGCGACCAGATTCTGGACCGCGCCCTGTCCAAGGTAGGCGGCAAGGGCCTGTTCGTCAAGGAGCTGGAAGTGGCGATGGAAGAAGGTCGCGCCGACCTGGCCGTGCATTCACTGAAAGACGTGCCGATGGAGTTGCCGGAGGGCTTTGCCCTGGCCGCCATCCTCGAGCGCGAAGACCCGCGCGACGCATTCGTGTCGAACGATTACGCCAGCCTGGCCGAGTTGCCGCACGGCGCCGTGGTCGGCACCAGCAGCCTGCGCCGCCAGTCGCTGATCGCCGCGCGCTATCCGCACCTGACGATCCTGCCCCTGCGCGGCAACCTCGATACGCGTTTGGGCAAGCTGGACCGTGGCGATTACGCCGCCATCATCCTGGCTGCCGCCGGCCTGAAACGCCTGGGCCTGGCGTCGCGCATCCGCGCCGTGCTGGCACCGGAAGATAGCTTGCCGGCCGCCGGCCAAGGCGCCATGGCGATCGAAATCCGCAGCGGGCGCGTCGACGGCGCCGACCTGGTGCGCCTGCTGGCGCCGCTGAACCACACGGCCACGGCGCAAGCCGTCACGGCCGAGCGCAAGGTATCGAAGATCTTCGGCGGCAGTTGCCAGATTCCGCTGGCCGCGTTCGCCACCGTCGAGGGCGAACAGATGCGTTTGCGCGCCATGGTCGCCACGCCGGACGGCGCGCGCATGGCCAGCGCCGACGTCAGTGGCCCGGCTAGCGCGCCGGAACTGTTGGGCGAGCAAGTCGCTGAATTGCTGCGCGGCCAGGACGCCGCCGGCATCCTCGCCTCGTGCGCCGTCACACCCGACAACCATGAAGGCCTGGCGCCGCATGCCTGACAGCGTGGTGATCACGCGGCCTGCGGCGCAAGCGGGGCCGCTGGCCGCCCGCATCGCGGCGCTGGGCTGGCCTGTGACCTTGCTGCCGCTGCTGGAAATCCACGCGCTCGATGGCGCGGAGGAATGCGCGCAGCTGCAAGCCGTGCTGGCGCGCCTGAGCGACTACGACCTGGTGGCGTTCGTCTCGCCCAACGCCATCGATTGCGTCTTTGCGCACTTGCCCGCCTGGCCGCCAGGCGTGCCGCTGGCCGTGGTGGGCGAGGGCAGCAAGATGGCCTTGGCCGCGCATGGCGTCACGCAGGCCAACGCCAGCATCACCAGCCCGTTTGACACGGCGCGCAGCGATTCCGAACATCTGTTGCTGGCGCTGGACTTGCCGGCCCTGCGCGGCAAGCGCGTGCTGATCGTGCGCGGCGACGGCGGACGCGACTACCTGGCTGACGGCTTGCGCGCGGCCGGCGCCGAAGTCGAGTTCGTCACAGCCTACCGCCGCAAGGTGCCAACGCTGACGCCGGCCTTGCGGGCGACCCTGGAAAAGCTGTTGCAGCATAATAATGACTGGATTATCACCAGCTCGGAAGCGTTGCGCGGTTTGCTGGCGCTGCTGGGTGAAATGGGCGATGGAAAGATGGTTGTTGCAAAAATGCAACAGCAGCATTTGATCGTGCCGCACGCGCGCATTGCACAAACGGCGGCGGCCTTGGGTTTTGCCCGTGTCACCTTGACAGGATCAGGCGACGCAGGAGTGCTCGCCGCGTTACAATCACGACCATGAACGAAATGCCTACACTCTCCGAACCGAATGCAACGCCTGGCAGCGCCGTGAAGACGGCGCCGCAGGCGGCCGACCAACCCGCTGGCCGCGCGCCGAGCTTGCTCGAACAGCTGCAAAAGCCCATGAGCATCGCCGTCATCGTGCTGGCCGTGCTGCTGGCTGCGCAAAGCTGGTCGACCAGCAAGCAGATCCGCAACCTGCGCGAAGAAGTGGCCAAGCGCTTGCAAAAGGGCGATGTCAGCAACGCCGAAACGGGCGTGCTGGCGCGCAACGTGCAAGAAGGCACGAAAGAGCTGGAAATCAAGGTGGGCGCGCTGGAAAACCGCCAGAGCGAAACACAAAGCCAGCAGCTGGCCCTGGAACAACTGTACAACGACTTGTCGAAGAACCGCGACGAGTGGGCACTGACGGAAATCGAGCAAGTGCTGTCGACGGCCAGCCAGCAGCTGCAGTTGGCCGGCAACGTGCCCGGCGCGCTGATCGCCCTGCAAAATGCCGACCGCAGCCTGTCGCGATCCGACAAGCCGCAATTCATCACCATCCGCCGCGCCATCGGGCGCGACATGGAGAAACTCAAGGCCCTGCCCAGCGTCGATTCGACGGGCGTGGCGCTGCGCCTCGATGCCGTGATCGCCCAGGTCGACTCCCTGCCGATGCTGTCCGACGAAACGCCGGCCTTGCCGGCCGCGCCGGAAAAGCCGGGCAAGGCCAAGGCCGGTGCCAAGCCCGTGCGCGATGCCAGCGGCAAGCTGGTAGGACCGCCGGCGCCGGAACCGTTGCTGCAAAAAGTGCGCGATGGCTTCAATACCTGGAGCGGCGACATGTGGGCCGACGTGCGTCAATTGATACGCATCCGCCGTGTCGATACGCCGGAAGCGCTGATGCTGTCGCCAACGCAATCGTATTTCTTGCGTGAAAACGTCAAGCTGCGCCTGCTCAATGCCCGCATGGCCTTGTTGTCGCGCAATGAAACCGCCTTCAGGAATGATTTGATCGCCGCGCAGGATGCGCTGGCCAAGTATTTCGACACCCGCGCCAAGAGTACGCAGACGGCGCAAGCCCTGCTGCGCCAGGTACAGGGCAGCAACCTGGCCATCGAAATGCCAACCTTGTCCGACAGTCTGGCGGCTGTGCGCAACTACAAAGCGAAGTCCTGAGCCCATGCGTCTATTTCTCTGGTTACTCGCCCTGATGGCCGCAGCGATCGGTATCGCCGTGACGGCCCGTTTCAATCCCGGCAACGTGGTGCTGTTCTATCCGCCATACCGCATCGACTTGTCGCTGAACTTCTTCCTGCTGCTGCAGGTCGTGCTGTTCGTGCTGCTGTACCTGCTGGTGCGCGCCGTGCGCGCCACCGTGCGCATGCCGGCCCAAGTGGCGGCCTACCGCCAGCGCAAGCGTGAGCGCGATGGCAACAAGGGCTTGCGCGAAGCTTTGAAAGCCCTGTTCGAAGGCCGTTTCGGCCATGCCGAGAAGGCGGCCTTGCGTGCCGCCGAGCTCGATGAAAACGCCGGCCTGGCCGCGTTGATCGGCGCGCGCGCCGCGCACCGCATGCGCCAGTCCGAACGCCGCGACAGCTGGCTGGCCCGCGTCGAAGGCGATGCCAGCCTGAAAACGGCCCGTTTGATGACGGTGACGGAATTGCTGGTCGACGACCACCAGCCGGAAGCGGCACTGGCCGCCGTGCGCGAACTCAATGCCAGCGGCACGCGCCATATCCATGCCTTGCAATGGTCGCTGAAAGCCGAGCAGCAGGCGAAGAACTGGCCGGAAGTGCTGCGCCTCGTGCGTTCGCTCGACAAGCACCGCGCCCTGCATCCGGCCCTGTCGTCGCGCCTGCGCGAGCTGGCCTACGACCATTTGCTGTCCGATCCTTCGCATGACGCCGAATCGCTGATGCGCGTCTGGTCCACCGTGCCCAGCGCGGACCGCGTCAAGCCGTACATCGCCTGCCGCGCCGCCACGGCCCTGAATGCGCGCGGCCTGCACGACGAAGCGCGCCTCGTGTGCGAAGAGTCGCTGGCCGCCGACTGGGACGAGCGTGTCGTGCGCGCCTACCGCGAAGCGGCGGCCCCGAGCGGCACGCCAGCCCTGCTGCTGCAGATCGAGCATTGCGAGCAATGGATGAAACAGCGTCCGCTGGATGCGGAACTGGCCCTGACTCTGGGTACCCTGTGCCTCAAGCAAAAACTATGGGGCAAGGCCCAGCGCCACCTGGAGCAAGCCCTGTCGGACGCCAGCGAGCCGCACATGGTGCGCGACGCCCACCTGAAGCTGGCGCAGATGCACGATGCCTTGCAGCAAACGGAACAGGCTGCCGCGCATTACCGGCAGTGCGCGCTGGCGACCATCCTGTAATGTGAGTATTCAGACGTAAAAAAGCCGTTCAGTGCAGACTGAACGGCTTTTTTTTATGCGCACTGCATGGCGCAGTGCGCTGCTGCCTTACTTCTTCGAGCTTTACTTCTTCGTTACTGCAGTGCCTTCCGGCAAGGCATACGCGACCAGGGTGTCGCTCATCTTCGTGCCCAGCGAACCATGGCCACCGGCCATGACGACGACGAACTGGCGTCCCGACTTGTTCGACACATAGCTCATCGGGGTGGCCTGGCCGCCGGCTGGCAAGCGGGCTTTCCAGAGTACTTTACCGTTGCTGACGTCATAGCCGCGGATGTAGTAGTCGAGCGTGCTGCTGAGGAAGGTCACGCCACCGCCCGTGGTGACCATGCCGCCCAGGCTGGGTACGCCCAGTGGCAGCGGAATCGGCACGGGGCCGCTATCGCGCGTGGTGCCGTTCTTGTGCATCCACACTTTTTTCATGGTGCGCAGGTCGACGGCGGCCACATAGCCCCACGGCGGTGCCTGGCATGGGAAGCCCAGCGGCGATAAAAAGGCCTTGATTTCCACGGCGAACGGTACGCCCGTCTGTGGCTGCAAGCCCATTTCGCCGCCCGTGCCGCCCTTGGCCGTCGTTTCGGCGCGTGGCACGAGTTTTTCCAGGAAGCCCATGTAGTCAGGGTTGACGATCAACAACTGGCGCACGGGATCGATGGCCGCGCCGCCCCATTCGAAGATGCCCAAGGGACCCGGCGAGATGACGGCGCCCTTGCCAGCCGTTTGCGGCGTGAACGGGCCTTCATAGCGGCGTTCCTTGAAGATGATGCGGCAGGCGAGCTGGTCGAACGGCGTGGTGCCCCACATGTCCGCTTCGCTGATATTGCGCTCTGGCAAGAAGGTCAGGGCCGAGAACGGCTGCGTGGGCGACAAGGTGTCGCCAGCGGCAGGATTGCTCGTCGGCACGGGTTTTTCCGGCGCCGGCACGACCAGGCTGCCATCGCGGCGGTCGATCACGTAGATGTCGCCGCGTTTCGTCGTGGCAACAACCGAGGGAACTTTGCCTTTCGGCGTGTCGATGTCGACCAGCGAAGGTTGTCCGCCGATATCCATGTCCCAGATATCGTGGTGCACGGTCTGGTAGACCCAGCGCACTTTACCGGTCGCCAGGTCCAGCGCGACGATGGCGCTGTTGAATTTCTCGCCATTCTTGTTGCGGTTGCCGCCCCAGGTGTCGGGGGTTTCATTGCCCATCGGAATGTACACCATGCCCAGCTTTTCATCGATGCTGGCCACGCCCCACGAGTTGGGCGAGTTGTTGGTGTAGTTCTTGCCTTCAGGGAAGGGCTTGGTATCTTCCGGCGTGGCCGGGTCCCAGTTCCACAGCAGCTTGCCGCTGACGGGATCGTAACCGCGGATCACGCCCGATGGCTCTTCCGTCGAATGGTTGTCCGTCACGCTGGCGGCGATCACGGCCACGTTTTGCGCCACGGCCGGTGGCGAGGTTGGCATCAGGAAACCGCGCTTGATCATGGCCATGTTTTTATACAGGTTGACGACGCCGTTGTTGCCAAAGCTCTTGCACGACTCGCCCGTATCGGCGTTGACGGCGATCATGGTGCCGTCCATGGTCGGCGCCAGGATGCGGCGCGGGCATTCCATGCTGGCAGCTTCGGGGGCGGGATTGTTTTTGGCGCGGCCCGCGTTGACGTCCCAGTAGGCCACGCCACGGCAGATCATGTGCTGGTAGCTGGCCGCATCGCGGTTGATCTTCGGATCGTGGCGCCAGATTTCCTTGCCCGTGTCCGGGTTCAGGGCGATGACGATATTGTGCGGCGTGCACAGGTACAGCATGTCATTGACCTTCAGCGGCGTGACTTCGTTGGCGATCTCGCCCGGGTCGTTTGGACCCTTGAAGTCGCCCGTGTGGTAGGTCCAGGCTTCTTTCAGGCCGGAAATATTGGCCGGCGTGATTTGCGCGGCGGGCGCGTAGCGGTCGCCATAGCCGGAGCGGCCATACGCGGACCAGTCGTTGTGCTCGACGCCGGGCGCGAAATCGCCGGTGGCGGTGGCGGCCATGTTTTCGGCCGGCACCTCGCCATGCAGGTCATGGTAGTCCTGGAACAGGGCGATGACGCCAGCGATGACGGTCAGGGCCACGGCGGCGCAGAGGGCCGTCTTGCCCGCTTGCGGCTGTTTCTCGGCGGCAGGCGGGGCCAGGCGGCGGCTGACGACGGGCAGCAGCAGCCAGACGGCGGCGACAAACCAGATGTCGAGGCGCGGCAGCAATTGCCACCAGTCGAATTTCACTTCAATCACGGACCAGATGAGGGTGGCGATCAGCAGCAGCGCCATGAACGCTTGCGCGCTGCGCTTGCCTTTGAAGACGAGCACGCCGGCAACGAGCATGCCGATGCCGGCCAGCAAGTAGTACCAGGAGCCGCCGAGCGTGGCCAGCCAGATGCCGCCGCCCAGCAGGGCGAGGCCGAACAGAACGAAAATAACGCCGGTGACCTTTAATAAAGGACCGGGCCGGAAAGAGGGAATCATCATATTCCTTTTTGCAAGGATTTATCGGTGGCGCGTTGATGCGCCATATTGAATTCAGGGAGAGCGTCGATTGCAGAATATACAAAGTTTGGAATCACCAGAATGTTGCAGTTTATCAGAATTGATGATTGTCTTCTGGTCGCGCCCTTTTTTGGCTGGGGCGCTATTTGAATCAAATACATGCTTCAAATAAGCGCAAATATTATGCTGGAAGAGTGGATTGCCGGGCTGCGTAGGCGTTCGGCGTAGCATATTGAAGCGCCTGCGTCATTATGCGAAGACATCGCGGGATTAATGATGGTGAAATTGTTGTTATAAATCGCTGCAATAAATGCAATTCGGCTTATAATAACCATACCTGCTGCAGGGTGATATTGAAATGAAAATACACAGCTATTCAAGGTATTATCTATGGACTGATCGTAGTATTACTTAAGTGTTTCTACTTATTGTTTCCGGCGGCCTGTTTATTCTTTCGCTGGCAGGCTGCGGGTACCAGCGGAGCGTGCATGCCACTGTTGTTGGCTTGTTGCGCAAAATGCCGGCGGGCCGCTGCTGCATCGCACAAGCTGCCTGTACTTCGCTATAATTACGCGGTTAAAACACCATCCGCTAATGAGGAACCCCCATGAGTTTGAATAACGTCTCTTCCGGCCGCGACTTGCCGAACGATTTCAACGTCGTCATCGAAATCCCGATGAACGCCGATCCGATCAAGTACGAAGTCGACAAGGAAAGCGGCGCGATTTTCGTCGATCGCTTCATGGGTACCGCCATGCACTACCCGTGCAACTACGGCTACGTGCCGAACACCCTGTCGCCGGACGGCGACCCGGTTGATGTGCTGGTCATCACCCCATTCCCGCTGATCCCGGGCGTAGTCGTGCGCTGCCGTCCTATCGGCGTGCTGAAAATGACCGATGAGTCGGGCGAAGACGCGAAAGTGCTGGCCGTGCCAGTCGACAAGGTCCTGTCGATCTACAGCCACTGGCAAAAGCCGGAAGATCTGAACGAACTGCGTTTGCGCCAGATCCAGCATTTCTTTGAGCACTACAAAGATCTGGAAAAAGGCAAATGGGTCAAGATCGACGGCTGGTATGGTCCTGACGTAGCCAAGGAAGAAATCCTGAACGGCGTCGCAGCCTACAAGGCAGATGCTGCAAAAGCATAAATAACGGGGCGCTACACTGCCGCTCACCGTTCAAAGCGCTCCCCGCCAGCCATGGCCGGGAGCGTTTTTTTATGCGCGAAACGGGCTGTGCTCGTTCAATTCATCGAGGTAGGCATCGATGCCGCCCCGTTCGCGTTCCAGGAAGCGCTGCACGGCGTCGGCAAAGGCCGGGTGCGCCAGCCAGTGGGCCGACCAGGTCTTTTGCGGCAGGAAGCCCCGTGCCATCTTGTGCTCGCCCTGGGCGCCCCCTTCGAAGGTGGCGATGCCGTTGGCGATGCAAAATTCCAGCGGCTGGTAGTAGGCCGTCTCGAAATGCAGGCAGGGCACGTGTTCGAGTGCGCCCCAGTAGCGGCCATACAGGGTGTCCTTTGTATAGATCACCAGCGAGGCGGCAATGGCCCGGCCTTCGCGCTCGGCAATCACCAATAAAATGTTCTGCGGCATGCTGGCACCGATGCGTAGGAAGAATTCCAGCGACAAATAGGGCGAAGACCGGTGTTCCGCATAGGTATTGCTGTAGCAGCGGTGGAACAGTTGCCAGTCGGCATCAACAGCATCCATCCCGCGCACCTGGCGCATGACGACGCCAGCATCGGCCACCTTGCGCCGCTCGGCGCGGATATTCTTGCGTTTCTTGTGTTCCAGGGTGGCGAGGAAGTGTTCGAAATCGGCGTAGCCGGGATTGAGCCAGTGAAATTGCACGCCACTACGCATCAGATAGCCGGCTTGCTCCAGCTGGCGCGCCTCGCTTTCCGGCGGGAACAGGATGTGGCAGGACGATACTTCGGCCGCTTGCTGTTGTACCTGCAGGAAGGCCAGCAGGGCGGCGCGTGCCGCGCCATCGCGGGCCAGCAAGCGCGCGCCGCTGACGGGCGTAAACGGTATTGCGGACAACAGTTTCGGGTAATATTCAAGGCCATGCTGCTGATAGGCCTCGGCCCAAGCCCAGTCGAATACGTATTCGCCATACGAGTGCATCTTCAGGTACAGGGGCAGGGCGGCGGCCAGGGTCTCGCCTTGCCACAGCACCAGGTAATTCGGTTGCCAGCCGGTGTCCGCGCTGGCGCAGCCGGACTCGTGCAGCGCATGCAAAAAGGCGTAGGAAAGGAAGGGATTGGCGTCCTGCTGGCTGGCCAGCAGTTCAGACCAGGCCGCTTCGCCAATTTCAGCCAGGGTAGAGACGATAGCCGTGCGATAATTCATTGTTGTAGTGTGCATTCATCACTCTCGGGGCGCCGCCGTCGGCCTGCGTGCCCCTGTCTTGTTTAATAGAACGAAATATCCATCATCATCATGACAGTCAAAGTCGCAATTGCTCAAATGAATAGTACGGTCGGCGATCTGGCCGGCAACCGTGCCAAGATCTTCGACCTTTCCCGCCGTGCCTTTGAAGCGGGCGCCGATATCGTGCTCACGCCGGAACTGTCGCTGGTCGGCTATCCACCCGAGGACTTATTACTGCGCAATGCATTCTACGCAAAAACGCAGGAAGCGTTTGCGGGACTGGCTGCCGACTTGGCCCAGTTCACCGATTTGCACGTGGTGGTGGGCTTGCCCCTGCAAGACGAGAAGGGCGTGCGCCACAATGCCGCCTCCGTGCTGTTGAACGGCGAAGTGCTGGGCACTTACCGCAAGCACGACTTGCCGAACACGACCGTGTTCGATGAAAAGCGCTACTTTACGTCGTCGTACCAGGCTTTCGTGTTTGGCGTGAAGGGCGTGCGTTTCGGCCTCAATATCTGCGAAGACACTTGGTTCGAGCATGCGCCCATGCGCGCCCGCGCGGCCGGCGCGCAAGTGCTGCTGGTGCCGAACGGCTCGCCCTACCACATGAACAAGCAGCATCTGCGCTATGAAACCATGCGCAAGAACGTCAGCGCGCAAGGCATGGCCCTTGTGTACGCCAACCTGGTCGGTGGCCAGGATGAGCTGATTTTCGATGGCGACTCGTTCGTCATGGATGCGGCCGGCACGATTTGCGCCCAGTTGCGCCATTTCGAGGAAGACTTGCAGCTCGTCGAGTTCGACGGCGCCAGGCCCGTGCCGCAGCCGCTGGCCGCGCCGTTGACGACGGAGGCGCAGGTGTACCAGGCGCTGGTGCTGGGCGTGCGCGATTATATCGTCAAGAATGGCTTCCCTGGCGTGCTGATCGGCATGTCGGGCGGCGTCGATTCCGCGCTGACCCTGGCCATTGCCGTCGATGCGCTGGGCGCTGACAAGGTGCGCGCCGTGATGATGCCGTCGCAATTTACGGCCGATATCTCGTGGATCGATTCGCGTGACATGGTAAAACGCCTCAATGTGCGCTACGATGAAATTCCGATCAAGCAAACCTTCGACGCTTTCCGCGCCACCCTGGCTGACGAGTTCGCGGGACTGGCGGAAGACGCGACGGAAGAAAACATCCAGGCGCGCATCCGCGGCACCCTGCTGATGGCCCTGTCGAACAAGCATGGCAGTATCGTGCTGACGACCGGTAACAAGAGCGAGATGGCGGTCGGCTATTGCACCCTGTACGGCGACATGGCGGGCGGCTTTGCCGTCATCAAGGATATCGCCAAGACGCTGGTGTATCGCCTGTGCGCCTGGCGCAACAGTGTGTCGGATGTGATTCCCGAGCGCATCCTGACGCGCGGACCGTCGGCCGAGTTGCGCGCCGACCAGCTGGACCAGGATTCGCTGCCGCCGTATGACGTACTCGACGGCATCATGCAGCTGTACATGGAAGAAAACCGGCCGATCGCCGAGATTATCGAGGCTGGCTACCCGCCGGCCGATGTGGCCCGGGTCACGCGCCTGATCAAGATCAATGAATACAAACGGCGCCAGTCGCCGGTGGGCATCCGCGTCACGCACCGTGGCTTCGGCCGCGACTGGCGTTATCCCATTACCTCCAAGTTCTACGAATAAGGAAGGGGACTCCGCCAACCCCGGTGTTGCGTGGTCCCGTTAAGCCAGCTAATGAAGAACTGACGATTATCAATAAGGAGAAAGCCATGAAACAGATTACCGCCATCATCAAACCATTCAAGCTCGACGAAGTACGCGAGGCCCTGGCCGATGTGAACGTGACGGGCTTGACCGTGACGGAAGTGAAGGGCTTTGGCCGCCAGAAGGGTCATACCGAGCTGTACCGTGGCGCCGAGTACGTGGTCGACTTCCTGCCGAAAGTCAAAGTCGAAGTGGTGGTGGACGACAGCGTGTCGGAACTGGTGGTCGATGCCATCATCAAGGCAGCCCGCACGGGCAAGATCGGCGATGGCAAGATCTTCGTGCGCGACGTGGAGCAAGTCATCCGCATCCGCACGGGTGAAACGGGTCCGGACGCGGTGTAAGTCTGGGTCAACAATGTTGTCGGATTACGGTCCTTCAGACCTAATCCGACCTACGTGTAGCAATGTGTGTCATGCCGTAGGTCGGGTTAGCGCGCCAGCGCGTAAGCCGACGCTGCTGAGCCACCAAAGCTGCCGGATTGCGCAGCAGCGCGCTTCACCGCCCCAGCCGCATGTCGAATTTCCAGCATATCAGGCGCAGAATCGTGATGCCGCTGGCGCTGGTCCACAGCGCGAAGTCGTGCTCGGCGCCGAAGTGCATCTGCAGCAGGTAGGCCCAGCAGCCGAAAAACGCGCAAATGGCGTACGGTTTGCCGTCGCGAAATACCATCGGCACTTCATTGCAGACGATGTCGCGCATCACGCCGCCAAAAATCCCCGTAATCACCCCCATCATCGACGCGATGAAGAGCGGCATGCCGGCGCGCGTCGCTTCGGCCACGCCCGCGATGGCGAACATGCCAAGGCCGATGGCGTCGGCAATGACGATCAGGCGTTCCGAGACGATCTGGCGCAAATGCTGGATCAAGGGCGCGGCCGTCAGGGCCAGTACGAAGATGAGAATCGCGTATTCCTGGTGCGAGACCCAGAACAGGGGCCGCTTGTCGAGCAGGATGTCGCGCAAGGTGCCGCCGCCAAACGCCGTAATGAATGCCACGACGAATACGCCGACGAGGTCCATGCGCTTGCGGCGCGCTTCGATGAAGCCGGAAAACGCGCCCACCAGGATGGCGATGACCTCGATGATCTTGATCAAGGAGCCAGGCGGCAATTGGGGTGGCATCATGGGCGGAGCGCTTGAGCAGGAAATAATTGTCACAGGTTAACATGACACGGCCCCGAATGGTGACAAACGGGGCCGTGTGCAGGGTGTAACTTGTGACTGAATTGTGTTTTCTTGCTGGCAAGCTCAGCGAATGGGTTGCAGCGCGGAAGAAAGCAATACCACCAGCGCGCCATCGCCCCCTTCCGAGCGGCGCGCCTGGCAAAAGGCGACGACTTCATCCTTTTGCACAAGCCAGCTATGCACCATCGACTTCAAGACCGGTTCCTGGCCTTTCGAGCCGAAACCCTTGCCGTGGATCACGCGCACGCAGCGCAGCTTGCGCCGCGTCGCCTGGTTCAAAAAGGCGCCGATGCCGTCGCGCGCCTCGTCGCGGCGCAAGCCATGCAAGTCCAGCTCATCCTGGATGGGCCAGTGGCCCTTGCGCATCTTTTTGACCACGTCTGGTCCCACGCCGGGGCGGGCGTAGTTCAGGGCCGGATCGTTTTCCAGGTAATGGTCGACCTCGAACAAGTCCGACAGCGACTCGCGCAGCACGGCCGCATCGTCCTCGTCCGGCGTCAGCTTGCGCGCCGGCTGCTGGGGCGCCATGGCTCCCGCCTTGGGCAGGCTGGGCACGTAGCGGTCCGACTCGGGCAGGCGCTTGACGCCGCCGATGCTGGCCTTGAACAGATTGCTTTCCACGGCCTGCACCTTGACCTGCTGGGCGCGCTCAGCCGCGGCTTGCGCGCGAGCGTCCGCCTGTTCCTTGAGCTGCTTGCTGACCGCTTTCAGGTCGGCGAAGTCTTTCATCGACGCCATGCGACGCTTACTCCTGGCCTTCCAGGTAGCGCTGGGCGTCCAGTGCTGCCATGCAACCCGTGCCGGCGCTGGTGATGGCCTGGCGGTAAATATGGTCTTGCACGTCGCCGGCGGCAAACACGCCCGGTGCGCTGGTGGCGGTGGCCATGCCTTCCAGGCCAGTTTTCGTTTTGATGTAGCCGTTGTGCATCTCCAACTGGCCTTCGAAGATGCCCGTGTTCGGCTTGTGGCCGATGGCGATGAACACGCCGTGCACGCTCAACGCTTCGACCTTGCCGTCGATGGTCGACTTGATGTTCAAGCCCGTCACGCCGCCTTCATTGCCCGTTACTTCGTCCAAAGTGTGGTTATATTTCAACACGATCTTGCCTTCGGCAACCTTGGCGTTCAGACGGTCGATCAAAATCGCTTCCGCGCGGAACTTGTCGCGGCGGTGGATCAGCGTGACTTTATTGGCGATGTTCGACAGGTACAGCGCTTCTTCGACGGCCGTATTGCCGCCGCCGACGACGGCCACTTCCTGGTTGCGGTAGAAAAAGCCATCGCAGGTGGCGCAGGCGGACACGCCCTTGCCCATGAATTGCGCTTCCGATGGCAGGCCCAGGTATTGCGCGGACGCGCCCGTGGCGATGATCAGCGTGTCGCACGTGTATTCGTGGCTGTCGCCCTTCAGGCGGATCGGTTTTTCGTTGAGGAAGGTGGTGTGGATGTGGTCAAACACGATTTCCGTATTGAAACGCTCGGCATGCTGCAGCAAGCGCTGCATCAGGTCCGGACCTTGCACGCCCATCGGATCGCCTGGCCAGTTTTCCACGTCCGTGGTGGTCATCAGCTGACCGCCTTGTTCCACGCCGGTGACCAGCATCGGGTTCAGGTTGGCGCGGGCGGCGTAGACGGCGGCGCTGTAGCCGGCTGGGCCGGAGCCGAGGATCAAAACGCGGGCGTGTTTGGTAGTGGTCATGGGAGGCTTCTCTATGAGTGGGGTCTATCCGAATTGGGGGCATACGCGCGAAGAACAAGGGTGTATTGCGCTTGCGCAAGCAATCCACGATTATAGACCAAGCCGCCTGTAGCGACGAATCGTGGGGCCGTCCGGGGCATATATGGCTTAGAATACTTCCTTATTATGGGAACTTCCCTTTCAGAAACATTTTTCACCTTGCAGCGCTTCCCAGAATGACTAAACCAGCCCAGGCCAATCAAAATAGCTACACCCGTAAACCGGTCGAACGCCGGCCCCTGCCGAACCGGCTGGTGCGGCTGCTGTCCGAGGCGCGCTGGTTCGCGCTGGCCGCGTTTGCCCTGTATTTTGTGCTGATACTGGCCAGCTTCAACAAGCTCGACCCTGGCTGGTCGCATGCGACCTCCGTTGACAAGGTGGCCAACCTGGGCGGCAAACTGGGCGCGACCTTCTCCGATTTGTTGCTGTATATCTTCGGCTTTTCCGCCTGGTGGTGGTGCATCTGGCTGCTGCGCACGGTGTGGAATGGCTATCGCCGCCTGAGCAAGCGCTTCCTGCTGGAAGAGGAAGAGGTGGAGCGCGAGCACCATGTCGAGATGCTGATCCGCATCGTCGGCTTCTCCATCATGCTGATCGGCAGCATGGGCCTGGAATACCTGCGCATGGCGAAAAGCCTGCACGTCCAGCTACCGCGCGAGCCGGGCGGCGTGCTGGGCCAGCTGGTGGGGCACTCGGCCCACGTGGCGTTCGGTTTCACGGGCGCTACCTTGCTGCTGTTGCTGCTGTTCGGCCTGGGTTTCAGCCTGTTCTTCCATGTGTCCTGGCTGCAAGTGGCCGAGCGCATCGGCGGCGCCATCGAAGATGCCTTCAACTGGTTCGTGCTGCGCTACCAGGACCGCGAAGACCGCCGCCAGGGCGAAGTGGCTGCCGTGCGCCGCGACGAAGTGGTGGTCATCGAACGGGCCAAGCATGTGGAAAAACACGTGGCCGCGCCGCCCGTCAAGATCGAGCCGCAAGTCGTCACCGTGGTGAAATCGGAGCGCGTGGAAAAGGAGCGCCAGGCGCACCTGTTTGAAACCCCGGGCGACGGCAAGCTGCCGCCTTTGTCACTGCTCGACGAAGCGCCGCCCGTGGTGGAAACGGTTTCCGTGGAAACGCTGGAATTTACGAGTCGCCTGATCGAAAAGAAATTGTCGGACTTTGGCGTGGATGCCAAGGTAGTGGTCGCTTACCCCGGCCCTGTCGTCACGCGTTACGAAATCGAGCCGGCCACGGGCGTCAAGGGTAGCCAGATCGTGGGCCTGGCGCGCGACCTCGCCCGTTCGCTGTCGCTGACCTCGATCAGGGTGGTAGAAACCATTCCCGGCAAGAACTATATGGCGCTGGAACTGCCGAACAGCAAGCGCCAGATCGTGCGCCTGACGGAAATCCTCGGCTCCAAGGTCTACAACGATGGCGTGTCCAGCCTGACGATTGCGCTGGGCAAGGATATCGCCGGCAAGCCCGTCGTGGCCGACCTGGCGAAGATGCCCCATTTGCTGGTGGCCGGTACCACCGGTTCTGGTAAATCGGTCGGCATCAATGCGACGATTTTGTCGCTGCTGTACAAGTCCGACCCGCTCGACGTGCGCCTGATCCTGATCGATCCGAAGATGCTGGAAATGTCCGTCTATGAAGGCATTCCGCATTTGCTCGCGCCCGTCGTCACCGACATGCGTCAGGCCGGTCACGCGTTGAATTGGGCCGTAAACGAGATGGAACGCCGCTACAAGCTGATGAGCAAGATGGGCGTGCGTAACCTGGCCGGCTATAACGCGAAGATTGCCGACGCGAAAAAGCGCGAAGAGCACATCCCGAATCCGTTCAGCTTGACGCCGGACTCGCCCGAGCCGCTGGAAAAACTGCCAACCATCGTCATCATCATCGACGAGCTGGCCGATTTGATGATGGTGGTGGGCAAGAAAGTCGAGGAATTGATCGCGCGTATCGCGCAAAAGGCGCGCGCCGCCGGTTTGCACTTGATTCTGGCCACGCAGCGCCCATCTGTAGACGTGATCACGGGCCTGATCAAGGCGAATATTCCCACGCGCATCGCCTTCCAGGTGTCGTCGAAGATCGACTCGCGCACGATTCTGGACCAGATGGGGGCGGAAGCCTTGCTGGGCATGGGCGATATGCTGTACATGCCGCCCGGCACCGGCTTGCCGATGCGCGTGCACGGCGCGTTTGTTTCCGATGAAGAAGTGCACCGCGTTGTCAGCTATTTGAAGCTGCAGGGCGAACCGAATTACATCGAGGGCATCCTCGAAGGCGGCACCCTGGAAGGCGATGGCGCCGAAGGCGGTGCGCCGGGCGAGGGCGGCGGCGAGGCCGATGCCCTGTACGACCAGGCGGTAGCGGTGGTGCTGAAAAACCGCCGCGCCTCGATTTCGCTGGTGCAGCGTCATTTGCGCATCGGCTACAACCGCGCCGCCCGTCTGCTCGAGCAGATGGAGCAGAGCGGGGTGGTATCAACCATGCAATCCAATGGCAACCGGGAAATCCTGGTGCCGGCGGCCAGTAGCGAACAAGGGTAAAACAGAATGAAGAACACGACTTTCGCAACAAAAATGATCATCGGCGCGGCCAGCGTCGCCTGCAGCCTGCTGTTCGCGGCCAGCGCCTCGGCCAGCGCGCTCGAGCAATTCAAGAGCTTTGCCGCCGGCACCAAGTCGGCCAAGGGCGAGTTCGTGCAGCGGCAAGTCAAGAAGGCGGACGCCAGCGGCAAGGCCAAAGTATCGACGCCGGCCAGCGGCACGTTCGAGTTTGCCCGTCCCGGCAAGTTCATCTGGACCTATCTGAAACCGTACGAGCAGCTGCTGCAAGCGGACGGCGACAAGCTGTATATCTATGACAAGGACTTGAGCCAGGTGACGGTGAAGAAACTGGGCGACGCGCTCGGTTCCTCGCCGGCCGCGATTTTGTTTGGCAGCAACGACCTGGAAAAGAATTTCACCTTGGCCGAAGCGGGTACGCGCGATGGCCTGGAATGGCTGAAAGCGACGCCGAAGGCCAAGGACACGACGTTTGATGAAATCACCATCGGCCTGCGCAATGGCGTGCCCGAAGCGATGGAATTGCGCGACTCGTTCGGGCAGACGTCGGTGCTGGCGTTCAAGAACTTCCAGAAAAATCCAGCCTTGTCTGCCAATCACTTTAAATTTGTCATGCCCAAGGGCGCGGATGTCATCAATAATTGATTATTGAACTCCTGTTGTTGACCGGCCTCGCAGCGATGCGGGGCCTTTGCATTCTTACATGGTAAATATTATGGCGGATCTTTTTTCCACCGCACCGCGCCAGCCGCTGGCCGAAGCCTTGCGGCCAGCTACCCTCAACGAGGTCATTGGCCAGACGCATCTGCTGGGCGTGGGCAAGCCGCTGCGCCTCGCTTTCGAGGCGGGCAAGGCCCATTCGATGATCTTGTGGGGGCCGCCCGGCGTGGGCAAGACCACCCTGGCGCGGCTGATGGCGAACGCCTTCGACAGCGAATTCATCGCCCTGTCGGCCGTGTTCGCGGGCGTAAAAGATATCCGCGCAGCCATGGACCAGGCCCGCCACAGCCTGGACCAGTTCGGCAAGCACACTCTGCTGTTCGTCGACGAAATCCACAGATTCAACAAGTCGCAGCAGGATGCCTTGCTACCCTTCGTCGAATCGGGCCTCGTGACCTTCATTGGCGCGACGACGGAAAACCCCAGCTTCGAGGTCAATTCGGCGCTGTTGTCGCGCGCGCAAGTGTATGTATTGAAATCGCTCAACGAAGACGAGATGAAGCTGCTGCTGGCCAAGGCGCAATCGACGGCGCTGACGCACCTGAGCTTCGACGAAGCGGCCGCCGACACCCTGATCGGCTACGCGGATGGCGATGCGCGCCGCTTTTTGAACTTGCTGGAACAGGCCGAGACGGCCGCCAGCTCGACGGGCACGACGAAGATCGACGCGGCCTTTGTCGACAATGCACTGACCTTGAATTCGCGCCGCTTCGACAAGGGCGGCGACAATTTCTATGACCAGATTTCCGCGCTGCACAAGTCCGTGCGCGGTTCGAACCCGGATGCAGCCCTGTACTGGTTTTGCCGCATGATCGATGGCGGCGCCGACCCGCGCTATTTGTCGCGGCGTATCGTGCGCATGGCCTGGGAAGATATCGGCCTGGCAGACCCGCGCGCGCTGACCATGGCCAACGACGCGGCGGCAACCTATGAACGCCTCGGGTCGCCCGAAGGCGAGCTGGCGCTGGGGCAAGCCGTGATTTACCTGGCGATTGCCGCGAAGAGCAATGCCGGCTACAACGCGTTCAACACGGCGATGGCTTTCGTCAAGAAAGATAAATCGAAGGAAGTGCCCGTGCACTTGCGCAATGCGCCGACGAAACTGATGAAGGAACTCGGTTACGGTCACGCCTATCGCTATGCGCATGATGAGCCGGACGCTTACGCGGCCGGCGAAACCTATTTCCCGGATGGCATGGCCGAGCCGGGCTGGTACCAGCCCGTACCGCGCGGCCTGGAAAGTAAAATAGCCGACAAGCTGGCCTGGCTGCGCGAGCTGGACAGGAAAGCAGGAAAACCAGCCGGCAAGGGCTGAGGCTACAGACCCAGCAGGCTAAAACCGTCGTCCTGCGGCGCGTAGCCGACCAACTGGCGCGTCGCTTCGATGGATAGCCGTTTGTAGCGGTTGTCCGACACGCCATGCACGACGTGGTAGCCGGCCGGCACGTCCGCTGCCACGCAGCGGGCCAGCAGCTGCACCACATCGCGTTCGCTGATGAAGGCGGCGATGTCGCGCGCGCTGTGCTGTTGACCTGGCGCAAAGCGGGCCACGTTGGCGATGCGCACGGCAATCGCCGTCATGCCATGCTGGTGCGCGAACGCCGAGGCCACGCCTTCGCCAAAGGCCTTGCTGGCGCCATACATGTTGGCGGGCCGCGCGGGCATGTGCTCATGCACTTGCATATCGAGCGGATAGCCCTCGATGGCTTGCGCGCTACTGGCAAACACCACTCTTTTTACTCCCTGCGCCTGCGCCGCGCGGAAGATGTTGTGCGCGCCGATGATGTTCGGCTGCAGCAATTGCGCATCGAAATCGGCGCTGGCGTGCGGCACGCCGGCCAAATGCAGCACCACGTCGATGCCGGCGCAGGCGGCCAGGCAGGCGGCATAGTCGCTGACATCGAGGGGCAAGGACGGGCAGGGCGCTGACGCCAGCCCGTCAGTGTGCAGGTCGGCCAGGCGCAGGGAGAATTGCCCGTGCCGGCGCTTCCAGAAAGCGGTGCCGATGATGCCGGCGGCGCCCGTGACGAGGATGCGCAGTGGTTCTTGAATCATGTATTCCTTGTATTGAGTGTGTGAGGCAGTGCCAGGTGCAGCCAGCGCAGCAGGGCGGGGCGGGGTGCGGCGCTCCCATGCACGCGGATGTGTCCGCTACCCACGGCTTCGACCAGCACCAGGCCATCATTCGGTATCGTGTAGCGTTCACCGCTGCGCAGCACGCAATCCTCGAACTGGGCATAGGCCGTGATCCACGCCATGCCAGACAGGCATTCGATGACCTTGGCGTGCGCTTTTTCCAGGCGCAGGGGGCGTTCGCCGCGTAATTCATGGTCGGTATGCATGGCATCGCTCCTGTTGTGCTGACAGAAACAGCTTAGGCGCTTGCGGTGAAGCATGACAGATGCAGGAAAACGAAATTGTGATGCATACAGTACATTTCGTCGTAGACTGTGCTTGTCAAAAAATCGGGCAACTGTATCTGTGCGTGCCGCGCGCGGCAGCCGCATACTGAAGGGATGAACATGAGCGCGCATTTGAATCTGTACGAGCACCTGGCCAACGAGCTGGGCGCCCTGATCGACTCGCGCGTGTTTGCGCCCGGCGACCGCCTGCCGTCGATCCGCCACCTGGCGCAGCAAAAGCGCATTTCCGTCAGCACGGTGATGCAAGCCTTGCGCCTGATGGAAGACCGGGGGCAAGTCGATGCGCGCCCCCAGTCCGGCTATTTCGTGCGCCACCGGGCGCCGCGCCGCCCATGCAGTGCCGACGCCCAGCATTTGAAGGAGCCGGCCTTTGTCGGCATCAACAATCTGCTGATGCGCGTGCTGAAGGATAACGAAACGGCGAATATCGTGCAGTTGGGCACGGCCTGGCCGCCGGACGAGATACTGCCCGTCAAACGCATGCAGCGCACCATCAGCGCGGTGGCGCGGCGCGAACCTGCTTTATTGAGCAAGGTCAGCTGCTACGACGTCAGCGAAGGCAATTTCTTGCGCCAGGTTGCGCGCCGCGCGCTGGACTGGGGCAAGCTGGACCCGCACGAGATCGTCGTGACGAATTCCTGCACGGAAGCGATCAGCCTGTGCCTGCGCGCCGTGGCCAAGCCGGGCGATACCATCGCCATCGAGTCGGCCACGTATTTCGTGCTGTTGCAGATGATCGAAAGCCTGGGCATGAAGGCGCTGGAAATCCCCACCGACCCGAAGACGGGGCCGTCGCTCGATGCGCTGGAGCTGGCCCTGCGCGCCGGCCTCGTGCAGGCGTGTTTGTTCGTGCCGAACGCGAATAACCCGCTCGGCTGCGTCATGCCCGAAGCACACAAGAAGCGGCTGGCGGGCCTGCTATCGGAATTCAATATCCCGCTGGTGGAAGACGATGTGTATGGCGACCTGTGCTTTGCCCCGCAGCGTCCCTGGCCCGTGAAAGCTTACGATACGAGCGGCAACGTTTTATTGTGCTCCTCGTTTTCCAAGGCGATTACGCCCGCTTCGCGCGTGGGTTACGTACTGGCTGGACGCTTCGCGCAGGAAGTCGCCCTGCTGAAGACCGTGTCGAGCGGCGCCACCAGTCATTTCTTCCAGGCGGTGCTGGCCGACTTTTTGGAGGGCAGCAGCTACGACCAGCAGCTGCGCAAGATGCGGCGCACCCTGGTGCAGCGCATCGCGCGCATGTCCGACGCCGTGGCGGCCAGCTTCCCGGCGGACTGCATGCTGTCCGAGCCGCAGGGCGGTTTCGTGCTGTGGGTGCAGATGCCGCTGCAAGTCGATGCGCTGGCCCTGCACGGCCAGGCCATCGCCGACGGCGTGGCGTATATGCCGGGCCAGCTGTTCTCGGCCTCGGGCAAGTTCGGCAATTATCTGCGGCTCAATTGCGGCAATGCCTGGACGCCGCGCATCGAGCAGGCTATTAGCCGGTTAGGGCGCCTCGTCAAGGAAGCCTTGTAACTATTCTCCACGCTTCAATCCCCGTTTTTCACCGTTCGCTCCCTGTTTTTTGCTGCTGGTCGCAAGCCGGTGGCGTCGTTCGTCGCCGTTGGCTAAAGTACCACCATACCAGCAGCAGTCAACGACGCAAACTAACCAGGAGTCACATCATGCACGCACTGAAAAACATGGAAATCACCTTTGTCGCCGCCGCCATCATCGCCATCGGCGCCAGCTTCGCCACCGCAGGCGCGAATACGCTGGAAGTGAGCGCCAGCAGCACCGTGATCGCCCAGGCTGCCGACAGCACGATGCCTGTCGTTACCGTCAGCGCCCGCCGCCTCACCGCTGCCGAAAAAGCCGCGTTTATTTAAGCACTAGGCTAAGCAATGAATGTAAAGCGGGCGCGAGTGCCCAGCCATGCTGCCATGACGATGGCCAGCCTTGTGCAAAACTCATAAAGAACTGAACGGGTCTTGGTACAATGAGTGCTTTCGATACATCGGCACCGCCATCCACCCATGATAGATATCCAACTTCTCCGTAAAGACATCGCCACCGTCGCAGAACGCCTGGCGACGCGCAAATTCCAGCTCGACGTGGCAGGTTTTACCGCCCTCGAAGCCGAACGCAAGGCGATCCAGACGCGCACCGAAGAGCTGCAGGGCAAGCGTAACGCGCTGTCCAAGCAAATCGGCATGTTGAAAGGCAAAGGGGAAGACACCTCGGCCGTGATGACGCTAGTGGCCGGCCTGGGCGATGAGCTGAAAGCCGATGAGGCGGCTCTGACCCTGGTGCAAGCCAAGCTGAGCGACTTCATCATGGCCGTGCCGAATTTGCCGCACGAATCGGCGCCGGTAGGCACGGACGAGTCGGGCAACGTGGAAGTGCGCAAGGTCGGCACGCCGCGCGCCTTCGATTTCGAGGTCAAGGATCACGTCGACGTGGGCGCCCCGCTGGGCCTCGATTTCGAAGTAGCCACCAAGCTGACCGGTTCGCGCTTCTCCGTCATGAAAGGTGGCATCGCCCGTCTGCATCGCGCGCTGGCGCAATTCATGCTCAATACGCACGTGGACGAGCACGGTTACACGGAATGCTATACCCCGTACATGGTCAACGCCGATTCGCTGCGCGGCACGGGCCAGCTGCCGAAATTTGAAGCCGATCTGTTCTCGGTGAAAAAGGGCGGCGCGGAAGGCGAGGGCGAGACCTTCTACCTGATCCCCACCTCGGAAGTGTCGCTGACCAACATCGCGCGCGACGAAATCCTGGCGCTCGATCAATTGCCACTGAAAATGACGGCCCACACGCCATGCTTCCGCTCGGAAGCGGGCAGCTATGGCCGCGACACGCGCGGCATGATCCGCCAGCACCAGTTCGACAAGGTGGAAATGGTGCAAGTTGTGCACCCGGACACGTCGTACCAGGTGCTCGATGAAATGGTTGGCCATGCGGAAAGCATCTTGCAACGCCTGGGCCTGCCATACCGTGTGATGTCGCTGTGCACGGGCGACATGGGTTTCGGCGCCACCAAGACGTTCGACCTGGAAGTGTGGCTGCCGGCGCAGAACACCTACCGCGAGATTTCCTCGTTGTCGAACTGCGAAGCCTTCCAGGCCCGCCGCATGCAGGCACGTTTCCGCAACGCTAGCGGCAAGCCGGAGCTGGCCCACACCCTGAACGGTTCGGGCCTGGCAGTGGGCCGCACTTTGGTGGCCGTGCTGGAAAACTACCAGCAGGCAGACGGCAGCGTCGAGATCCCGCCAGTGCTGCGCCCGTACATGGGCGGCCTGACGCATTTGAAGGCTTAAAATAGTCCTTTTCTTTTTGTCGCGGGCTGCTATAATCTTGCCTTCCCGCAGCAATGCGGGGAAAGACCGCAGTAAATGGAGAGGTGGCAGAGTGGTCGAATGTACTTGACTCGAAATCAAGCGTACGTTAAATCGTACCGTGGGTTCGAATCCCACCCTCTCCGCCAGAACAAATAGAGAAAGCTCCCGCAAGGGAGCTTTTTTTATTTGTGCCGGCGAAGAGGAGTACGCCCGCTGCGGGGCGTACGCGTGGGATTCGAAGCCCCGCGCATATTTGCGCGGGGCTCTCCGAATCGCCAAATTGGGTTTTACGCGTGCGCCAAGGCGGCAGGTTCAAAGACGAGGGCGTACTCGCGCGAGGCTCCCCGAATCGCCCAAATGGTTTTTGCTTTTCCAAAGCAAGATCAGCAACAAACCCCTACCCAACCCAACAACACCCATGCTAAAATAGCGCCTCGTTCAAACCGGCACGCCAGTTTGAACGAATAGACCGCAGTAAACGGAGAGGTGGCAGAGTGGTCGAATGTACTTGACTCGAAATCAAGCGTACGTTAAATCGTACCGTGGGTTCGAATCCCACCCTCTCCGCCAGAATACATAAAAAAAGCTCCCGAAAGGGAGCTTTTTTTATACCCACCACATATGCAAGCCACCAGCGCAACAAGGCAGGTAGAAAAACCGCCCAAAGCGCGCAGCGCAAGGCGTTTTTTCCTCCATTCAGGCAGTAACTGCCAGCGCCCCCGCCACCTTGATCTCCCCCAGCCATGGTAATCTACCCGATCCCCATCCTGCCCCCCATACCAAAGTAATGAGCAAAGCAATGAGCCGATTCTGGAGCAACATCGTCAGCGAGCTGACCCCCTACATCCCCGGCGAGCAGCCAAAACTGCCCGACCTGGTCAAACTCAACACGAATGAAAATCCCTACGGCCCGTCGCCGCAGGTGCTGGCCGCGCTGCGCGAAGCAGCCAACGACACCCTTCGGCTCTACCCCGACCCCTCAGCCAGCGAACTCAAGCAAACCCTGGCCGCCTACCACGGCTTGACCAGCGCGCAAGTGTTCGTCGGCAACGGTTCCGACGAAGTGCTCGCGCTGGCCTTCATGGCCTTGCTCAAGCACGATGCGCCGCTGCTGTTCCCCGACATCAGCTACAGCTTCTATCCCGTGTATTGCAAGCTGTACGGCATCGATTACCGCACGGTAGCGCTCGACGAGTCCATGCGCATCCGCCCGCAAGACTACCAGGGGCCATGCGGTGCCATCATCTTCCCGAATCCCAACGCGCCCACTGGCGTGGACTTGCCGCTGGCCGGCGTGGAAACCCTGCTGCGCGACCATCCCGACGCCGTGGTAGTGGTCGATGAAGCGTATGTGGATTTCGGCGGGGAAAGTGCAGTGGCCCTGGTCGAGCGTTATCCGAACTTGCTGGTGGTGCAGACGTTCTCGAAATCGCGCTCGCTGGCCGGCTTGCGCGTGGGCTGCGCCTTCGGGCATCCTGATCTGATCGAGGCGCTGGAAAGAGTGAAGAACAGTTTCAACTCGTATCCGCTGGACCGGCTGGCGCTGGCCGGCGCCGTGGCCTCGCTGTACGACGAAGCGTATTTCCAGCAGACGCGCCAGGCCGTCATCGCCAGCCGCGAACAGCTGACGGTGGAGCTGACGGCGCTGGGCTTCGAGGTGCTGCCCTCGGTGGCCAATTTCATCTTCGCCCGCCACCCGCAGCATGACGCGGCGCAACTGGCGGCCGGCTTGCGCGCCCGCTCCGTGATCGTGCGCCATTTCAATGCGCCGCGCATCAGCCAGTATTTGCGCATCAGCATCGGCAACGTGGACGAATGCGCCGCCTTGATGGCGGCGTTGCGCGCAGTGCTGTGACGCCATGCTGACCTTCGTGCCTGCCAGCCTGGCCGATGGCGAAGCGCTGGCCAGCTTGCGCGTGGCCGCCATGCGCGAAAGCCTGGAGCGCATCGGCCGCTTTGACCCGCAGCGGGCGCGCCAGCGCTTCCTCGCCACGTTCGATCCCGATTGCACCTGGCAGTTGCGCCATGGCGGCGCGCTGGCCGGCTTCTATGTGTTGCGCCCGCATGCGGACTATTTACTGCTCGACCACCTCTATCTGGCGCCGGCATGCCAACGGCAAGGCATGGGCGCGGCTGTGCTGGCGCGCGTGTTTGCCGAGGCCGATGCGGCCGGCAAGAGCGTGCGCGTGGGCGCCTTGCGCGGCAGCGAGGCGAACCGCTTCTATGTGCGTCATGGCTTCGTGCCGGATGGCGAGGAAGTGTTCGACCTGTATTATCGGCGCGCCCCCGCGCCTTGATGCTGCCGGCGGCGGCTGTTTGTGCAACAATAATCGGATTCATTCATCGACAGGACGGGCAAAATGGCAAAAGTGGCATTCATCGGTTTGGGCGTCATGGGTTTCCCCATGGCAGGTCACCTGGCGGCGGGCGGGCACGACGTCACCGTGTACAACCGCAACCCGGCCCGCGCGGCAGCCTGGCTGGCGCAGCACAAGGGCAACAGCGCCGCCACGCCGGCCGCCGCTGCAGCGGGTGCCGAGTTCGTCTTCACCTGCATCGGCAATGATAACGACCTGTATCAAGTCATCCTGGAAGAGGGTGGCTTGCTGTCCGCCATGGCGCCGGGCAGCATCCTGATCGACCATACGACGGCTTCCGCCGAAGCGGCGCGCACCATTCACGCGGCGGCGCAAGAGCAGGGCGTGTTCTTCCTCGACGCGCCCGTGTCCGGCGGCCAGGCGGGCGCGGAAAATGGCAAGCTGACGGTGATGGTGGGCGGCGATGCGCAAGCGTATGCACGCGCCGAACCCGTCATCACCCTGTTCTCGCGCGCCGTCACCTATATGGGGCCGTCCGGTTCCGGCCAGCTGACGAAGATGGTCAACCAGATCTGCATCGCGGGCCTGGTGCAGGCGCTCAGCGAAGGCATCGCCTTCGCGGAAAACGCGGGCCTGGACGCGGCGCTGGTCGTCGACGTGATTTCCAAGGGCGCGGCGCAGTCGTGGCAGCTGGAAAACCGGGGCAAGACCATGATAGAGCGCAAGTTCGACTTCGGTTTCGCCGTCGACCTGATGCGCAAGGACCTGGGCATCTGCCTCGCCGAAGCCAAGCGCAACGGCAGCGATTTGCCAGTAACGACATTGACGGACCAGTTCTATGGCGAAGTGCAGCAGGCGGGCGGCAACCGCTTTGATACGTCCAGCCTGATTACCCGTCTGAACAAAAAGTAATCTTTCAAGCACCAGCAACGGCGGCGCGTCCCTGCAAAGGGCCGCGCCGCTCGTCGTTTACGGCGCCGATATCATTAAAACGTCAGTTTCCGGAACATCCAGTTTCGATTTTCATGGAAAAGCATGGACTTCGCTAGCTCATGGTGTATTATTAAAAAACGAGATGAAATGTCCCAATTTTTAAAACATTATGAGCGGACCCGCATGAAAACCAACTCATCAGCGATAACACGCGTTGTCGACAAGAACATTCCCTACCTGTCTTCCGCCGTCGCCATCTGGCGTCCCCGCGCCGTGCTGCGCAGCTGGCCCGGCGTGGCCATCGCGCTGGTGATCGCCCTTTCGGCCACCTTTATTTCCAGTAATTACGGCGGCCCCCAGCTGCTGTACGCGCTGTTCTTTGGCCTGGCCTTCCACTTTCTCGCGTCCGACCCCACCTGCAAGCCCGGTATCGAGTTTTGCAGCAAGGTGTTGCTGCGCACGGGCGTGGCCCTGCTGGGCGCGCGCATCACTTTCAACCAGATCGCCTCGGTCGGCGTGACGCCCCTGCTGATCGTCGTCGGCGGGCTGATCGCCACCCTGGGCTTCGGCTACCTGCTGGCCAGGTGGCTGAAACGTCCGATCACGGAAGGCATTTTGTCGGGCGGCTCGGTCGCCATCTGCGGCGCCTCGGCCGCGCTGGCCATCTCGGCCGTGCTGCCGCAAACCAAGGAAAACGAAAAGTTCACCCTGCTGACGGTGGTGGGCGTGACGTCGCTGTCGACCCTGGCCATGATCGTCTACCCGCTGCTGGTCAAACTGCTGGGCTTTGACCCGACGGAAGCGGGCGTGTTCATCGGCGGCACCATCCACGACGTGGCGCAAGTGGTGGGCGCCGGCTATCTGGTCAGCAACCATACGGGCGACGTGGCCACCTTCGTGAAACTGACGCGCGTGGCTTGCCTCGTGCCCGTCGTGCTGGGCCTGTCGATCATGTTCAAGCGCAAGGATGGCAAGAGCGAAGTCGATGCGCCGCCGCTGGTGCCATTCTTCCTGATCGGCTTTGTCTGGCTGGTCATCACCAACAGCCTGGGCCTGATTCCGCAGGAAGTGAATGGCTGGATCAACAATGCCTCGCGTGCCTGCCTCGTCATCGCCATCGCCGCGCTGGGCGTGAAAACGTCGTTCCAGTCGCTGGCTTCGCTGGGCTGGCGTCCCGTGATCATGCTGGTGATGGAAACGGTGTGGATCGCCGCCTTCGTCGCCATTGCCGTGCTGCTGACGCGCTAAGCGAGTCGGGGCCGCGATGAAAATCCTTGTCCTCGGCGCCGGCGTGGTCGGCACGGCATCGGCCTGGTATTTGCGCCAGGCGGGCCACGACGTGCGCGTGCTCGAGCGCCAGGCAGGCGCCGCGCAGGAAACGAGCTTCGGTAACGGCGGGCAGATTTCCGTCTCGCACGCCGAGCCATGGGCCAATCCCGCCACCCTGCGCAAGGTGCTCACGTGGCTGGGCAAGGACGACGCGCCGCTGCTGTTCCGGCCCCGTCTCGATACGCTGCAATGGCAGTGGGCCTTGCACTACCTGCGCGAATGCCTGCCATCGCGCGTGTCGCGCAATATGCGCCAGATCGTCGCCCTGGCCGAGTACAGCCGCCAGAGCCTGCAAGCCTTGCGCCGCGAAACGGGCGTAGCCTACGACCACCTGGAACGGGGCATCCTGCATTTCTATACGGACCAGCAGGAGTTTGATAAATCGCAAACGGGCGCCGCGTTCTTGCGTGAACTGGGCTGCCCGCGCAACACCGTCAGCGCCGATGACGTGATCCGCATCGAGCCCGCCTTGGCCCATGCGCGGGACCGCATCGTCGGCGGTGACTTCACGGCCAGCGACGAGTCGGGCGACGTGCATCTATTTACCACGGCGCTGGCCGCGCGCGCAGCCAGGGCGGGCGTGGATTTTCAGTACAGCACGACGGTGACGCGCTTGCTGGCAGATGGTGGAAGAGTCACGGGCGTGGAATGCATCGATGCGCAAGGGCGCCACCGCCTCGAGCACGCGGATGCCGTGGTGGTTGCCATGGGCAGCTTTTCCACACCGCTGCTGCAGCCGCTGGGCATCCGCCTGATGCTGTATCCGGGCAAGGGCTACTCCGCCACCTATCCGATTGTCGATTCCGCTGCCGCACCGACCGTATCGCTGACGGACGATGGCCACAAGCTGGTGTTTTCGCGCCTGGGATCGCGCCTGCGCGTGGCGGGCACATGTGAGCTGAACGGCTACACGCGCGAACTGAACCCCGTGCGCTGCGCCGCCATCACGCGCCGTGTGCAAACGCTGTTTCCTCACGCCTGCGATTACAGCGACCCCGTCTACTGGGCCGGCCTGCGTCCCCTCACACCGTCGAACGTGCCGTATATCGGCGCCACGCGCTATCGTCAGCTCTATCTGAACACAGGCCACGGCACCCTGGGCTGGACCATGGGCTGCGGCGCGGGCAGGGCGCTGGCCGACCTCGTGTCCGGGCGGCGGCCGGAAGTCGATTTTGCGTTTTGCGGGGAAACCCAAGGAAAAAGGCTGGGGTCGGACCCTCAGGGTCCGACCCCGGATTTTGCTTCTGGTTTAAATGAATTGCACAGGAGATCACGATGAGAGACGACGCCACCCCCAGCCAGCCATCCGGCGGCCTGACACTGGCCGGCACCACCTACCAGTCGCGCCTGCTGGTGGGTACCGGTAAATACAAGGATTTCGAGGAAACGCGCCTCGCCATCGAGGAGAGCGGCGCCGAGATCGTCACGGTCACGATTCGCAGGGTCAACATCGGTCAGGAGAAGGGCGAGCCGAATCTGCTCGACTTCATCCCGCTGTCGCAATACACGATTTTGCCCAACACGGGCGGCTGCTACAACGCGCGCGACGCCGTCTATACCTTGCAGCTGGCGCGCGAGTTGCTGGGCGGGCACCCGCTGTGCAAGCTGGAAGTGCTCGGCGATGAAAAGACGCTGTTCCCGAACATGCCGGAAACATTAAAAGCGGCGGAGCAGCTGGTGAAGGATGGCTTCCAGGTGATGGTGTATTGCAGCGACGACCCCATCCAGGCGCGCATGCTGGAAGACCTCGGCTGCATCGCCGTCATGCCGCTGGCGTCCCTGATCGGCTCGGGCATGGGCATTTTGAATCCATGGAATCTGTCGCTGATCATCGAGCAAGCCCGTGTGCCCGTGCTGGTCGATGCGGGCGTGGGCACGGCGTCGGACGCGGCCATCGCCATGGAACTCGGTTGCGACGGCATCTTGATGAATACCGCTATCGCGGCGGCGCGCGAACCGATACGCATGGCGCGCGCCATGAAACTGGCAGTGCAGGGCGGACGCGAGGCTTACCTGGCCGGACGCATGCCCCGGAGAGCGGGCACCATGAGTGCTACGCCCTCGTCGCCGATGGCCGGGCTGATCGCCTGAGCCGCCGTATTACTGCATTTGCAGCACCGTTGTTGATTCCTGTTTGAAGCACGATAAAAACCACAATACCTGGAGATGACATGAAACACACACTCGTAGCGGCGGCCGTCCTGGCCACACTCTTCGCCGGCAGCGCCAGCGCCCAATCGTCCGTCACCGTGTACGGCTTGCTCGACGCGGGCCTGACGTCCGAACACGGCGGCGCGGAAGGCTCCGTCACCAAGCTGGCCACCGGCGTGCAGTCGGGCAGCCGCATCGGCTTCAAGGGCACGGAAGACCTGGGCAACAACTTGAAGGCTAATTTCTTGTTGGAAAATGGCCTCGACCTCGATACGGGCGCTTACCGCCAGGGCGCCCTGTTCGGGCGCAAGGCTTATGTGGGCCTGTCGGGCGGCTTCGGCGCCGTGAATATCGGCTTGCAGCACAACCCGCTGTTTACCGCGCTGGACAATATCGACCCCTTCGAGACGGGCATGACGGGCGCCTCGATCAACCTGATGAGCGCGGCCAGCCTGCGCACGAAAAACGCCATCATGTATGAAACGCCGAAGGTGAACGGCTTGTCGGCCGCCGTCATGGTTGGCCTCGGTGAAAAGCCGGACAGCAACACCCTGGGCCGCACCATCGACTTTTCCATCGACTACGCCAACGGTCCGCTGGTGCTGACCCTGGCGCATGACAAGCGCAAGGACACGCCGCTGAACACGGCAAAAGTGACCTTGCTGGGTGGCACCTACGACTTCGGCCCCGCCAAGCTGCATGCCGCGTATGAAACGGACAAGGACGATGCGGGCACGGATTTCCGCGACTACATGCTGGGTGTATCGGCCCCCGTGGGCGCGGCCGGCAGCGTGATGGCCTCGTACATCCGCAAGGATGACCGCACGAACCTACGCCGCGGCGGGCGCCAGCTGGCCATCGGCTATACCTATGCCTTGTCCAAGCGCACCAACCTGTACACCTCGTACGGCCGCATCAACAACGATGGCGCGGGCAGCAACTTCGTCGGCGACGCATCGAGCGGCGGCAGCGTACCCTTGCCTGGCCATAACTCGAGCGCCTTCACGGCCGGCATGCGTTTGAAGTTCTAAGCACGGCGATGCAGGGAGCGATGGCGGCTTGTCTGTTGCGGATAAGCCGCCATTGTTGTTTCAGGAGTGGACCTAAGTCACGGATTCCGGATTCAGGAATGAAACAGTCCGATTTTTCATGAATTTTCATTGACAGTCCATTTTGCAACCGTTAAATTGAATATGTATTTCAAATATCGGAACAAAATATACCGATTTTTCATAAAACTGTAAGGAGACTGAGCTATGACCGATTTGTCCGACCAAAAAGCCGCCGCCGCTGCCGCAGTGAACCCTCCTGCTCCAGTGGGCCCGCAAAAGATGACGCCTTCCGAAGCGTTCGTGGAAACCCTGGCCGCCAATGGCGTGACCGACATGTTCGGCATCATGGGCTCGGCCTTCATGGACCCGATGGATATCTTCGCCCCCGCCGGCATCCGTTTGATTCCCGTCGTGCACGAGCAGGGCGCCGGCCACATGGCCGACGGCTATGCCCGCGTCTCGGGCCGCCACGGCGTCGTCATCGGCCAGAACGGCCCCGGCATCAGCAATTGCGTGACGGCGATTGCCGCCGCCTACTGGGCGCACACCCCGGTCGTGATCATTACTCCTGAGACCGGCACGATGAGCATGGGCCTGGGCGGCTTTCAGGAAGCGAACCAGCTGCCGATGTTCGAGGAATTTACGAAATATCAAGGCCATGTGACCAATCCGGCCCGCATGGCGGAATTCACGGGCCGTTGTTTTGATCGCGCCATGTCGGAAATGGGTCCGACGCAACTGAACATCCCGCGCGACTATTTCTATGGCGAAATCAAGGCCGAAATCCCCAAACCGAACCGCCTGGACCGCGGTGCCGGCGGCGAACAAAGCCTCAACGATGCTGCAGAACTGCTGGCCAAGGCCAAGTTCCCCGTCATCATCTCGGGCGGCGGCGTGGTCATGGGCGAAGCGATTGAAGAGTGCAAGGCCCTGGCCGAGCGCCTCGGCGCGCCAGTGGTGAACAGCTATTTGCATAACGACTCGTTCCCCGCCAGCCATCCGCTGTGGTGCGGTCCGCTCGGTTACCAGGGTTCGAAAGCGGCCATGAAACTGATCGCCCAGGCCGACGTCGTCGTCGCCCTCGGTTCACGTTTGGGACCGTTCGGCACCTTGCCGCAGCACGGCATGGATTACTGGCCGAAAAACGCCAAGATCATCCAGATCGATGCGGACAACAAGATGCTGGGCCTGGTCAAAAAGATTTCGGTGGGCATCTGCGGCGATGCCAAGGCAGCCGCTAAAGCCATCCTGGCGCGCCTGGATGGCAAGAGCCTCGACTGCGACGCCACGCGCGACGCGCGCTATGCCACCGTGCAAGCCGAGAAGGCCGCGTGGGAAGAGGAATTGACCAACTGGACGCATGAAAAGGATGCGTACAGCCTGGACATGATCGAAGAGCAAAAGAAAGAGCCGGGCAGCTATCTGCACCCGCGCCAAGTCTTGCGCGAGCTGGAAAAAGCCATGCCGGAAGACGTGATGGTGTCGACCGACATCGGCAACATCAACTCCGTGGCGAACAGCTATCTGCGCTTTGAAAAGCCGCGCAGCTTCTTTGCAGCGATGAGCTTTGGCAATTGCGGTTATGCGTTTCCGACCATCATCGGCGCCAAGGTTGCCGCGCCGCACCGTCCAGCCGTGTCGTATGCGGGCGACGGCGCCTGGGGCATGAGCTTGATGGAAACGATGACCTGCGTGCGCCACAACATTCCCGTCACGGCCGTGGTGTTCCACAACCGCCAGTGGGGTGCGGAAAAGAAAAACCAGGTGGATTTCTACAACCGCCGCTTCGTCGCCGGTGAGCTCGACAACCAGAGCTTTGCCGAGATCGCGCGCGCCATGGGCGCCGAGGGCATCACGGTCGACAAGCTGGAAGACGTGGGTCCGGCCTTGAAAAAGGCGATCGACATGCAGATGAATGAAGGCAAGACCACCATCATCGAAATCATGTGCACGCGCGAGCTGGGCGACCCGTTCCGCCGCGATGCGTTGAGCAAACCGATCCGTCATCTGGATAAATACAAAGATTACGTTTGATTGCTGAGCCAGCGGCAAAAAGCCGGGGTCAGTCCCTGCGGGATTGGAACGCGCTCCATTGGAGCGCATTCCCCCGGCGGGTCTGACCCCGGAATTTAGCCTTGGCCCGGCGTAATCCGACACCACCCTGACCGATCCTTGTATGACCCCGGCAATCGCGCCGGGTTTTATGTGCCGGAATCATTGCTTCATATTTTCTACCTTATGCTGCCATGGTTCCGGCATTTTTTTACCGAATTGGAGTCGCCATGAAAGCCCTGCACCGCATCATCGCACAAGCCCGCGCCGTGCCGAAAAACATCGTCTTGTGCGAGGGCGACGACGCGCGCGTACTGCAGGCGGCAGCGCGGGCAGCTGCCGAAGGCCTGGCGCATATCACCCTCGTCGGCAAGCCGGCCGCCATCCTGGCCCTGGCGCGCGAACACGCGCTGGACCTCGATGCCGTGCGCCTGGTAGATCCGGCAGAGTCAAGCGAGTCGGAACACTATGCCCAGCAATTGTTTGTGCTGCGCCAAGCCAAGGGCATGACGGTGGAGCAGGCGAGGATCGCCGTGCAAGACCCGCTGTGCTACGCCAACCTGATGGTGCGCCTGGGCGACGCCGACGGCTGCGTGGCGGGGGCCGTGCACACGACGGCCGACGTGGTGCGCAGCGCCATCCAGATCATCGGCGTCGATCCGGCCTTCAAGCTGGTGTCGAGTTTTTTCCTGATGATGCTGTGCGAACCTTTCCATAGCCTCAAGGGCGGCTTCATCTTTTCCGATTGCGCCCTGGTGGTCGATCCGAAGGCGGAAGAATTGGCCGACATCGCCATGGCCGCCGCCGACAGCGCGCAAGCGTTGCTGATGGAAGAACCGCGGGTCGCCATGCTGTCGTTTTCCACCAGCGGCAGCGCTCACCACGCGGCCGTCGACAAGGTGCATGCGGCCACGGAACGGGTCAAGGCCCAGCGTCCGTTGCTGGCCATCGATGGCGACGTGCAGCTCGACGCGGCCATCGTGGCCGAGATTTCGCAGAGAAAAGTCAAGGATTCCGTCGTCAACGGTCGCGCGAATGTGCTGGTGTTCCCGAACTTGGACGCCGGCAATATCGGCTACAAACTGGCCGAACGCATGGGCGGCGCTGTCGCCATCGGCCCCTTGCTGCAAGGCTTGAAGAAGCCCGCCAACGATTTGTCGCGCGGCTGCAGCGCCGACGACGTCTACAACGTGATTGCGGTCACGGCCGTGCAGGCCCAGGGTGGACGCTGACTTCCTGTTCAGCTTACCCGTGCTGGCGCTGCTGGGCGTGGTGGCGGCGGGCACATACTTTCAGACTGTCACGGGCTTTGGCCTGGGCATGATCGTCATGGGCGTGGCAAGCGGCCTGGGCCTGGCGCCCGTGCCCGCGCTGGCGGCCCTCGTCAGTTTGTTATCGCTGGCCAATTGCCTGGTGGCTTTGCCGGGCGCCGTGCACCACCTGGACTGGCGCGCTATCCGCGCGGCCAGCATCGGCTTGCTGCCGGCCATGGCGGCCGGCGTCTTGCTGCTCGGCTACCTGGACCAGGCATATGCGCCCGTCCTGAAACTGTTGCTGGGCGCGGCCATCATGTATGGCGGCGTCAGTATCTTGCTGCAGGCGCCGCCGGGACCGGGGGCGGCCGACAAGCGCAGCTTCTTCATCAGCGGCGTGTGCGGCGGCCTGTTCTCGGGCCTGTTTTCGCTGGCCGGGCCACCGCTCGTGTACCAGTTTTATCGCCAAGAAATGAGTTTAAAGACCATCCGCTACAGCTTGATCTTCCTGTTCGCCATCAGCGCGGGCGGACGCTCGCTGATGGCGGGCAGCCAGGGTCAGCTCGACGCGAAAGTGTTACTTTTGTGCATGCTGGCCCTGCCCGTGGGCGTGCTGGCCACCATGGCCGGCAAGCGCTACCCGCCACCCATCGCCCAGCGCGGCATGCGCCGCATCGCGTTTGCCGTGCTGACCTTGATCGGCCTGTCGCTGATGGTGGCGGCGGTGCCGCAATTGCTGGGCTAATCGTGCGGCGCTTGCAAAATATGCACACAGCCTTTATATTCGCGGTTCTTTCTCGAACCTCTTCCTTATTGGAGCCAAAAGTGCCTCGCTTCTTCGCCATCACCTGCTAACGCTGACGAAATGCTCTTGCAGCATCGTTCGGCGCGTTGACGCCCCCGATTGCTGCGGCACTGCTCTTTCCGCACACGTATCCGTGACGCTAGTCTCGATCGTACACGCCCGAACACGTCGTCAGTATCCCTGACCCTGTATGGACACGCCCCGGTGAACGCGGCGTGGGACGCTATGTTTTTACAATCTTTACCCTTATTCAAATACCCGCGCACGCCGCACCTGGAAGGCTCGCGCCTGCAGGACGGCGACGACGGCTCGGACCAGATGCCCCTGAAAAAGCTGGCCGGCCAGTACGTCGTCATCGAGGAAAAAATCGATGGCGCCAACTCCGCCGTGTCGTTCAGCGATGCGGGCGAGGTGCTGCTGCAGTCGCGCGGCCACTACCTGGCGGGCGGCGGCAGCGAGCGCCAGTTCAACCTGCTCAAACCGTGGGCGCAGGCGCATGAACACGCCTTGCTGCATCTGCTGGAAGATCAGTATGTGCTGTTTGGCGAATGGTCGTACAGCAAGCATTCCGTGTTTTACGACCGGCTGCCCCATTACTTCAACGAGTTTGACGTGTATTGCCGGCGCAGCCAGATGTTTTTGTCGACGGCGCGCCGCCACGCCATGCTGGCCGGCTCGCCCGTGCTGTCCGTGCCCGTGCTGTATGCGGGCTTGATGCCGACGTCGCCGAAACAGCTGTGGCTGCTGCTGCGTCATTCGCTGGCCAAGTCCCGCCTGTGGCGCGACGCTTTTGAACAGGCGGTGGCGCGCGAACGCCTGCCGCTGGACCTGTGCTGGAAACAGACGGACAAGTCCGACCACGCGGAAGGCCTGTACCTGAAAGTGGAAGACGACGAGCAAGTGCTGGCCCGCTACAAGCTGGTGCGGCATGACTTTACGCAAACCATCCTCGACAGTGGCTCGCACCACAGCACGCGGCCCCTGATCCCCAACCAGCTGGCTGACGGCGTAGACCTGTACGCGCCGCAGCCGCTGGTCACGTGGGAAAGCCTGGGCTTGCACACCTGCCAGTCGCTCGATGAACTGGCTGCCTACTCAAGGAGTACAACATGATGCACTGGAAAACCCTGCAACAACTGGTGCCGCCAGCGGGCCAGTCGCCCGATTTCAACGCATGCCTGGCCGCTTTCCCGCAGCTGGAACTGGCCAAGACGACGCCGCAAAACCCCGTGTATCACGCGGAAGGCGATGTGTGGACGCATACCATGATGGTGGTGGAATCGCTGCTGGCCATGCCCGACTATCAGCAAGCCACGCGGACGGAACAGGAAATCGTGTTCCTCGCCGCCTTGCTGCACGACGTGGCCAAGTGCAGCACCACGGTGATCGACCCGGTGACAGGCGCCATCGGCCAGCCCGGCCACTCGCGCAAGGGCGCCCTCGATGCGCGCATCGCCCTGTGGGATTGCGACGTGCCGTTTGCCGTGCGCGAGGAAATCTGCCGCCTGATCAATGTGCACCAGGTGCCGTTTTTTGCGCTGGAAACATCGCGGCGCGGCGTCACGCCCGAATTTACCGTGCGCGAACTGTCGTGGCAAGTCGATATCCGCCTGCTGGCCATGCTGGCCGAGGCCGATATCCGCGGCCGGATCTGCCCGGACCCGCAGCGCATACTCGATGCCATCGAGCTGTTCCGTGAACTGGCGCGCGAGGAAGGCTGCTATGGCCAGCGCAGGGTCTTTGTCGACGACCACACGCGCGTCAAATACTTTCGCGGCGCCGAGGCGCATCCCGATTATCCCCTGTTCCAGGAAGCGGGATCGCACGTGATCGTCATGTCGGGCTTGCCCGCGTCGGGCAAGAATACGTGGGTGGACAAGCACCATCCGCGCCTGCCCGTCGTGTCGTTTGACGATGCGCGCATGGCCCTGGGCTTGAAGCACGGCAAGAACGAAGGCCAGGTGGGCGACTACGCGGAAGAGCGGGCGCGCGAGCTGTTGCGCCGTGGTGAACCGTTCGTGTGGAATGCCACGCATCTGTCCAAGCTGATGCGCGAAAAGACGCTCAACCTGCTCTATAAATACCACGCGCAGGTGGAGCTGGTTTACCTGGAGCAGCCGCGCAAGGAATTGCTGCGGCGCAACGGCCAGCGTGACACATCGCTCAGCAACAAGAAGCTGCAAGCGATGTTGTGGAACTGGGAAATCCCGCTGCCGATGGAAGCGCACGCCGTGCGCTACGAGCTGGCTTGACGGTCTAGCGTTTCTGTCCGTCCAGCAACTGCGCGATCTCGCTGAACAGCTCATTGTTCAGCGAGGCGGGCAGGGTGGTGGCCAGGCTGCGGCTGTAGTAGGCGCCCAGGTCCAGGCCCAGTCCCAGGCCGCAAATTTCCACGGCGCCCTGCGCTTCGCGGCGCGCCACCACTTGTTTTAAATGTTGCGCCAGATAAAACTCGTCGTTGGCCAGATTCGTGGCCGTATCCATCGGGCAACCGTCGGAGACGACGAGCAGGATGCGCCGCCGTTCCGGGCGCGCCAGCATGCGGCGACACGCCCAATCCACGGCTTCGCCGTCGACGCCTTCGCGGTACAAGTCCGCCTTCAGCAGGGCCGCGATGTCGGGCCGCGCGCGGCGCCAGCGCGTGTCGCCATCCTTGAAGACCATGTGCACGAGTTCATTCAGACGGCCCGGATTCGCCGGAGAGCGGGCGCGCATCCAGTCACGCCTGACTCTGCCCCCATTCCACGCACCCGTCGTAAAGCCCAGCAATTCCGTGGCAATCCCCGCCTGGTCCAGTGCGCGCAATACAATGTCGAGCAGCACGGCGACCGATTCCGCATGCGTCTTCATGGAGCCGGAGCAATCGACAAGGAAGGACACCAGGCAATCGGCTTGCGGCAGGAGTTGTTCCTTGCGAAACAGCCTGCGCTCGGACGGCGAGCTGATCAGCTGCGCCAGACGGCGGCCATCGATATAACCTTCTTCCTCGCCAAACGACCAGCCTTCGCGCTCGGGTACGGCCAGCAATTGCGTGAAACGCCGCGCCAGGCGGGCCGTGTTGATGCCCAGGCTGGCGATGCGCGCATCCATGCGTTCGCGGTAGTCGAGCAGCAGGGCGCGGCGCACCAGCTCGCCCGCTTTTTCTTCGCGGTCGTAGGCCGTAGAGTAAGCCTTGTAGGCGCCATCGCTGTCGCGCAAGGCGCGGCTCTCGCCCAAGGGAGCCGCATCGGGAAGGTTGTCGTTGTCGCTGTCGAAATCGAGCAACAGCTTGAAGGCTGTCTGCGCCTTGGCGTCCCCGGCCGCGTTTTGCTGGTCATCCTGGGGCGCCTGCGCTTCTTTCAGCATGGCATCGACGGCATGGGCGATGGCCAGCGCGTGGCGCGCAAAGGCGGCTTGGTCCGTGCGGTGGCGGCGCAGACCCGCCAGGTCGCCGCTCAATTGTGACGAGACTGACCAGCGCGTGGCTTCGATAAAATCTTCCGTCTTTTCCAGCACGGGCCGGGCTGTCAGTCGCGACCAGCACATCTGGAACACTGTATACAAGAGCAGGCCCGACGCGCCCTCGGCCAGGCCGGAATCGTAAAACGCGTGCGACCAGGCAGTAAAACGGTGACGCAGGTTGTGGATCACGCCTGCATGTTGATCTGGCGCAAGTGTTTCCACTCTTAATTGTTCCAGCAATTCGAAGACCAGGCGCGCCACGGGTTCGACCGGACACAGCGACTTGTGCAGGGCGGCATCCGTGTGCAGCAAACGCAGGGCCACGCTGTCGGCCGCGCCGCGCAGCGAGGGTAAATCCTGCAGCGCTGCATCGGTCTGCAGATGGGCTGCGTGAATGGGCAGCGGGCGGTGGCCATCGTGCAGGCGCCGGCCCCGGTAGCGTATCGTTGCTTGTCCGCTCAGAGCGCGGATGGCGCCCGCGCACAGTTCATCCGTTTCCTGCTGCTCGCGCGTGTAGGCGGCAGGCGCAGTTGCTTCCGCGTTCATGGCGCCGTCGCCAGCAATTCCTCGTTGAAACAGCGCTGGTAATACTCGGCCACCATGGGCCGCTCGGCCTCGTCGCATTTGTTGAGGAAGGACAGGCGGAAAGCCAGGGCCGGGTCGCGGAAGATCTGGCAATTCTCCGCCCAGGTGATCACCGTGCGCGGCGACATAAGGCAAGCCAGGTCGCCCGCCGCATAGCCGTGGCGCGTGAGGCTGGCCACGGCCACCATGCTGCTTGCCAGCTGGCGGCCCGCTGCATCGTTCATGGCAGGGACTCTGGCCAGCACGATTTCCGTTTCTTCCGCCTGCGGCAGATAGTTCAGGGTGGCAACGATGTTCCAGCGGTCGATCTGCGCGTGATTGAGCACTTGCGTGCCGTGGTACATGCCGTTCAGGTTGCCCAGGCCCACCGTGTTCGAGGTGGCGAACATACGGAAGTGGGGATGCGGCGTGATGACCCGGTTCTGGTCGAGCAGGGTGAACTTGCCGTCGCGTTCGAGGATGCGCTGGATGACGAACATCACGTCGGGGCGGCCCGCGTCGTACTCGTCGAAGATCAGGGCCACAGGGCGCTGCAAGGACCAGGGCACGATGCCTTCCTGGAATTCCGTCACTTGCTGCTGTTCGCGCAGCACGATGGCGTCCTTGCCGACCAGATCCAGGCGGCTGATGTGGCCGTCGAGGTTGACGCGCACGCAAGGCCAGTTCAGGCGCGCCGCCACCTGCTCGATATGCGTGGACTTGCCCGTGCCGTGCAAGCCTTGCACCATCACGCGGCGGTTATGCGTGAAGCCGGCCAGGATCGCCAAGGTCACATCCTGGTTGAAGCGGTAGGCGGGATCGATGTCGGGCACGTGCGCGTCGCGTTCCGTAAAGACGGGCACGAGCAGGTCGCTGTCGATATTGAACAGGCTGCGTACGGACTGCAAGGTTTGCGCCGCTGCGGCGGGGGGATGTTGGCGTGAATCTGGCACCTTGTTCTCCTGTGAAACCGCAGCATGGGCGCTACGGCGGTTATGAATGACCGGTTTGTAATGCGTCGTCGTCCCCGCCCGTCGTCGGCATGGTTTCCGATTCGATGGCGGCCAGGGCTTGCGCGGCGCGTTGCAATGCTGGCAAGAAATGTAAAGCCTTGTCGTGCGTCAAACGGATGATGGGCGCCTGGATCGCCACGGCCAGGTTCGAGCGGCCGTTCGGGTTGGGCACTAGCACGGCCACGCACAGCAGGCCGGGCAGGAATTCCTCGTCGTCCAGCGCGTAGCCGTTGCGGCGCACCAGTTCCAGTTCGCGTTCCAGCTTGACGGGGTCCGTTTCCGTCTTGTCCGTAAAGCGCGTCAATTCCATGTGGCCCAGCAGGCGGCGCCGTTGCACGGGCGTCATTTGCGCCAGGAACAGCTTGCCGCTCGACGAGCAGTGGGCCGGCACGCGCGAACCTGGATGCAGATAGAAGCGCAGTGGTGCCGCCGTTTCCACCCGGTCCAGGTACACCACTTCGCTGCCGCTGAAGGCCGTCAGGTTGCAGCTTTCGCCCACTTCCTCGACCAGCTGGCGCAAGACCATGCGGCGCGCGCCATGGAACGTGTTGTTAATCAAGAGGTTCGACGCCAGGCGACGCAGGCGCACGCCGGTGCTGTAGTGGCGGCCATCGCTTTCGCGCTGAAGCACGCCCACGCTTTCCAGCTGTTGCAGCATGCGGTGCAGGGTGGGCTTCGGCAGCCCTGTCTCTTCCACCAGCGCTTGCAGCGACAGCAACTGGTCTTTCTCGGCAATCACTTCCAGCAAGGCAAACAAACGCATCGTGGGCGTGTCGCCTTCCAGTTTTTCCGGCTCAAGTTTTGGGGATGAAATCATGTCCATGGTGGCCTCGGTTGGGTAGCTATGAGTGTTACTTCAGCTTATTTCATTTTCGAACTCAAATTGTACCGTTTCCTTGAAAATCTGTTTGACTTTTGATTCCCGAACGCTTAAATTGAATTGTATATCAAATTTCGGAACAAAATATACCGATTTTTGATAAATAAGTTGATCACTACACTGCAGTTCATTACAACAGACCAGGAGACACCCATGAATGACATGACCGAGCAAAAAGCCGCCGCAGCCGCGATACCTACCGGCCCGCAAAAGATGACGCCTTCCGAAGCGTTCGTGGAAACCCTGGCCGCCAATGGCGTGACCGACATGTTCGGCATCATGGGCTCGGCCTTCATGGACCCGATGGATATCTTCGCCCCCGCCGGCATCCGTTTGATTCCCGTCGTGCATGAGCAGGGCGCCGGCCACATGGCTGACGGCTACGCCCGCGTCTCGGGCCGCCATGGCGTGGTCATCGGCCAGAACGGCCCCGGCATCAGCAATTGCGTGACGGCGATTGCCGCCGCCTACTGGGCGCACACCCCGGTCGTGATCATTACTCCTGAGACCGGCACGATGAGCATGGGCCTGGGCGGCTTCCAGGAAGCGAACCAGCTGCCGATGTTCGAGGAATTTACGAAATATCAAGGCCATGTGACCAATCCGGCCCGCATGGCGGAATTTACGGGCCGCTGCTTTGACCGCGCCATGTCGGAAATGGGCCCAACGCAACTGAACATCCCGCGCGACTATTTCTATGGCGAAATCAAGGCCGAAATTCCCAAACCGAACCGCCTGGACCGTGGCGCCGGCGGCGAACAAAGCCTCAACGATGCTGCAGAACTGCTGGCGAAAGCCAGGTTCCCCGTGATCATCTCGGGCGGCGGCGTCGTCATGGGCGAAGCGATTGAAGAGTGCAAGGCCCTGGCCGAGCGCCTCGGCGCGCCAGTGGTGAACAGCTATTTGCATAACGACTCGTTCCCCGCCAGCCATCCGCTGTGGTGCGGTCCGCTCGGTTACCAGGGTTCCAAGGCGGCCATGAAACTGATCGCCCAGGCCGACGTCGTCGTCGCCCTCGGTTCACGTTTGGGACCGTTCGGCACCTTGCCGCAGCACGGCATGGATTACTGGCCGAAAAACGCCAAGATCATCCAGATCGATGCGGACAACAAGATGCTGGGCCTGGTCAAAAAGATTTCGGTGGGCATCTGCGGCGATGCCAAGGCAGCCGCTAAAGCCATCCTGGCGCGCCTGGATGGCAAGAGCCTCGACTGCGACGCCACGCGCGACGCGCGCTATGCCACCGTGCAAGCCGAGAAGGCCGCGTGGGAAGAGGAATTGACGAATTGGACGCATGAAAAGGATGCGTACAGCCTGGACATGATTGAAGAGCAAAAGAAAGAGCCGGGCAGCTATCTGCACCCGCGCCAAGTCTTGCGCGAGCTGGAAAAAGCCATGCCGGAAGACGTGATGGTGTCGACCGACATCGGCAACATCAACTCCGTGGCGAACAGCTATCTGCGCTTTGAAAAGCCGCGCAGTTTCTTTGCAGCGATGAGCTTTGGCAACTGCGGTTATGCGTTTCCGACCATCATCGGCGCCAAGGTTGCCGCGCCGCACCGTCCAGCCGTGTCGTATGCGGGCGACGGCGCCTGGGGCATGAGCTTGATGGAAACGATGACATGCGTGCGCCACAACATTCCCGTCACGGCCGTGGTGTTCCACAACCGCCAGTGGGGTGCGGAAAAGAAAAACCAGGTGGATTTCTACAACCGCCGCTTCGTTGCCGGTGAACTCGACAACCAGAGCTTTGCCGAGATCGCGCGCGCCATGGGCGCCGAAGGCATCACGGTCGACAAGCTGGAAGACGTGGGTCCGGCCTTGAAAAAGGCGATCGACATGCAGATGAATGAAGGCAAGACGACCATCATCGAAATCATGTGCACGCGCGAGCTGGGCGACCCGTTCCGCCGCGATGCGTTGAGCAAGCCGGTGCGTCATCTGGATAAATACAAGGACTATGTTTAAGTAAGCCAAGGTCGCAAATGCTGGGGTCGAACCCTGAGGGTTCGACCCCGGTACTTGCATCCGGGTTTGGTTGGGTTATGACGAAATTCTCACACATTGTCACTTCAATAGCGCAATTTCAATAAAGAATACAAGGCGTCCCGTTTTTTGGATTATTTGATTTGACAAGGCCAGGCTTAAGGCTTAAATTCAATAAAAGACAAAAAACGGAACGTAGCGTATCAAAAACGATTTACGGAGACCACCATGAACCACCCTGTACCGCACACCGACGCCGTGACTACTGATTTCCTGCAAGCGTTCGGCGATGCCTGGAACCGCCACGATATCGAGGCCCTGATGGCGGCGATGGCCGACGATTGCGCATTCCACGCCGTGGCCGGTCCTGACTTGCTGGGCAAGAGTTTCATCGGCCGCGATGCCGTGCGCGCCGGCTTCGAGCTGGCCTGGCAAACCTTCCCCGACGCCGCCTGGCTCAATCCGGAACACTTCGTCAGCGGCGAGCGCGGCGTGACGGAGTCGACCTTTGCCGGCACCAAGGCGGACGGCACGCGCATCGAAGCGCGCATGGTCGACATTTTTACTTTCCGCGATGGCAAGATCGCCGTGAAGAACGCCTTCCGCAAGGATCGCCCACCGGTCGCTACCGGCAACAAAGCCTGAGCCAGCACGTTCACCGGGAATGATCATGAACAAACCTGTCGACACCCCATCTGACGTACTGGGCAACAGCACCGCCGCCCGCACGCCTTACGATCCCGCCTTCGATCCGCTGGTGGCCCAGCGTCCCGGCCACGGCAATGCCTACGCGCCCACCTACTGGATCGGCACGGCCGGCGAGCCGCCCGCCGACGACGGCCCCATCACGCATGACATCGACGTCGATGTGGCCATCATCGGTTCCGGCTTCACGGGCCTGTCGTGCGCCATCTTCCTGGCCCAGGAACACGGCATCAAGGCCACCGTGCTGGAAGCGAACCGCGTCAGCTGGGGCTGCAGCACGCGCAACGGCGGCCAGGCGCAATGTACGACGGGCCGCCTGAAACGCTCGCAGTGGATAGACCGCTATGGGCTGGACACGGCCCTGAAACTGCACGTGGAAGTGTGCGACGCGATGGCAACGTTCAAGAAGATCACGGCCGAGATCGATTGCGAGCCGCAGCCGGGCGGCCACCTGTACATCGCCCACAAGGCGAAAGCCATGCCTGCGCTGGAAAAAGAAGCCAAGGTCATGCGCGAGATCTTCAAGTATGACGCCCGCATCCTCGACGCCGACACCGTCAGGCGCGAATTCGTCGACGACAAGGAAGCGGCCGGCGCGCTGCACGAGCCGGAAGGCATAGGCATCCATGCGGGCAAGCTGGCTTTCGGCTACCTGCGCAAGGCGCGCGCGCTTGGCGCCAAGGTGCACCCGTCCAGTCCCGTGATGGGCTGGGAAACGCGCAATGGCGTGCATTATCTGCAAACGCCGGGCGGCGTGGTGCGCGCCCGTGCCGTGGCCGTGGCCACGGGCGGCTACACCTCACCCCATCTGCATCCGCAAGTGAAAAACCGCTTGCTACCGATTTTGTCGAACTCGCTCGTCACGCGTCCGCTGACCCCCGCGGAAATCGAGGCGTGCAACTTCCGCACCCACCAGGTGATCACGGATACGCGCATCCTGCGCCACTACTACCGCTTGATGCCGGACAATCGCGTGCAGATCGGCAGCCGTAGCGCCATCACGGGCGCCGACGCGCCGGACGACAAGTACAAACAGTTTTTGATCAACGATCTGCACCGCAAGTTCCCCGCGCTGACCGGCATCGCCATCGATTATTCGTGGTGGGGCTGGGTCGACGTCAGTCACGACATGATGCCGCGCATCGTGCAACCGGACCCGAAGCAATCGATTTTCTATTCGCTCGGTTACGGCGGCAACGGCGTCATGTACTCGGCGCAGGCTGGGCGGCGCATGGCCGAGCGCATCGCGGGCAAGGCCAGCGACACGGGCTTGCCGATCTTCAATTCCAAATTGCCGTATCCCAACATGATGGAACTGGTCGAGTCGCAAGCGTTCGCCCCGTTCCGCCGCCTGGGCCAGCGCTTCCTGTACCGCTGGTATCACTTGAAGGATGAGGTTTTCTAAAAGCAGCACTGCAGTTCAAGTCGCCGCATGAGCTGGCATAGACCGGCCAGCGGCGCCTCCCGAAAGGGATGAGATTGCCCGCACGTTCACACATAACAATACACTTGGAGTGAGACATGAACACATACACGAGCAAAACGGTATTTTCAATGATGCGCCGCGCCGTCCTCGGCACCCTGGTGCTGGGCGTCGCCCTGGCGTCCAGCGGTACGGTCTTTGCGCAAGGCAAGGAAGTGACGATTGCCTACCAGGAAATCAACGGTCCCTTCCTGGTGGCGATTGCCAGCGGCGAAGTGGAAAAGACCACCGGCTATAAAATCAACTGGCGCAAGTTCGATTCGGGCGCCAAGGTGGCCACCGGCATGGCTTCCGGCGACGTGCAGATCGGCGTCATCGGTTCCAGCCCCCTGACGGCGGCGGTCAGCCGCGGCGTCGATCTGCAGCTGTTCTGGATCATCGACGACATCAATGAAGCCGAAGCGATGGTGGCCCGCAATGGCGCCGGCATCAGCAAGCCCACGGACTTGCGCGGCAAGAAGATCGCCGTGCCGTTTGTTTCCACCACGCACTTCCACACCATGTTCGCGCTGGAAACGTGGGGCATCAAGCCTGCGGAAGTGAAATTGCTGAACATGCAGCCGAACCAGATCGCCGCTGCCTGGGAACGGGGTGACATCGACGCCGCCTTCGTGTGGGACCCGGCCTTGAGCAAGCTTAAGCAAAACGGCAAGGTGCTCGTCACGTCCGGCGAACTGAGCAAGAAGGGCAAGGCCACGTTTGACGGCATGGCCGTCGAGCGCGCCTGGGGCGAAGCGAACGCGGACTTCATGGCCAAGTTCGTCAAGGTGATGGCGGCCTTTGATGCCGACTACCGCGCCAATCCGAAGGCGTGGACCATCGATTCCCCGCAAGTGAAAGCCAACGTCAAGCATTCGGGCGCGGCTGCCAAGGACGTGGCCGCTTCCGTGGCCCTGTACGCCTACCCATCGTTGCAGGAGCAGGCCTCGCCGGCCTGGCTCGGTGGCGGCGCGAAGGGCGGCGTGGCACAAGCTTTGCTGGCCACGGCGCAATTCTTGAAGGGCGAAGGCAAGATCGACACCCTGGCCACCGACTACAGCAAATATGTCACGCCCCGGTATGCACAGGCCGCCAGCCTGCTGAAGTAAACGTTGTGCGATGGCGCGCCTGCGGGCGCGCTGACTGAACAGATGCGTTGAACTGAAGTACTACATATGCGGGGACATCATGGAAAATCTGTACGTCAAGGATGTCAGCGTGATTTATCCGGGCAAGACGGCCGGTGAACGCGTACATGCCTTAAATAATATCAACCTGACCATCAATAGCGGCGACTTCGTCGTCGCGCTGGGCGCTTCGGGCTGCGGCAAGACCACCTTGCTGAGCCTGATGGCGGGCTTTATCGCCCCGTCCAAGGGCGAGATCATGTTGGGTGAGAACAAGGTGGAGGGACCGGGCGCCGACCGTGGCGTGGTGTTCCAGAAACATGCCTTGCTGCCATGGCTGAACGTAATGGAAAACGTGGAATTCGGCCTGAAGCTGCAAGGCGTGCCGAAAGCCGTGCGGCGCGAACAGGCGGCCAAAAACCTGGCGCTGGTGGGCTTGAAGGACTTTCACGACAATATGATTTATCAATTGTCGGGCGGCATGCAGCAGCGGGTGGGCATCGCCCGCGCCCTGACCAGCAATCCCGCCATGCTGCTGATGGATGAACCGATGGCGGCGCTCGACGCGCTGACGCGTGAAACCATCCAGGAATTGCTGCTCGCTATCTGGGCCAAGTCCAGCACCATGTTCTTCTTCATTACCCACAGCGTCGACGAGGCGCTGTTCCTGGCGAACCGGCTGATCGTCATGTCGCCCCGTCCGGGCCGCATCACGCACACGTATGAACTCGATTTCAACAAGCGCTTCCTCGAATGCCGCGATGCGCGCGCCGTGAAATCGAGCCCGGACTTCATCAAGATGCGCGAAACAGTGCTCAACATCATTTATGGCGACGAGCGCGCAGTCAACAAAGAGCTGGAGGTGTCCCATGCATAGCCCATCTGTCGTGGGATTTCCTCCCACCACCGCCAAGCGCGCCGGTTTCTTTGGCCGCCTGTTCGCTCCCCGCTGCGCCATGCCAGGCGAAGCGTTCGGCGCGCCGGGACAGGGCAATTCCAGCCGCATAGCCACCGTTACCGTCATCGCCGTGCTGTTGCTGTGGTTAGCCGTGACGGCCAGCGGCATGGTGAAACCCTTGTTTTTACCTTCGCCGCAAGCCGTGTACGAGAAATTCATCATGGCGGCCACGACCGGTTTCGGCGGCGCCACCCTGTGGGAACACACGGTGGCCAGCCTGGTGCGCGTGTTTGGCGCCTTTGGCCTGGCCTGCCTGCTGGCCATTCCCATCGGCGTGATGATGGGCGTCAACCGCGTGGCACGCGGCATCTTCGATCCCTTGATCGAGTTCTACCGTCCCTTGCCGCCGCTCGCTTACTTGCCACTGGTGATCATCTGGTTTGGCATCGGCGAGTTTTCGAAGGTCTACCTGATCTTCCTGGCCATCTTCGCGCCGATGGCGATCGCCGCCCGCGCCGGTGTCAGCTCGGTGTCGCTGGAGCAGATCCACGCGGCCTATTCGATGGGGGCCACGCGCTTCCAGGTCATCGTGCACGTAATTCTGCGTGCCGCCATCCCGGAAATTCTGACCGGCATGCGCATCGGCATCGGCGTGGGCTGGACCACCCTGGTGGCGGGCGAGATGGTGGCAGCCACGCGCGGCCTCGGCTACATGGTGCTGAGCGCCTCCGAGTTCCTGGCCAGTGATGTGGTGATCATGGGCATTATCGTGATCGGCTTCTTCGCTTTCCTGTTTGATTTGATGATGCGCTACCTCGAACGTACCCTCGTGCCATGGAAGGGCAAGGTGTAAGACGTTCCCGGGAGTGGCGCGCACGCCACAAGTGTTGCCGCCGCTCCTCTTTTTAAACCGCCATACCTCGTACGTATCCTCCAGCGCGCCTGTCTCTTGGCTGCCGCGCCGGGCCGCTGCATTTCCAGATTGACTTATGGCATGCAGCCAACCAGACTGATTTGATGATGTATCGATGCTGCTTGACGGTGTTGCCCAAATAAAACAAAGCCGCGCGGCAAGAACAGGCCGCAGCAGGCAGGGCGCACCGAGCTTCAGAGATTTTCAGGAGACAAAACATGATTAGCGAATCGCATAACAGTACCGGCTTGCAGCACTCGCTCAAGCAACGCCACATGAGCATGATCGCCATCGGCGGCGTGATCGGCGCCGGCCTCTTTGTCGGCAGCGGCGTGATCGCCAAGGCCGCCGGCCCGGCCGCCATCCTTTCCTTCTTGCTCACGGGCGGCCTGGTCGTCCTGATCATGCGCATGCTGGGTGAGCTGGCCTCGTCCCTGCCCGTGGTCGGCTCCTTCTACGAATACGCGCGCCTGGCCTTCGACGACAAGCCGAAAGTGTCGAAATTCCTCGGCTTCATGAGCGGCTGGATGTACTGGTATTTCTGGGTTGTTGTCGTCGCGCTGGAGGCCATCGCCGGCGCCAAGCTGGTCAACTTCTGGCTTCCCGAGGTGCCATCGTGGGCTATCAGCCTGGTGCTGCTGGTATCGATGACCATCCTGAACCTGTTTTCGGTGAAAGCGTTTGGCGAATTCGAATTCTGGTTCGCCTCGATCAAGGTCGTCGCCATCATCGTCTTCCTGTTCGTCGGCGCCCTGTTCATCACGGGCAGCTTGCCCAACAGCATCCCAAGCCTGGGCTTTTTGACCAGCAATGGCGGCTTCATGCCGCACGGCTGGGGCCCTGTATTGAGCGGCGCCGTGGCCGCCACGGCCTTTTATTCGGGCGCCGAGATCGTCACCATCGCCGCCGCCGAAACGTCGGACCCGGCCAAGGCCATCGCCCGCGCCACCAATTCCGTCATCACGCGCGTGCTGATGTTTTATGTGGGGTCCATGTTTGTCGTCGTCTGCATCGTACCCTGGGATTCGCCGGCCATCGCCACGCCGTTCGTCAGCGCCCTGACCGTGATGAACATCCCGTAAGCGGCCCACATCATGAATGCCATCATTTTGACGGCCGTGCTGTCGGCCTTGAATTCCAGCCTGTATGCCTCGTCGCGCATGATCTTTGCGCTGACGCGCCGCGGCGATGCGCCCACGGGCCTGGTCAAGCTGAGCAAAAACGGTGTGCCCATTCGCGCCATCCTGTTCAGCACCTTGTTCGCCTATTTCGCCATTGCCGTCTCGTATGTGTCGGCCGACCTGGTGTTCCCCTTCATCGTCAATTCCTACGGCATCCTGATCCTGTTTGTGTACCTGCTCATTGCGATATCTCAATTGCGTTTGCGCCGCCGCCTGGAACGCGAATGCCCGGAACGCATCAAGGTGCGCATGTGGCTGTTCCCCTACCTGACGTATTTCACCATCATCGCCATGCTGGTGATCCTGGGCGCCATGAGCGTGTCGTCCGATACGGAGCAGCGCGTGTCGTTCTGGTTCGGCCTGCTGAGCGTGGTCATCATGAGCGTCATGTACTACATCAAGAAGCTGGTCAACGATGACCGCAACGGCGGTGAAGCGGCCGACACCAAAGTGGAGCTCAAACATGTGTGATGCGATCTTGTTGCCTGCAGGCCGGCGCCGCTTCCTGCGCCAGCCGTCCGCCCCAGCTGGAAACGCCATTCAGCGTCTTCAATCAAGGCGCGATTACCCCCAACGACGCGTTTTTCGTGCGCTACCACTGGAGTGGCTTGCCCACCAGCATAGACGGTGACAGCTACCGTCTGCGCGTAGCCGGCCTCGTCAAAGCGCCTTTGGCGCTGTCGCTGGCGGAATTGAAACAGCTGGCCGAACCCGTCGACATGATGGCCGTGACGCAATGCTCGGGCATTAGCCGCGGCTTCTTTGCCCTGCGCGCGAATGGCGGGCAGCAGGGCAATGGTGCCATGGGCAATGCCCGCTGGACGGGCATCCCCCTGAAAACCGTGCAGGAAAAGGCCGGTATCGGGGCCAGTGCCGTGCAAGTGGCTTTGAATGGCCTGGAAACGTCGCCCGTGGCTGACGGTCTCGACTTTCAAACAGCCTTGTCCGTCGAGCACATCATGGCCGGCGACGTGCTGCTGGCCTGGGCCATGAATGGCGAAGACATTCCCTTCCTCACCGGCTACCCGCTGCGCCTGATCGTGCCGGGGTTCTATGGCACCTACTGGGTCAAGCACCTGAGCGACATCACAGTGCTCGACAAACCTTTCGACGGCTTCTGGATGAGCACGAGCTACCGCATCCCCGATAACGGTTCCGGTTTCATCGAGCCGGGTACAGCCGTGGACAAGACGACGCCCATCAACCGCCTCAACGTGCGCTCTTTCGTGACTAGTGTGCAGGATGGCGCGCAAGTCACGGCGGGGCGCGACCTGGCCCTGCGCGGCATCGCTTTCGATGGCGGCCAGAACTGGCAGGAAGCAAAGCTGGGCAAGGACCTGGGACGTTTCTCGTTCCGCGAGTGGACGATGGTCATGAAAGCGCCGCGCAAGGGCAAGCATGTGCTGATGGTGCGCGCCGTCAACCGCATCGGCCAGAGCCAGCCGATGAAAGCCCTGTGGAATCCCATGGGTTATATGCGCAACGTGGTGGAAACCACGCGCGTCCAGGCAGTCTGAGGAGAACCATATGAAAATCCTGTTTGCCGCGCTGGCACTGTCGGCGGCGGGCAGCGCGTGCGCGCTGGAAATCCATTTGCCGCCGGAAACGGCGACCTACAAACCCAGCGAATTGCCCGGCTACCAGCTGGTGCAGCGCAACTGCATGACGTGCCACGCTTCCCAGTATGCATCGAGCCAGCCGCCCGCGTCGCCGCGCGCCTACTGGGAAGCGACCGTCAAGAAGATGAAAAAGCCGTTCGGCGCCCAGTTTGACGACGCGGACATGCCAGCCATGGTCGATTCCCTGCTGAAAGCCTATGGCGCGGAGCGGGGCACAGCAGTACGTGCCGCGGCCGTGGCCAGGCTAGCCGCAGCGGCTGTCCCGGCCACCGGCGGCAAGGATGTCAAAACCTTGCTGGCGGCGCATGGTTGCATGGCATGCCATGCCCTCGACCAGAAAGTGGTCGGTCCGGGTTTTACCGAGGTGGCAGCCAGATACAAAGGCAAGGACAGTGTCGCTGCCGTGGCGGCCAACATCCGCAGCGGCGGCGCCGGCAAATGGGGCCCTGTGCCCATGCCGCCATTCAGCCAGCTGAGCGAAGCGGATGCGGCGAGCCTGGCGAAATACGTGCTGTCCAGGTAGCGCTTGGCCAGTTCAGCACGGTAACGCACGTCCGCCCGTCTTCCTCTCCACAGGCGCCGGTGTTCCCGGCGGAAATTCAACCAGCCGCCCCTCCCCGTACCGCATCGTCAAAAAAAATAATTCATCCATATCAATATTCCTATATTAGAAATTTATTTTTGCAAGTGTGTGACATACCAAGGCGCATAAAGAAAGTGTGTCGTGGAAGTCGTATCCTCGTATGGAAAAATAACATTGTTTTGTATTGCGGTAATGCCAATTTCCTGCTCATTTTCCAGACGTGGTGCGTGCGAGGAATAGCATGTAGATAGTGATAATATTGCAATATTGTTGCGTTAAGACAACGAATTTTTTCAATTGGAAGGCGCATTTTTATGGGTTTTTTGGGATTTCAGGGCTGTCGCTATTGAGGTCGTATCAATGTGTGAATGAGGCCATCAGATAGGTATTTTTTCGTCTGGCAAGGGGATAAAATGGATCAATGTTGCTGAGCGGAACTTGATTTCTCAGTTGCCATCAAATTTAACATTGATGTCAAAAAATAATCCCGTTTCAGCTTTTGTATTCCCTCGTTGGTGCAGCCGGAAGCGGTGTGTCTGGCGTGGGCGCGCCGCCAGAAAGGATGATCTTGAACACTAAATTACTTCCCCTGACCTTGCTGGTTCTGATCCAGTCCGCCTGGGCCGTCGATCCTCCCAGCGCAGGCAGCCAGTTGCAGCAGATTCCCATCGCGCCGCAATTGCCGAAAACGCCGCCAGCCATCCGTGTGCAGCAGGGCAGTGTGCCGGTGACCACGGTGGGCGACACCACGCGCATCACCGTGCAGCGCCTGCAGATCGAGGCGCCGCCCGTTTTCACCGAGAGTGAACTGGTCGCTGCCACGGGTTTTATCCCGCGCAGCGAGCTGACCTTGGGCGAGCTGCGCGCCATGGCATCCAACATCGCCAGCTATTACCAGAACCGTGGCTATTTCCTCGCGCAGGCGTATCTGCCCGCGCAAGACATCCACGATGGCGTCGTCGCCATTCACGTGCTGCCGGGGAAGTATGGCCAGGTGCAGTTGCGCAACCGGAGCAATCTGTCCGACGGCCTGGCGGGCGCCGTGCTGGCCGGACTCGACGGGCAAGTGATTTCCACGCCTCCGCTCGAGCGGCGCTTGCTGCTGCTGTCGGATTTGCCGGGCGTGCAGGTCAGCTCGACACTGGCGCCGGGGGCGTCCTTGGGCGCGTCCGACCTGATCGTCGACGTGCAGCCGGGCTCGCGTTTCAACGGCAGCATCGACGTCGATAACCAGGGCAACCGCTACACGGGCCGCAACCGCATCGGCGCCACCCTGAATATCAATGAACTGGCCGGTATCGGCGACGTGGCCACCATGCGCGCGTTCACCTCGGCCGATGGCTTGAACTATGGCCGCCTGGCCTACCAGGGGCAGGCCGGCTTGCTGCGCCTGGGCGGCGCCTACACGTATATGGACTACAAGCTGGGCAAGGAATTTGCCGTGCTCGACGCCAAGGGCACGGCGAAGATCGCCAGCGCCTACGGCAGTTATCCGCTGATTCGCTCGCGCAGCAACAACCTGTATGCGCAGCTCAGCTATGACAGCAAGACCTTCCAGGACCGCACGGAATCGACGGGCAGCGTCAACGACAAGAAAGCCAAGGTGTGGATGCTGAACCTGAATGGCGACGCCAAGGATGGCTGGGGCGGCGGTGGCGCCAGCACCTATTCCGTCACCTACACCACCGGCAAGATCGATATCGAGACGCCGGTAGCCTTGCTGATCGACCAGCTGACGGTGAAGAGCAACGGCCACTTCAACAAGCTCAGCTTCAACGCGGCGCGCGTGCAAAGCCTGGGCGGCGAGACGAGCTTGTTCGGCGTGATCAGCGGCCAGGCGGCGTCGAAAAACCTCGATGTGTCGGAAAAGATGGGGCTCGGCGGCGTGGGCGGCGTGCGCGCCTATCCGGGTGGCGAGGCGTATGGCGACCAAGGCTACGTGCTGAACCTGGAACTGCGCCAGAACGTCACGCCCTTTACGGCCTTTCCCGGCCAGCTGCAGGTGCTGGCGTTTGCCGACACGGGCACCGTCAAGCTGAATCGCGACGCCTGGAGCGCCGGCGAGAACCGCCGCACCCTGAGCGGCGCCGGCGTGGGCGTGGCGTGGACGGGCGCCAATGCGCTCGTCCTGAAGGCGTATTACGCGCACAAGCTGGGCAATGCCAAGGCGACCTCGGCACCGGATGCGGCGGGCCGTTTCTGGCTGCAAGCCATCAAATATTTCTAAATTACTACATCAATAAAAACATCAGGACATTGCCATGAACCGCATCTACCGCTCCATCTGGAACCAGGCCACCGGCGCTTACGCCGCCGTTTCCGAAAACGTCAAATCCGCCGGCAAGCGCTCGATGCCAGGATGCAGCGCGGGCGGGGCGCATTTCGCCTTGAAGAGCATGGCGGCGGCGCTGATGCTCGGTTACGGCTCGCTGGCCCTGGCGGGGCCGGCGGGCGGCACGGTAGTGGCGGGCCAGGCAACGATTAACGGCGCGCCGGGCGCCACGGTGATCAAGCAGGGCAGCCAGAACGCCGTCATCAACTGGGCCAGTTTCAATATCGGCAAGGGCGAGGCGGTGCAGTTCCAGCAGCCCAACAGCAACGCGGTGGCCCTGAACCGGGTGCTGGGCAGCGACGGCACGACTATCCTCGGCAACTTGTCGGCCAACGGCAAGGTGTTCATCGTCAACCCGAATGGCGTGCTGTTCGGCCAGGGCGCGTCCGTTAACACGGCGGGCCTGGTGGCGTCCACGCTGGATATTTCCAACGCCGACTTCATGGCCGGCAAGTACCAGTTTTCAGGCAATGGCACGGGCAAGGTCTTGAACCAGGGCAGCATCAACGCGCCGGGCGGCTATGTGGCCTTGCTGGGTGCCAATGTGTCGAACGAAGGCACGATCCAGGCACGCCTGGGTTCGGTGGCCCTGGCGGCGGGCCGCGCCATCACCCTGGACGTGGCCGGCGACGGCTTGCTGAACGTGGCGGTGGACCAGGGCGCCGTGGGCGCGCTGGTCAAGAACGGCGGCATGATCAAGGCCGATGGCGGCAGCGTGGTCTTGACGGCGCAAGCGGCGGGCGACCTGCTGAAAACCGTCGTCAACAACACGGGCGTGATCGAGGCGCACAGCATCGACACGCGCGGCGGCACGATCAAGTTGCTGGGCGACATGCAAAGCGGCACGGTGCTCGCGGCCGGCACGCTGGACGCCAGTGCGCCCGCTGGCGGCAATGGCGGCTTCATCGACACCTCGGCAGCGCACGTGAAGATCGACGATGCGCTGAAGGTGACGACGGCCGCACCACACGGCCTGTCCGGCACCTGGCTGATCGACCCGACCGACTTCAATATCGCCGTGTCCGGCGGCGACATGACGGGCGCCTTCCTGAGCAACTCCCTGAAATCGGGCAATGTGCAGATCCAGAGCGTCTCGGGCGGCAGCGGCACGCAAGGCAATATCAACGTCAACGATAACGTCAACTGGACAGCCAACAAGCTGACCCTGACGGCGCAAAACAATATCAACATCAACAAGGCCATGCGCGGCGCGGGCACGGCCAGCCTGGCGCTCGAATATGGCCAGAGCGCGGTCGCCGCCGGCAATCTGTCCACGTACAACGTCAAGGCGGAAGTCGATCTGCCATCGGGCGACAATTTCAGCACCAAGCTGGGCAGTAACGGCGGCGTGACCGTGTACCAGGTCATCAACAGCCTGGGCGCGTTCAACAGCACGACCGGCAACGATGTGCAAGGCATGCAAGGCAATCTGTCCGGCAACTATGTGCTGGGTAGCAATATCGACGCGCGCGGCACCTCCGGCTGGGATGGCGGCAAGGGGTTCGCGTCCATCGGCAGCGAGGCGACGCCATTCACGGGCACGCTCGATGGCCTGGGCCATGAAATCGTGGGATTGACGATCAACCGCCCTGAAGTGCCCGTAGGGATGTTCGGCAATATCGGCGCCGCCGCTGCTGTGCGCAACCTGAGCTTGAGCGGCGTGAGCGTTGCAGGATCGGCCGCCACCTATAGCAGCACCTATGCGGGCATAGGCGCGCTGGCTGCCGTCAACAACGGCAAGATCGATAATGTGTATAGCAGCGGCGCCGTGAGTGGCTCCGGTTACGTCAATCTGGGTGGCCTGGTCGGCATCAATGCCGGCACGATCAGCAATAGCCGCGTCTCCGGCACCGTGGTCTCGGCCGGTGATCCCGGACCGGGCGGCTATGGCGCTGCAGGCGGTTTTGTCGGCCTCAACGCTGCGGGCGGCTTGATCAAGAGCAGTTCCAGCTCCGCCACCACCAGCTCCACGCGCTACGTTGCTGCCGGGCTGGTTGTCAACAATTCCGGCACGATCAGCGATAGCTATGCAACGGGCACCGTTAACGCGGGAGCCAACTATGGCGGTGGCCTGGTCAGTTTTAACAATGCCACGATCACCAATAGCTATGCGACAGGCGCCATGAACGCCTCGGGCAGTGCCGGCGGCCTGGTAGGAATCAACAACGACGCCGGCGCCATCATCAGCAATAGCTATGCGACAGGCAAGGTGACTTCCACCGGCGGCTATGTCGGCGGCCTGGTGGGGCTGTTGCGCGGAACCTTGAACAACAGCTACGCGACGGGCGACGTGCAGACCACCGGGCTGGCAGGCGGCATCGTCGGCTATAACGTGGGCGGCACCATCACGAATGTGTATACCACAGGCAAGGTGACGGGCGGCGGCGCCAGCGTCGGCGCCATCGTCGGCGAGCACAATTCGGGCTCCGTCAACCGCGCCTATTTTGACAGCACGATTAATTCCGGCCTGAATGGCATCGGCCAAAGCTTCAATGGCGCCACCTCGAATGCGCAAGGGCTGAGCACGGCGCAGATGCTGGTATCGAGTAATTATGTGGGCTTCAATTTCACGACCACGGGCGGCGCGACGGGCAACAACTGGGTCCTCGTCAGCGGTGATGGCACGATCAATGGCGCGACTGCCGGCACCCGCCCCATGCTGGCGTCGGAGTGGTCGAATACCATCCATTCGGCGCACCAGCTGCAATTGATGACGATGAATAAATCGGCCAGCTACACCCTGGGCAGCAGCTTCAGCGCCGCCACGACGGCGGCCAATGGCAAGGATGTATGGGGAACGACAGGTTTCATTCCCGTCGGCACGGCGGCTTCGGCCTTCACGGGCAGCCTGGACGGCAGCGGCCATATCATTTCCAGCCTGAACATCGCCAAGGCAGGCGTGAGCGATGTGGGCCTGTTCGGCGCCATCGGCAGCGCGGGCACGGTGGCGAATGTGGGCCTGTCCGGCGGCAGCGTGGCGGGCGGCAGCAACGTGGGCGCCCTGGCCGGCAGCAATGCGGGCACGATCAGCGGCAGCTTTGCCTCCAGCGACGTGACGAGCACCTCCACCGGCGGCGGTCTGGTGGGCAGCAATACGGGCACGGTCGTCGATAGCTATGCCAGCGGCGCCGTAAGCGGCACCAGCGCCGTCGGCGGCCTGGTGGGTAGCAATGGCGGCAGCGTCGCCAACAGCTACGCGAACGGCAGCGTGAGCGGTTCCAGCAATGTGGGCGGCCTGGTGGGCGCCGGTGCGGGCAGCGTCACGGGTAGCTACTGGGACACGGTGAGCAGCGGCCAGGCGGCCAGCGCAGGCGGCACGGGCATGACGACGACGCTGTTGAAGAACTTGTCGAATTACACGGGTGCCGGCTGGGAACTGGCGCAGATGTGGGTGGTCTACGATGGACAGAGCGCGCCTTTCCTGCGTTCCTTCATGAAGCAGATCGCCGTGCGCGTGTCCTTCGACAGCAAGGTGTATGACGGCGTGGCCTATGCTGGCGGCAGCAACAGCGTCAGCTACTCGAACACGGTGGCAGGCGCCAGCCTGCTGGGCACGCCTGTGTATGCGGGCAATGCCGCTGGCGCCGTGAATGCGGGCACGTATGGCGTGTCGGCCAGCGGCCTGTACTCTTCCGGCGGCCAGGGCGGCTATGCGATCAGCTATATCGATGGCGGCCTGGTGATCACGCCGAAAGCCCTGACGGTGACGGGCGCGACGGCGGTGGACAAGACCTATGACGGCAACGCCACGGCGGCGATCACGGGCGGCGCCTTGAGCGGGCTGGTGAATGGCGAAACGCTGGTCTTGAACAGCGCCAGCGGCGTTTTCAATAACCAGAACGCGGGCAATGGCAAAGCTGTCACCATCACCGGCGGGAGCCTGGGCGATGGCACGGGCTTGGCCAGCAACTACACGGTCGGCAGTTCGTCGGCCGGAACGGCGAACATCACGCCGAAGGCCCTGACGGTGACGGGCGCGACGGCGGCGGACAAGACCTATGATGGCAGCGCCACGGCGGCGATCACGGGCGGCACCCTGGACGGTCTGGTCGGTGGGGAAACGCTGGTCTTGAACAGCGCCAGCGGCGTCTTCAATAACCAGAACGCGGGCAATGGCAAGGCCATCACCGTCACGGGTGCCAGCCTGGGCAACGGCTCGGGGCTGGCCAGCAACTACACGGTCGGCAGTTCGTCGGCCGGAACGGCGAACATCACGCCCAAGGCCCTGACGGTGACGGGCGCGACGGCGGCGGACAAGACCTATGACGGCAATACCACGGCGGCGATCACGGGCGGCGTCCTGAGCGGTTTGGTGAGTGGCGAAACGCTGGTCTTGAACAGCGCCAGCGGCGTCTTCAATAACCGTAACGCGGCCAATGGCAAAGTCGTCACCATCACCGGCGGGAGCCTGGGCGATGGCACGGGCCTGGCCAGCAACTACACGGTCGGCAGTTCGTCGGCCGGAACGGCCAGCATCACGCCGAAGGCCCTGACGGTGACGGGCGCGACGGCGGCGGACAAGACCTATGACGGCAGCGCCACGGCGGCGATCACGGGCGGCGCTCTGAGCGGCCTGGTGAGTGGCGAAACGCTGGTCTTGAACAGCGCCAGCGGCGTCTTCAATAACCAGAACGCGGGCAATGGCAAGGCCGTCACCGTCACGGGTGCCAGTCTGGGCGATGGCACGGGCTTGGCCAGCAACTACACGGTCGGCAGTTCGTCGGCCGGAACGGCCAGCATCACGCCCAAGGCCCTGACCTTGACGGGCTTGAGCGGCAACAATAAAGTTTACGACGGCACAGCCGGTGCGAACCTGACCGGCGGCACCTTGAATGGCCTGGTCAATGCGGAAACCCTGGGCTTTACCGTGCAGGGCGCCAGCTACAGCGACAAGAACGCGGGAACGGGCAAGACCATTACGATCGGCGGCGTGACCTTGAGCGATGGCAGCGGCCAGGCCGGCAACTATACGCTGAGTGCGCCTGGCGGCCTGACGGGCGATATCGCGAAGGCAACGATTACCAGCATCACCGGCTTGAGCGCCGATGACAAGGTCTATAACGGTAACTTCAGCGCCAGTCTTAGTGCCAGCTTGGCCGTGATCAATGGCAAGATTGCTGGCGATGACGTGCAGTTGTCCAGTGCGAACGGCATGTTCACGGACAAAAACGTGGGAACCAACAAAGCCGTCAATATCAGCAATATCACCTTGTCCGGCAGCGATCTGGTCAATTATGACTTCCTCAATAATACGGCCAGCGCCACGGCCAGTATCACGCCCAAGGCCGTCACGCTCTCCGGTGTGACTGCAGGCAATAAAGTCTACGATGGCACGACGGCGGCAGTCTTGTCGGGTGGTACCTTGAGCGGCATGGTCGCGGGTGAAACGCTGAACTTCATCGGCGGTGTCGGCACCTTCAGCGACAAGAATGCCGGCACGGGCAAGATGGTCACGATCAGCGGCACGACCTTGCAGGATGGCACTGGCCTGGCCAGCAACTACACGTTCGCCAGTCCGGGCAACGTGAACGCCGACATCAGCAAGGCCAACATCAGCGGCGTGACGAACGTGGGCGTCAACAACAAGACGTATGATGGCTCGGCCACGGCCACGCTGAATGGCACGGCAACCTTCAACGGCATCATCGGCGCCGACAGCCTGAGCGTCGCCGGCAATGGTGTGTTCAGCGACAAGAATGCCGGCACGGGCAAGGCCGTGGCTGTCAACGGCATCACCCTGACTGGCGTGGACGCGGGCAATTACAATTTGCTCGGCACGACGTCCAGCGGCGTGGCCGACATCGCCAAGGCCAGCATCGGCAGCGTGACGAACGTGGGCGTTGACAACAAGACCTATGATGGCTCGGCCATGGCCACGCTCAACGGCGCGGCGACCTTCAATGGCATGGTGAACGGCGACAGCCTGACGATGGCCGGCAGCGGCGCCTTCAGCGACAAGAATGCGGGCACGGGCAAGACCGTCAATGTCAGCGGCATCACCCTGGGCGGCGCGGATGCGGGCAACTACACGCTGGTCAGCGCGACGTCCAGCGGCGTGGCCGATATCACGCCGAAAGCCTTGACGGTGGCGGGCCAGGTGGCGGGCAACAAGGTCTACGACGGCAATACGGTGGCGCAACTCATCGGTGGCAGCCTGGCTGGCCTGGTGGGCAGCGAAACCCTGGCCATCGGCGGCCAGACGGCGGCGTTTGCCGACAAGAACGCGGGCAATGCGAAAGCCGTGACGGTCAGCGGCACGACCTTGCTCGACGGCTCCGGCTCGGCCAGCAACTACACGGTCAGCAACCCGACCGGCTTGACGGCCAGCATCACGCCGAAAGCCTTGACGGTGGCGGGCCAGGTGGCGGGCAACAAGGTCTATGACGGTAATGCGGTCGGGCAGCTGATCGGCGGCAGCCTGGTCGGCCTGGTGGGCGATGAAACCCTGGCCATCGGCGGCCAGACGGCGGCGTTTGCCGACAAGAACGCGGGCAATGCGAAAGCCGTGACGGTCAGCGGCACGACCTTGCTCGACGGCTCCGGCGCGGCCAGCAACTACACGGTCAGCAACCCGACCGGTTTGACGGCCAGCATCACGCCGAAAGCCTTGACGGTGACCGGCCAGGTGGCGGGCAACAAGGTCTACGACGGCAATACGGTGGCGCAACTCATCGGTGGCAGCCTGGCTGGCCTGGTGGGCAGCGAAACCCTGGCCATCGGCGGCCAGACGGCGGCGTTTGCCGACAAGAACGCGGGCAATGCGAAAGCCGTGACGGTCAGCGGCACGACCTTGCTCGACGGCTCCGGCTCGGCCAGCAACTACACGGTCAGCAACCCGACCGGTTTGACGGCCAGCATCACGCCAGCCTCCATCAGCGCCATTGCCGGTATCGTGGCGGCGAACAAGGTGTATGACGGCGGCACGGCGGCCAGCCTGAACGTGGCGGGCGCCAGTTTCAATGGCATGGTGGCCGGCGATGCCTTGAGCCTGGCCAGTGGTCCCGTGGTTGGCACGTTCAGCGACAAGAATGCAGCGGCCGGCAAGACCGTGACCATCAGCGGTCTGGGCCTGGCCGGCGCCGATGCGGGTAACTATGTGCTGGCAAGCAACCAGGCCAGCACCACGGCGGATATCACGCCAGCGACCTTGACGGTCAGCGCCAGCGGCGTCAACAAGGTGTATGACGCCACCACGAATGCCGTCGTCTCCCTGCGCGACAACCGTATCGGCAATGATCAGCTGAGTATTGCCAGCAACGGCGCCAGCTTCAGCGACAAGAATGCGGGCGTGGGCAAGACGGTGACGGTGGCGGGCATACGCCTGAGCGGCGCGGATGCGGGCAATTACGTGGTCAACGGCACCGCCAGCACCACGGCCACGATCTCGCAGGCGGCGCTGACGGTGAAAGTCGATAACGCTGAAAAAGACCAGGGACGCGCCAATCCCGATTTCCGCGCCAGCTACAGCGGCTTGCTCGGTGGCGATACGCTGGCGTCTGAAGTGAGCGGCAACCTGGCCTTCAGCACGCCGGCGACGACGGCTTCCGCTTCTGGCAACTATCTCGTATCGGCATCGGGCCAGGCGTCGAACAATTACGCCCTGAACTATGTTGACGGCGTGCTGAAAGTCAATCCGACGGAAGCGCTGCAAAGCGCTGTCGCGAATGTGATCGCGGCTGTCGCCGTGGCGCCATCGCAGGGCAATATGGTGCAGGCCGACATGATCGTCAGTGGCGAGACGGCGCCAGGCAAGCCTGGCGCCACGCAGGATGCGCCGCGCGAGGTAGAGAAGGGCGGCGCAGGCAGCGCGCCGGCGGTGCAGCTGGCCGGCAATGTCGTCAACAATGTCCTTCCGGGGCTGCGTCTGAGCGTGGTCGATAGCGGCTTGCGTTTGCCGGTCGAGGTTTCCGTCGGCACGCGCCAGGATAGCCAGTAAGGCACGCGGCGTCACCGCATGGTGGCGCCGGAGATGCCGCTTCGTGTTCCGAAGCGGCATTTTTTTATCGGTGCGTTGTTGCCGCGCTCTTATAATTGCTGCACCCACTCCTTCTGAATAGCAGCGCTGAACAGAAAGTACAATCGCATGACATCCCATTTCATCGGCGTGGCCGGCCTGCCACGCGCCGGTTCTACTTTGCTGTGCCAGTTGCTGGCGCAACATCCTGACCTGCATTGCGAAGGCAATAGCTCCCCGCTGTGCAACGCCTTGCTGGGCATGCGGCGCATGGTCAGCGACGACGCCTTTTTCCTGTCGCAGCTCGATAGCACCTTCGATGCCAGCTACGACCATCTGAAAACGGCCATGCAGGGCTTCTTGCGCGGCTGGTACCAGGATTGCGGCAAGCACGGTGTGGTCGACAAGAACCGCGCCTGGCTGCATTGCGTGGAAATGCTGCTGCAACTGGCGCCGGAAGCGAAAATCATCGTCTGCGTGCGCGAGCTGGGGCAAGTCTACGGCTCCATCGAAGCGCAGCACCAGCGCACCATCCTGCTCGACTTCGTCGACCACCTGGCCGATTTCGACCGCCTGGGCCGTGCCGACATGCTGTTTGCCAAGGACCGCACCATCGGCGCTCCTTTGAGCTCTCTGCATGCCGTGCTCGACCTGCCTGTCGAAGTGCAGCAGAAACTGTACTTCGTGCGTTTCGAAGACTTGATGGCGCGGCCGGTGGAGTGCATGTCGCACCTGTACGTGTGGCTGGGTCTGGCACCGTTCCAGATCGACCCGCACGATCTTGCCGTGGGCATCCAGGAGAGCGACAGCCATTACCGGATGAAATACACGCACCGCCAGCAGGCGACCATCAGCGCGCCCAGGCCGCATGCGATACCGCCCCGCATCCAGGCGCAGATCGAAGATGCGTATGGCTGGTTTTATGAGCTGTATTATCCGCGACACCAACGCGCGACAACGCCAGCGGCCTGAAAACACGTGCGGCAGTGCCAATACCACTTGCCGCACCGCTGCCGGCGCGGTATTGCCGTCAGTTGGCGCAAATCCTCCTTTTTTTCCTTCCCTGACTCTTCACCTGGCGCACCGTGGCCGGACCGCATGAAGTCACTGGTATTGTAAAAAACACCGTTGCATAAAACCACTTGACTACCAATTTCGGGCGTCGCATTCTCTGTGCAGAAAGCCGACGCTTCGCTGTGCTTTCTTTACGTACAACATAAAAAGCTACTTCGATAGTTTTCGTATAACGTTCAGGAGACATTGTGAAGACACGGCACATTAGCCGGCTGGCCTCGCCTTTGATGGCTGGCCTGCTGGGCAGCGCGCTGCTCGCTTGCGGCGGCAATTCCACCACCGAACCCCCATCGACCTTGCTGGCCGCCTCGGCCGCCAGCGACAGTTGCGCGGCCTGGAGCGCCAGCGCCGTCTATACGGCGGGGCAGTGCGCCGTCTACGACGGCAAGGTGTACCGGGCCAAATGGTGGGTGCAGGGCACGGCGCCGAGCAACGACCAATGGGGACCGTGGAGTCTCGATAGCAGCCCTCCCACCCCGACACCTACGCCCACTCCGACACCGACTCCCACGCCGACTCCCACGCCGACTCCAGGCGTGCCCACCAAGGCCCAGGCCGAGGCCAACGAGGCGGCGTTGACGAACAACGATTTCTTCCGCAAGGTCAAGGCCTCGATCCGCACCCTGGGCAACACGGCCGTCGAGGCCGTACAGCCTGGCCTGGCCGGCAATCCGCTCAACGTCAAGCGGGTCGAGCGCCTGCTGCCGGCGGCGAAGTGGGATTACTATTTTGCCTCGCGCGACGCCAGCTACACGTATCAACGTTTCCTGCAAGCCGTGGCGAAATTCCCCGCCGTGTGCGACGACTACGGCGACGGGCGCAATGCGGATGCCATCTGCCGCCACAGCCTTGCCACCATGTTTGCTCACTTCGGGCAAGAGACGGGCGACCATAACGCCAGCAGTCCGCTGCCGCAATGGCGCCAGGGCTTGAAGTATTTGCGCGAGCTGGGCTGCGACGAGACGGGCGCCGGCTGCGGCTACAACATCGAGTGCGCCGATCCCGTCTTCAACAAGGTGTGGACCTGCGGCAAGAACGCCGACGGCAGCTTCAAGAAGTATTTCGGCCGCGGCGCCAAGCAGCTGTCCTACAACTACAACTACGGTCCATTCTCGCAAGCCATGCATGACGGCGACCAGTCCGTGTTGCTGAAGAACCCGGACCTGGTGGCGTCGACCTGGCTGAACCTGGCGTCGGCCACGTTCTTCTTTGTCTATCCGCAACCGCCGAAGCCGTCGATGCTGCATGTGCTCGACGGCACGTGGGTGCCGAACGCGGCCGATACGACGGCGGGCGCGGGCAATAATTTCGCCACCACCATCATGATCATCAACGCCGAATGCGGGCAGGGCACGGAAAAGCAGGCAGCGCAAAACCGCATCGATTACTACAAGCAGTTTGCCGCCGACATGGGCTGGGATTATTCCGGCGAACAATTGTCTTGCGCCAACATGCAGCGCTTTACCCCGGCCAGTTCCGCTTCCTACAACATTTATTGGGAAAAGAACTGGAGCGCCGGTGGCGACAAGCAATGCCAGCTGGTCAGCTATCAAACCCCGTACAGCGCCTTACTGGCCGGGAACTACGTGAAATGCGTGGAAGCCAACTGGAATGTGAAGTTGCTGTAGCACTACATGCAGGACTAGCCGGCCAGGGATAACGGTTGACAAGAGCCCCTTCAGGGGCCTGCAACAGCTCTCGATGTATAACCATAACGGAGACAAACACCACATGAAATCGAATGCATTATTGATGGCCTTGCTCAGCGGCGTGCTCGTCGCTTGCGGCGGCGGCCAGGAAGGCACGACCGCCACGCCAAACACCTTGCTCGCCGCCGTCGAAGCGTGCGCCGTCTGGGATGCCGCCACCATCTACACGGGCGGCCAGTGCGTGCTTTACCAGGGCGTCACCTACAAGGCCAAGTGGTGGACGCAGGGCAATGTTCCCAGCGCTACCGACCAGTGGGGAGCATGGGCCGTGACGGATACCCCAACGCCAACGCCGACCCCAACACCGACGCCGACGCCAACGCCGACGCCGACCCCGACCCCGACCCCGACCCCCTGCCGTCCCGACGGCTTGATCTCGGCCGTGCCGAATGTGCCGTATTGCAAGGTGTACGACGCGAATGGCCGCGAAGTGCTGAGCAATGGCTTGAACCGGCGCATCGTCGGCTACTTTGCCAGCTGGCGCACGGGCGTCGATGGCAGCCCAACGTATCTCGTGAACAACCTGCCGTGGGATAAGATCACGCACCTGAACTATGCGTTCGCTTCCGTCGACCCGGCCACCTCGAAGATCGCCATCGGCAGCGGTGCCGCCAACCCCGACACGGGCCTGACCTGGCCGAACGTGCCTGCGGCGGCCATGGACCCGTCCCTGCCGTACAAGGGCCACTTCAACTTGCTGTCGCAATACAAGAAGAAGTATCCGGGCGTGAAATTGATGATTTCCGTGGGCGGCTGGGCCGGCAGCGGGGGCTTTTACACGGCCACGACGAATGCGGACGGCAGCGTGAACACGGCCGGCATCAATACCCTGGCCGATTCCATGGTGGCGTTCGTGCGCCAGTACAACTTCTTCGATGGCGTCGATGTCGATTACGAACACCCGACCACCAACAATGAAGCGGGCAATCCGAACGACTTCGCTGTCTCGAAACCACGGCTGGCGGGCCTGATGACGAGCTACAACGTGCTGTTGAAAGTGCTGCGCCAGAAGCTCGACGAAGCGGCCGTGCAGGACAATAAATACTATCTGCTCACCATCGCCGGTTCCGCCTCGGGCTGGGTCTTGCGTGGCGAGGAAAACATGTCCGGGTTGAAATACCTCGATTACGCCAGCCTGATGAGCTATGACTTGCACGGCGCATGGAACCAGTACGTGGGACCGAACGCGGCGCTGTTTGACGATGGCAACGATGGCGAATTGCGTGCCGGTAACGCCTACCAGTTCCAGAACATCGGCTACCTGAACACGGACTGGGCTTACCGCTACTACCGTGGAGCCATGCAGGCGGGGCGCATCAATATCGGCGTGCCGTTCTACACGCGGGGCTGGAAGGATGTGACGGGTGGCACCAACGGCCTGTGGGGCACGACGCCACTGATCAGCTCTACGGTCACCTGCGCCGGTACCAAGTCCTGCGGCACGGGCGCCACCGGCATCGACAACGTGTGGTACGACCTCGACTCGCAAGGCAAGCCGACGCCGGGCGGTGGCAACCCCATCTGGCATGCGTTGAACTTGCAAAACGGCATCGTGCCGAGCTACCTGGACGCGTATAAAGTCACCGACAAGGCGCTGGTGGGCACGTATGTGCCGCATTACAGCAGCACCATGGTGGCGCCGTGGTTGTGGAATGCGACCAAGAAAGTGTTCATTTCCACGGAAACCACGCAATCGATCGCGGCCAAGGCCCAGTACATCGTCAATAACCATATCGGCGGCGTAATGATCTGGGAAATGGCGGGCGACTATGCCTGGGATGCCACGCGCAATGGCGGCAAGGGCGAGTACTTCATGGGCACCACCCTGACGGACGTGCTGTACCAGGCCTTCCGCACGGCTGGCGTATATGGCAACAAGCGCGCCGAAATCGCCATGCCGGGCACGGCGGCCAATGTCAGCATCAGCCTCGGTGGCTGGAAGCTGGGTGACAATAACTTCCCCATCAACCCGGTCATGACGGTGAAGAACAACACCACGTCGACCTTGCCGGGCGGCACCGTGGTGGAGTTCGATTATCCCGTGTCGGCACCATCGGACATGAGCGACCAGTCCGGCTTCGGTTTGACGGTGATCAGTGCCGGCTACACGGGGCCGAACAATATCGGCGGCTTCACGAAGAACTACAACCGGGCACGCTTTGCGATTCCCGCCTGGCAATCGCTGGCGCCGGGCGGTTCCGTGGCGCTGACCCTGAACTACCGCTTGCCCATCTCGGGGCCGGCCAACTACACGGTCACCGTGGGCGGCACCAAGTATGCGCTGACGCAAGAGTACCCGGAATTGCCGGTGGCCTTGCCATAAGTTGCATCCGGTAGTGTAAACAGGGAAGGGCGGAACCGCAGTTCCGCCCTTTTTTTCGGGGGGCAGACCCCAGCCTTTGCTGCTGGGTTGTTTCAGCCTAAAACCACGTCTCTACCTGGAAACCATAGGAGGTGCCGCTGGTATTGTTGTTGTAGATCGGGCCGCCGTTGTTCGACGCATTGACCGAGGCGGTGGCCGCATCGTTCCATTTGCCGTACGTCACGAAAGCGCGCAGTTCAGGACGTGACCACAGGCCAGGACCGGCGGAGATCGTCGGTGCGATGGTCAGCTTGGTCAAACGCTTGGCCGGCAGGCCGCCCGCTTGCGTCACGCGGTCCGTGCCCAGTTCGCCCACCAGCTTGAAGTTGTCGGTGAAGGCGTACACAGGACGCACGCCGACCGAGGTCCAGGTCGAGGAACCGTTGGCGTTCGACTCGTCTTTTTGCCACAGGGCGACGAATTCCATGCCGAAGTTGGCCATCGGCTGGATCGCCATGTCATTGAAGACGCGCGTGCGCTTGCGGTCCGAACCGTAGCCGGTGTCGCCCGAGGCGCCGAACTGGCCGTTGCCCGCGCCACCGACACCAGGACCGACGCCGTACTGCACGCCGAAGGTGTTGCCGCCGCCGAAGACTTTCGCTTGACGGTGGAAGGCCGACAGCTGCCAGCCGTTATTGCGCTTGCCCAGGATGGCGTCATCCTTGCCTTCGCCGATGATGTAGGTCGCGGCCAGGTCCAGCGTGCCGTTGTTGTTGACAGGAATTTCACCGTAGATGAAGTTCTGGCGCACGGCCGATTTGGTGCCCAGGTAAGCACCCGGTACGCCGCTGCGCGTGCCTTTGTCGTCATCGCGCTGGGCGATATCGTTGTCCTTGAAGAAGGCATACGAAAATTTACCTGGGCCCGCAGGAATGCGGTCCAGGCCGGCGCCCGTGCCGTTCATGTTGATGTATTGCAGATCCAGCATGTGGATGTCAGGACGGTAGTAGAAGCGTTTGCCGATCCAGGCCGTGCCGCCGTTCAGGAAATCGAGTCCCTGCGCTTCGACATAGGCCTTGACGATGCCCAGCTTGTTGTCGCCGAAATCGGAATTCGGTGCGTAGGCGTTGACCCAGATGGTGGCCAGGTAGTTCACGCCGCCGGACTTGGCGACGGACTTGGTGTAGCCGAATTCCGTGTAGGCGTCGCACTCATTGCCCAGACGATACTTCATGGTGTTGCCACCCAGGCCGAAGCAGCCTTGCGAACCGCCACCGCCGGAGGTATTGCTGCCGGCGCCAGCGCGCAGGTAGCCATGGAAGCCTTCGGCATCACCTGGGTACATGGGGTCGGCAAGGGCGGAAGCGCTGGCGATGGCCAGGAGCAGGGCAGGTAAGGTTTTCAGTGCAGTGCGGTTCATGCGGTCTCCAGAAAGATGTAGGTGGTAGCGGCGGCGCCCCGGGAGGCGGCCACCGCACACGGTCTAATGCCGAAAATCAAGTCTAGCAGCGCTTTTTTGACCAGCCTGATACAAAACGAACAAGTGACGATACTTTCTTTCAAAGTGTTGTTTTTACTTAATATCGATACTCTGATGCATAGAGGGCCTGCAAAAGAGTATCGAATTGCGGTTTTGGAGTATCAGAAAGTATCAAAGTCCGGTGCTACATTGTGGTCGTGGTGCCAAGTACCTGAGCATTGCCAACGACAAAAAACACTGGAGACACACAATGAAACGTTCCGCCATTGCCGCGCTGATCGCCGGCTGCCTCAGCTCGTCCGCTTTTGCCGCCACCGACCTGGTCATTGCGACCGTCAACAACGGCCACATGATCGAAATGCAAAAGCTCAGCAAGTTCTTCGAGCAAGCCAATCCCGATATCAAGCTCAAATGGGTGACCCTGGAAGAGGGCGTCTTGCGCCAGCGCATGACCACCGATATCGCCACCAAGGGCGGCCAGTTCGACGTGATGACCATCGGCCTGTACGAAACCCCCATATGGGGCAAGAAAAACTGGCTGATCCCCATCAAGCCAGACGCCAAATACGATATCGACGACTTGTTGCCGGCCATCCGCGAGGGCCTCTCCGGCGATGGCAAGCTGTACGCGTCGCCGTTTTATGGTGAAAGCTCGATGATCATGTACCGCAGCGACCTGGTGAAAAAAGCCGGCATGACGATCGAAGACCGTCCTACCTGGAACCAGTTGCGCGACGTGGCGGCCAAGCTGCATGACCCGGCCAACGGCGTGTACGGCATCTGCCTGCGTGGCAAGCCGGGCTGGGGCGACAACATGGCGCTGATCACCACCATGGCCAATTCCTTCGGCGGCCAGCTGTTCGACATGCAGTGGAAACCGCAATTTACCAGCAAGCCGTGGAAAGACGCGGTCACCATGTATGTCGACTTGATGAAGAAATACGGCCCGCCGGGCGCAGCCGCCAACAGCTTCAATGAAAACCTGGCGCTGTTCAACCAGGGCAAGTGCGGCATCTGGATCGACGCGACGATTGCCGCCTCCTTCATCACGGACCCGAAGCAAAGCAAGGTGGCCGACAAGGTGGCGTTTGCCCAGTCGCCCGTGGGCGTGACGGAGCGGGGCGCCAACTGGCTGTGGATCTGGTCGCTCGCCATCCCAGCGAGCTCCAAGCACCCGAATGAAGCGCAGCGCTTCATCAACTGGGCCACGTCGCCCGACTACGTGAAATTGGTGGCCAAGGAAACCAGCTGGGCCAACGTGCCAACGGGCACGCGCAAATCGACGTATGCCAGCCCCGAATTCCAGAAAGCGGCGAAATTTGCCGCCGCCGAAGGCAAGGCCCTGGCCACCACGCGCGCCGTACAAAGCACCATGTTGCCGTCGCCGTACGTGGGCGTGCAATTCGCGTCCATCCCCGAATTCCAGGTGATCGGCGTGGCCGCTGGCCAGCAGATGGCGGCAGCGCTGCTGGGCAAGGTGACGGTGGACCAGGCGCTGGAATTGTCGCAGCAGACGGCTGAGCGGGAGATGCGTAAAGGTGGCTACTACAAGTAGGCCTGCTGCATAGTTTGCGTACCCCAATAGTGTAAAGCCGGGGTCAGTCCTTCGGATCGGAATGCGTCCCATTGGGCCGCATTCCCCCGCCGGGTCTGACCCCAGATTTCCCCTTGCCCCAAGAGAACATTATGAAACGCATTATCCCCCGGGCTTTGCTGACGCCGGCCGTGGTCGCCGTCTCCGTCATTTCCGTCATTCCGCTGCTGATTACCCTGTTTTACGCGTTCGTGCGCTATTCCATGCTCGATCCGAGCGGCCATCCTTTCCATGGGCTGGCCAACTTTCACTTTTTCTTTACCGATGCCTCGTTCCTGCCGGCCTTGCAGAACACGTTTACTTTGCTGTTTTCCGTCATGCTGATCACGGTGGTGCTGGGCACGGCGCTGGGACTGCTGATCAATGAAGCGTTCCCCGGGCGCGCCATCGTGCGCGTGCTGCTGATCTCGCCGTTTCTCGTCATGCCGGCCGTGAACGCCCTGATGTGGAAGAACATGCTGCTCAATCCGATTTACGGCCTGTTCGCGCAAATCAGTATCTTCTTTGGCGCCACGCCCGTCGACTGGCTGTCGGCCCACCCGCTGTTTTCCATCATCATGATGGTGTCTTGGCAATGGCTGCCGTTTGCCTGCCTGATCTTCATGACGGCCCTGCAATCGATGGACCGCGAACAGCTGGAAGCGGCCCGCATGGATGGCGCCACCTATTTGCAGCAGTTGCGCTACCTCTACATTCCCCACCTGGGCCGCGCCGTTTCGGTGGTGCTGATGATCGAGATGATCTTTTTGCTGTCGATCTTTGCGGAAATCTTCACCACCACGGGCGGCGGTCCCGGCTTTGATACGACCACCATCACCTTCATGATTTACCAGCAGGCACTGCTGTCCTATGACGTGGGGGCGGCCTCGGCCGGTGCCCTGTTCGCCGTGCTCATCGCCAACATCGCCGCCTTCTTCCTGATGCGCGTCATCGGCAAGAATCTGTCGAAATAAGGAGACCTTGATGCATAGCAAACTCAATTTGTATGGCCGCACGGCCGCCGCCTGGCTGTGCGCGCTGCTGCTGTTCTTTCCCATCTTCTGGCTGGGCCTGATGGCTTTCAAGACGGAAGGCCAAGCCATTTCTACGCCGCCGCTGCTGTTCTTCACGCCGACCTTCGACAGCTTCCGCGAAGTGCTGGCGCGCGACAATTACTTCGGTTACGCGTGGAACTCGCTGTTTACCAGCGTGGTCTCGACGGCCATTGGCCTCTTGATCGCCATTCCGGCCGCGTATTCGATGGCTTTCTTTCCCACGGGCGGCACCATCGGTTTGCTGAAATTCATGCTCAGTTCGCGCTACATGCCCGGCGTGGGCGCGCTGATGCCCATCTATATCTGCTACCAGTACTTCGGCTTGCTCGACACGCGCATCGGCCTGACCATCATGTTCATGCTGATGAATCTGCCCATCATGATCTGGCTGCTGTATACGAGCATGAAGGAGCTGCCGCGTGAAATCCTGGAAGCGTCGCGCATGGATGGCGCCACCGTGTGGGATGAATTCCGCCACGTCGTGCTGCCTCTGTCCGTGGGCGGCATCGCTTCCACGGCCCTCGTGTGCATGGTGTGGTCGTGGAATGAATCGTTCTGGTCGCTGAATCTGGGCGCCTCCAACGCGGGCACCCTGGCCTGGCTGATCGCCTCGTATTCCAGTCCGGAAGGACTCTTCTGGGCCAAATTGTCGGCCGCTTCCCTGATGGCGATCGTGCCCATCATGGCGCTGGGCTGGTTCTGCCAAAAACAACTGGTCCAGGGTATGACCTTTGGCGCAGTCAAGTAGCATCGAAAAACAAATCAGAAATGAGACAATCATGGCTTACCTTCAACTGAGCAATATCGAGAAATTCTTTGGCGAACACCGCGCTATCAAGGGCATCGACCTGGACATCCAACAAGGTGAATTCGTCGTCTTTGTGGGGCCGTCAGGTTGCGGAAAATCCACCTTGCTGCGCCTGATCGCGGGCCTGGAACCGATCGACGGCGGCAAGCTGTCACTCGACGGGCGCGATATCACGAATCTGCCGTCGTCCAAGCGCGACCTGGCGATGGTGTTCCAGTCGTATGCGCTGTATCCACACATGACGGTGTTCCAGAACATGTCGTTCGCGCTGAAACTGGCCGGCGTCGATCCGGCCATCATCCGCGAGAAAGTCGACAAGGCTGCCGCCATCCTCGACCTGGGAAAGTACCTGGAGCGCACGCCGAAAGAGCTGTCGGGCGGCCAGCGCCAGAGGGTGGCCATCGGCCGCGCCATCGTGCGCGACCCGAAAGTGTTTTTGTTCGATGAACCGCTGTCGAACCTGGACGCGGCCCTGCGCGTGCAGACGCGCATCGAGATCGCCAAGCTGCACCGCGAACTGGGCGCCACCACCATCTACGTCACCCACGACCAGGTCGAAGCGATGACCCTGGCCGACCGCGTGGTGGTGCTGCGCGATGGGCAGATCGAGCAGCATGGCTCGCCATTGGAACTGTATGACCATCCCGCCAACCGCTTTGTGGCGCAATTCATCGGCACGCCCAGCATGAACGTGGTGCCGGCCGACGCGGCGCCGCAGCTGCTGGCGCAGGCAGGCAGCGCGGCACAGGCGGACGGCTTCGTCGGCATCCGCCCGGAGCACGTGCACCTGGGCGCGGCGCAGCCGGGCAGCGTGCCCGTCACCGTCGACCTGGTGGAGTCCCTGGGCGTGGAAACCCTGACCTATGTGCGCCTACCGAACAATGTGCAGCTGGTCTCGCGCGGCGCGGAACGCAGCAGCCTGCAGCCGGGCCAGCAGACGCATCTGACGTTTGAGCCGGGCTTCGTCCATTATTTTGACCGCGCCGGCAAGACCTACGCGGCGGCGAAAGGAGCGCTGTAATGGACGCCATCGCATTGAACCAGGCGAATCTGGCAAAGCTGCCAGCCAACGTTGCCGTGCCCGCGTATGCGCGCGGCGCGCTCGTGGCCAGCATCGTGCATATCGGCGTGGGCGGTTTTTTTCGCGCCCACCAGGCCGTGTACCTCGACGATTTGCTGGCCTTGCCCGGAAACGAGCAATGGGGCTATTGCGGCGTGGGCTTGCTGGCGACCGACGCGGCCATGCGCGACGCCATGCAGGCGCAGGACGGGCTGTACACGGTGATCGAGCGCAGCGCGGCCGGCGACAGCGCGCGCATCATCGGCTGCATCGGCGAATACCTGTATGCGCCCGACGAGCCGCAAGCCGTGCTGGAAAAGCTTGCCGACCCTGGCACGCGCATCGTCGCGCTGACCATCACGGAGGGCGGCTACTACGTCAACCAGGGCACGGGCGAATTCGATGCGAACCACCCCGACATCGTGCATGAACTGGCGCACCCGCATGCGCCGCGCTGCTCGTTTGGCTACCTGGCCGCCGCCCTGGCTCTGCGCCACCAGCATGGCCTGGCGCCGTTTACCATCATGTCTTGCGATAACCTGCAAAACAATGGCGACGTAACGCGCAAGATGCTGCTGGCCTTTGTCGCCCTGCGCGACGGGGAACTGGCGCGCTGGCTGGCCACGCATGGCAGCTTCCCCAACAGCATGGTCGACCGCATCACGCCGGCCACCACGGATGAACACCGGGCGCTGGTGCGCGAGTCCTTTGGCGTCATCGACGCCTGGCCTGTCGTGTGCGAGCCGTTCCGCCAGTGGGTCATCGAAGATGCATTCCCGCAGGGCCGCCCGGCCTGGGAAAAGGTGGGCGCGCAGATGACGCACGACGTGCTGCCGTATGAAAAGATGAAGCTGCGTCTCTTGAATGCCAGCCACCAGGCCCTGTGCTACATCGGCATGCAGCTCGGCTACACGTTTGCGCATGAAGCGATGCTTGATACAGGCATCCGTCAGCTGGTACGGCGCATGATGGATGACGAAGTCACGCCCCTGCTCGATACCGTGGAAGGCATACATCTGGCCAGCTACAAGGACACCCTGATCGGGCGCTTTTCGAATCCGGCCGTGCGCGACCAGCTGGCGCGCATCGGCACGGAGGGTTCCGCGCGCATCCCGAAATTCGTGCTGCCGTCCGTGCGCGAAGCGCTGGCCCAGGGTGGCGCGGTCAAGCTGCTGGCCTTCACGGTGGCGTGCTGGTTCCGCTACCTGGAAGGCCACGACGAAGCGGGGCGCGAGATGCCGCTGAACGACCCGTATGCGGCGCGCCTGCGCGCGCTGGCGCTGCAGGGCGGCTCGGACGCCAAGGCGCTGCTGTCCCTGCGCGAACTGTTCGGCGACTTGAGCGACACGCCCGCGTTTACGCAGGCGGTGGGGCAGGCACTGGCCAGCCTGTACGGGCTGGGCGCGCGCGCCGCGCTGGAACAGGTCGTGGCCTGACGGGGAGGGCGCGCCATGCCACGCAAAGCCGATGCTGTCTTGCCGCAGATGGAGCTGGAACAGCAGCGCGACGCCACGCCCGGCTTCGAGCCGAAAGGCAGTTTCGGCTTCATCCGCTACCTGGAGCATGGCTATCCGAATGCGCTGGTGCGCTGGCATTACCACGACGAGTACGAGCTGCACCTGATCGTCGAGACGAGCGGCAAGGTCTTCGTGGGCGACTATATCGGCCAGTTTGCGCCCGGCCACCTGGTGCTGACGGGACCGCGCGTGCCGCACAACTGGGTCTCGCTCGACACGCCGCCCGAAGGCGTGGCGCTGCGCGACATGGTGCTTCAGTTTTCGCATGCGCCGCTGGCGTCGATGGCAGCCGCCATCCCGGAACTGAAAGGGATTTTCCCGCTGCTGCAGCGCGCACTGCATGGCGTGGAATTTTTCGCCGTCAGCGAGCAGTCGCTGCGGCGCTTCCGGCGCATCCGCGACAGCAGCGGCCTGCCGCGCTTCATCGAGTTTTTGACCTTGCTGGGGGAACTGGCGCAGACCAGCGATTATCAATTGCTGTCGACGGTGCCCATGCAGTCGAGCGACGACGACGTGGCCCTGGCGCGGATCAGTTCAGCCATCAACTTCATCGTGCACAATTACAGCAGCCAGTTTTCGCTGAAACAGCTGGCCGAGCAGGTGGACATGCCCGAGCGGACGTTTTCGCGCTTCTTTCGCAGCGCCACGGGCAACAGCTTCACGGACTTCGTCAACCGCCTGCGCATCAACAAGGCGTGCCAGCTGCTGATGGAGACGGAACGCTATGTCAGCAACATCTGCTACGAGGCGGGATTCAATAACGTGGCCAACTTCAACCGGCGTTTCCTGGAATTGAAGGGCATGACGCCGAAGGAGTTTCGCCAGCAGGCGCTGGGCCGTTTTGGTGGATGAGACTTTTTGAGGTACATTCGATGGCACGGGCGGGGACAGCCTGGGAGAGACAAGCATGGAACACCTGTGGCAGAAGGACAGCGAGCGCAAGGCGCCCGAGCTGGAACGGGAAAGCTACGACGGCATCATCAATTACCTGGAACATGGCTATCCCAGCTCGCGCGTGCGCTGGCACTGCCATGAAGAGTATGAGCTGCACCTGATCGTCGCCACCAGCGGGCGCTTGTTCGTGGGCGATTATATCGGCGAATTCTCGCCCGGCCACCTGGTGCTGACGGGCCCACGCCTGCCGCATAACTGGATTTCCAACGTGATGCCGGAAGGCGGCGTGGCCCTGCGCGACATGATCGTGCAGTTCGCCCACGCGCCGCTGGCCGGCGCTGCGCGCGTCGTCCCCGAATTGCGCGAGCTGCTGCCCCTGCTGGAGCGCTCCAGCTATGGCGTTGAGTTTTTCGAGATGGGCCACGAGGCCGAGCAGCACCTGGCGCGCATCCGCGTCACGCATGGCGCCGAGCGCTTCGCCGAATTCGTGCAATTAATGAGCAAATTGGCGCGCACGGCCAACTACCGCTTGCTGTCGAGCGCCTCGCTGCGCTCGTACGACGATGACGCCACCCTGGCCAAGGTTAATTCCGTCCTCAATTACATCACGGACAATTACCGCGAGCCGATTTCGGCGGAAATGCTGGCCGAGCAGGTGGGCATGTCGCTGAGTAAATTCTCGCGGTTTTTCCGCAAGGCGACGGGCAACAGCTTCACGGATTTCATCAGCCGCCTGCGCATCAACAAGGCCTGCCAGCTGCTGATGGATACCGATCATTATGTGTCGAACGTCTGCTACGACGTGGGTTTCCAGAACGTGGCCAATTTCAACCGCCGCTTCCTGCAGGTGAAGGGCGTCACGCCCAAGGAATTCCGGCGTCAGGCCGACGGCCGCTTTGGCGGCATCGGCGGGCCTGTTGCGGATACGCCACTGGCCTAGCCGCTGTCATTACCTTGTCACTTTGCCCAGTTACTCTCCACGGCTTCAATCCCACTTTAGCCGAGGAATGCATGAACGCTGCCGTAACGTCGACCCCGAAACTGACCCTGTTGGCCATCGCCGCCAGCCTGACCCTGGCCGCTTGCGGCGGCAGCGATAGTACGCCGGCGGAACCTTCCAAGCCCGTGGCGCAGACGGGCGTGTTCCTCGATGGCGCGGTGGAAGGACTCGATTACGTGGCCGGCAGCGCGGCCAAGGCCAGTACCAACGCCAAGGGCGAATTCATGTGCAACCCGGGCGATACGGTGGCCTTCAGCGTGGGCGGCCTGGCCCTGGGTTCGGCGCCATGTGGCGCCGTCGTCACGCCGCTGGCGCTGGCCGCCAGCACGAACGTGGCGGACGATAAGGTCGTCAACCGCCTGTTGGCCCTGCAACTGCTCGATGACGACAGCGATCCGTCGAACGGCATCAGGCTGACGCCCGAAGTGAAGGCGGCGCTGGCCAGCAAGACCTTGGACTTTGGTAGCGCGCCGGCCGTCTTCAACGCGGCCCTGGCCGCACACTTGAGCAGCGTGGGCGGGAAATTCGCCGGCCGCACGGTCGATGCCGAGCGCCGCGCCTTGGTGCGCGAGCATTTCGAAGACACCCTTGCCTCGAAAGCAGGCGCGCCCGTCAACGAGGCGCTGACGCAAGCCAATCCGGTTGGTGAAGTGAAAGTGACGGTGACGCGCTACCAGATTCAGGCGGCCGATAAATTCTACGTGCCGTACGAAGGCGCGAATGCCAAGGTCAAGGGCGAATTCCCGAACGGCTTCCTGCCGTCGTATGGCTCGGGCCTGGCTTACAAGGGCAAGAATGCAGCGGGCGACCTGGAATTCTATGGCTTGACGGACCGTGGCCCGAACGGCGACGGCCCGATCGTGCCCGACCCTTCGGGCAAGGGCACGATCGGCAGCAAGATCTTCCCGTCGCCCAGCTTCACGCCTTCGTTCGGCGTGATCACGGTGGGCAAGAATGGCGCCGTGCTGGCATCGAGCACGCCGATCAAGGTGTCGGCCACGGTCAACAGCTCGGGTTTGCCCGTGCCCGTGGGCGCGGTGGGCAATTCGGCCGAGATTCCCGTCATGGATGCGATGAAGTTCGACGCGACCGGCAAGGCGGTCTTCAACGCGGGCGGCCTCGATTCGGAAGCCATCGTCGTCGATGCGAAGCGCAATGCGCTGTGGGTCTCCGACGAATACGGCCCCTTCATCATCAAGATCGATGCCGCCACAGGCGTCATCCAGGCCAAGTACGAGCCGGGCAAGGGCTTGCCGGCGCTGTTCGCCAAGCGCCGCGCGAACCGCGGCATGGAAGGCATGACACTCGACACGAGCAATGACAAGCTGTACGCCTTCCTGCAAAGCCCCCTGTCCGATGGCACGGCGCCGTACTCGGTGACGAAGAAAAATGAACAGGTGGAGCGTTTTGCCCGCTTTACGCGCTGGATCGAATTCGACCCGACGACGGGCACCAGCGGCAAAATGTTCGCCTACCCCTTGAATGCGGCCGATTACCAGGATGGCCGCACGGGCAACGCCAAGCTGGGCGACATGGTGGCGCTGGGCGGCGGCAAGTTCCTCGTCATCGAGCAGGGCGCAGCACCTTCGGGCAAGGTCTTCAACAAATTGATGCTGGTCGAACTGAAGGGCGCCACCGATATCGCGGCCGCCGCCTTCAACGCGACGACCTCCGACCTGGAAAAGAGCAGCATGGGCGGCGCGGCCGTCAATGGCGCCGACTGGGCCGTCGTCACGCCGCTGAAGAAAACTCTGCTGCTGGACTTGAACGCCATCGGCTGGGCGGCGGAAAAGGCCGAAGGCCTGACCCTGATCGATGACTCCACCATCGCGCTGGCCAACGACAACGACTTCGGCCTGAAAACCAAGATCTTTGACGCGAATGGCGTGGAAGTCGATGGCGCCGACGTCACGAAGTGCACGGTCGACGCGAACGGCGTCATCGTCACCAGCAGCGCGGCCGGCTGCAATGCCGCCAACACCATCCGCGTGGCGCGCGGCGACGACCGCGAGCGTCCAAGCCGGCTGTGGATCGTGAAGTTTGCCAAGGCGCTCAGTAGCTATTAAACCCAACGGCAAAGAGCTGGGGTCAGTCGCTTCGCGATCGGAATACGTCCCACTGGGACGTATTCCCCCGACGGGTCTGACCCCTGATTTTGCTTTATTGGTTATTTTTTCGTGTAGGTATTCAACCAATCGAGCACCGTGTGATGCCACAGCAGCGAATTGGCCGGTTTCAGCACCCAGTGGTTTTCGTCCGGGAAGACCAGCAGCTTGCTCGGGATGCCACGGCGCTGCAGCGCCGTGAAGGTGCCCAGGCCTTGCGCGGTAGGGATGCGGAAATCCAGGTCGCCCTGCACTACCAGCATCGGCGTCTTCCAGTTCTTCACGAAGTTCACGGGGTTGAACTGTTCGTGCCTGGCCGGCGCGTCGTAGTAGGGGCCGCCATTTTCCCACTCGGTGAACCACAGTTCTTCCGTCGCGTAAGCCATGCCGCGGTTGTCGAACACGCCATCGTGGTTGACCAGGCACTTGAAGCCGTCCGGCCAGTTACCGGCGATCCAGTTCATCATGTAGCCGCCGTACGACGCGCCCAGCGCGCAGCTGCGCTCGCGGTCCAGCCATGGGAATTTTTTGGTGGCCGCTTCCAGGCCCTTCTGCAAGTCGAGCAGCGGCTTGCCGCCCCAGTCGCCGCTGATGGAATCCGTGAACTTCTGGCCATAGCCGGTGGAACCATGGAAGTCGATGAAGACGGTGGCGTAGCCGGCGCCCGCATACACTTGCGGATTCCAGCGGTAGCTCCAGCTGTTGCCAAAGCTGCCTTGCGGGCCGCCGTGGACGAGGAAGGCGACCGGATACTTTTCACCGGCCTTGGCATTCCATGGCTTCATCACGTGGCCATACACGGTCTCGCCATTCGCGCCGGCGAACGAGAACTGTTCATATTCGCCGAAGCGCACGTCGGCCAGGGCTGCCGCATTCTGCTTCGTCAGCTGGACCATCGGTGCGTTTTCCGACTTCGCGTCGAGTTTGCGCGTGTACAGCTGCGCGCCCGAGGCCAGGTTCGCTTGCGCCAGCACGATGGTATTGCCGCGCACGTCGAAGTCGCCCACGGCGCCCTTGCCCGTCAGCGCAGCGACCTTGCCGCTGGCCGCGTCGATGTGGAACAAGCGGTGCTGGCCCACGTCGTCGGCGGCGACCAGGAAAGCTTTGCTGTCGGGCGTCCAGCGGAAGTCGGCCACGGAGCGGTCCCAATCATCGGCCACGGTGCGCTTCTTGCCAGTGGCGACATCCATCAGCACCAGATGAAAACGGTCCGCTTCGAAGCCCGGCTTGGTCATGGCGACATAGGCCAGGGTGCGGCCATCTGGCGAGTAGGTGGCTTTCGCATCCCAGGCCGGATTGTCGGCGGTGAGATTGCGCGGCGCCTGGCCACCAGCGGCAGGAATCGTGTAGACGTCGAAGTTGGTTGACCACGATTCCGTGCGGCCAGCCACGCGCACGGAGAAGGCCACCGTCTTGCCGTCCGGGCTGAAATGGTATTCGCCATTGTCGCCGAACGGCTTCGATGGCGCGTCACCATCGAGGCTGCCGCTCAGGCTGACGGGCGCGGCGCTGACCTTGCCGCTGGCGTCGATCGGCGCCGAGTACAGCGCGTTGCGGCGGCCATCGGCCCAGGTATCCCAGTGGCGCACGAACATCTGCTCGTAGACCATGCCGGTCGCCTTGTTTTTGGCTTTTTCATCGAGGCGTTTTTTCGTGCAGGCGATGTCCGCGCAATCGAGGAAGACGCCCATGCTGAAGGCCAGGCGGTCGCCCTGCGGCGACAAGCGATAAGTGTCCACGTCCAGCGCCAGGTCGGTGACCTTGGCCGCTTCGCCGCCGTTCAGGGGCAGCTGCCACACTTGCGAGGAGCCGGAGCGGCTTGAGAGGAAGTAGATGGCGTCGCCGTTCGGCGACCATTGCGGGTCGCCGGCGCTGGCTTCGCCACGCGTAAGCTGGCGCGGCGCCGCGTTCGGTGCGCGCAGGTCGATCATCCACAGCTGCGTGTTGCCACGGTTTTTGTCCAGGTTGGTCGTGCGCACCGTGTAGACGACGCGCGTGGAGTCCGGCGACAGCACGGGGCTACCTACGCGTTCCATGGCAACCATGTCTTCCACGGTGAAACCGCGTGGCGCGGCCAGCGCCGGTTTTGCAGCAACGGCGGCGGTGGCCATGGCGGCACTGAATGCTCCCAAGAGCAGCAGACGTAAACTCATTCAAACTCCCGATTTTTATGACGACGTTATCGATATGGTATTGACGTGGCCGGCTGTACCGCCGGCAGCCCGACATCATAGCAATAAAGACGCGCTTGCTGCGGGAGTTGACCGCCGGTTAGCCGGCCGGAGTGGCCAGTTGGTCGAGCGCCACGTGGCCCAGGAAACCTCCCTGGCTGGCCGCTGGCAAGCCTGCCTCGATGGCATGGGCAAAGCGGATGCCGGGGTCTTGTTCCAGCGCGGCCAGCAGGCGCGCCACGCGCGGATAGTCGGCCAGGCGGGCCAGCTGCAGCGGTTCGGCCCAGCGCGCCGTGGCGGCCAGGTAGGCCTCGGAGATGGTCGGCGCGGCGTTGCTTGCCAGCCACCGGCGGCCAGCAAGCAGGTGCTCCAGGTGCGCCAGGCTTTTGTTGACCTTCTCGACGGCCATCTCGCGCCAGACGGCCGCGCGCGTATCGCCGGCGCTAGCGCGCGATGCCTGGAAGGCGGGCATGAAGGCGGCATGAAACGTCGTGTGCAGAAAGGAGAGCACGCTGTTCAGGCGGTCGTAAGCGGGCGTGCCTTGGGCAAAACCGAGGCCTTTGTGCGGTGCGCGGGCGGCCAGGTGCAGCAGAATCGCCATGCTTTCCAGCAGCGGCGCGCCCGCGTGCGTGAGCAGGGCCGGCGTCTGGCCCAGCGGATTGATGGCGAGAAAGGCGGGATGCTGCTTGCTGGCCGGGTCGCGTGCTTCCACGCGGGCCAGGCGATACGGCAAGCCGCTCCATTCGAGGGCGGCGATGGCGGCAAACGAGCAGCCGAACGGCACGCTGTAGATCAGGGTGGTTTCCAAGTCGAAACTCCAATGGGGTGAGGGAAGGGCAGTCTAAGGGCAATGGTTACTATTTGGAAGAAGGCAGAATAATGTGGTATAGGTACATTTTTTATACCAGGTGGGAAGCCAACCATGAAAGACAATGTCTCCGGCTGCGCCGTGGAAGAAGCCATGCGACTGCTGGGCGGGCGCTGGCGCATCGTGCTGCTCAGTTATCTGATGGCGGGACCGAAGCGCTTCAGCGAAATCCGCCGCGCCGTACCGAATATCTCGCAGCGCATGCTGACCCTGGACTTGCGCGCGCTGGAAGAGGCAGGCTTGCTGACGCGCACGATTTACGCGGCAGTGCCCGTCAAGGTCGAGTACCAACTGACGGAGGAGGGTCTGCGTCTGCGCGAGCTGGTCGAGATGCTGCGCGCCATTGGCTTGCGCCTGCGCGGACAGGCGGATGCGGGCGGCGCCTTTCTTGCGTCCGACGCTGGATAAATGTCTCTAGAGAAACAGCTGTTTTTATGCAAAGTGCTAGACTGCCGGCCTTAGCTCACTACTTTCGACACCCATGCGCCTGACTTCCTTCGCCCTGACCGCCGCCGCCCTGTTCGCCGCCTTGCCGGCCCATGCCGCTACCATGCCCACGCTGGAGCACATCCAGGCTGCCGTGCAGGCAGGCGTGGCCAAAACCCAAGCCAGGATGCAATCGGCTATGCCGGTACCGATCGCCGTCAAGGTTACCAGCCTGGCCGGCTGCCAGGAGTCGCAGGAAGTGCAAGGCGAGGTGGTGTGCCTGGTGAACATGAGTGCCGGCATGCGCGACGCCTTCATGGTTTTGCCGCTGCGTAACGATGGCGGTACCTGGATCGGCGTCGAGCGCAAGCACGCCAAGTTCGCGGGACCGTCGCCGGCCGAGGCGCAAACGATGATACGCGCCTGGGCCAAGGAAGAAGTGGCGCGCGATCCGGAAGCGGCCAAGGATGTGCAGATGCAGGAAGCGCAGAGCACCATGCAGGTCAAGGCCGTCAACGAGTGCGACGTCAAGCGCAAGACGGGCTACCTGGTATGCGATACGGAATTGAGCGTGCCGAGCCGTCCGGAAGGCATCAAGACGGAACTGACGTTCATTCTGGAAAACGCCAACTGGCGCTACGTGCCACGCTAAGCGGCAGGCAGTCCCCCTCTCCCCATGGCGCCAGCCCCACTTCGGGGCGCTTGGCGCTGGCGCACTTCCTTTCCTCGCATCATCCCCGTGCAGCGGCCCAAGCGGTTGCTGGCAGGCATTCGCTTCCATCATCGGCAGGAAGCATGCAATTCAATGAAGTCAGTATGGTTTAATTGATATATTTATTGATTTACCATTTGACATTAATGAAAGTGATAGAATTGGTGATTATTCTTGTTTTGTTGCGATTTCGCCATATAAAACAATTTATCTGGTTTAATCGTTTATTTTTTGGCGTATGATGGTTCTAACGCGCAAGTAAATGCCGCGATCTGAATGTCTGGGGAACCGCCTTGCTGAAAAAAATAACGAGTAGCGAACTGCAACTGGGAATGTATGTCGAGCGCCTGGGCCGCTCCTGGTTCGATACGCCTTTCTGGAGGCGTTCCTTCTTGCTCGATTCGCCAACTGACCTGGTGCGTATCCGCACGGCACGCCTTTGCGAGGTGTGGATCGACACGGCGCGCGGGCTGGCGCTGGCGCAACCCGCACCGGTATGCGCATCGTCCGCTGCCGTGGCGCCGCCAGTCGCCGATGCCGCGCCCACGCCCGCAGCCGATGCAGACGCGCCCCGCTCGCGCGACGAGGAACTGGCGCATGCCCGGCGCCTGATCGAACGTTCGCGCCAGGCCGTGCAGACGATGTTTGAGGAGGTGCGCATGGGCAAGGCCTTGTCTGCGGCTCAGGCCTACGAACTGGTCGACGATATCGCCGCGTCGGTGCTGCGTGGCGGCAACGTGCTGCTGAGTCTGGCGCGCCTGAAAACCGCCGATAACTATACGTATATGCATTCGGTGGCCGTGTGTGCGCTGATGACGGCGCTGGCCAAGGAGCTGGGCCTGGCGCCGGAGCAGGTGCGCTCGGCCGGCCTGGCGGGTTTGCTGCACGATATCGGCAAGATGGCCGTGCCGTCCAGCATCCTCAACAAGCCGGGCAGCCTGAGCGAAGCGGAATTTTCTTCCGTGCGTGCCCATCCGGCCGCCGGCCACCGCATGTTGCAGGAAGTGGACGAGATCGATCCGGTGGCGCTCGACGTGTGCCTGCACCACCATGAAAAACTCGATGGCAGCGGCTATCCCGAGGGGTTGTGCGGCGAGGAAATCAGCCTGTTTGCGCGCATGGGCGCGATCTGCGACGTGTACGACGCGATCACCTCGAACCGGCCGTACAAGCAGGGCTGGTGCCCGGCCGATTCGCTGCGCCGCATGGCCGCCTGGCGCGGCGCGCATCTCGATGCGCAACTGTTTGCCGCCTTCGTCAAATGCCTGGGCATCTATCCGCTGGGCACCCTGGTGCGGCTGCAATCGGAACGCCTGGCCGTGGTGGTGGGACGAGCGCCTGGCAAGCCGCTGACCTCGCCCACCTTGCGTGTATTCTTTTCCATCCGCGCCGGCACCTGCATCGTCCCGACCGTCATCGACCTGGCCGCGCCGGGTTGCCAGGAGCGCATTGTTTCCACGGAAAGCGCAGCCCAGTGGCGCTTGCAGGACATCGACCGCTACTGGGCCGGCGAACCTGCCGTGGCATAGCGGCTGCCACGGCTGGAATAAAGTATATTTTATTAATAATAAAATATTAAAATAAGGGTGTCAGTGCCGTGTCCCTTTCCTGGCTGGCGACCGTTCCTTGTCCGCATACCCGTCACCGTACGGGCTACTTCTGAGGATGTGACCATGCGACTCAATCTTCCCGTCACCGATACTGAAATCAAGCTGAGCGATACCGAGACCATCGTCTCGACTACCGACTTGCAAGGCAATATCACGTATGCGAACCCATACTTCATCGCCGTCAGCGGTTACAGTGCGGAAGAATTGATCGGTGCGCCGCAAAACATCTTGCGCCATCCGGACATGCCGGTCGAAGCGTTTGCCGATTTCTGGGCCACCATCCGCTTGGGGCGTTCGTGGAGCGGCATGGTCAAGAACCGCTGCAAGAATGGCGATTACTACTGGGTGCTGGCGAACGTGACACCGGTGGTCGAGGATGGCGTGGCTGTCGGCTACATGTCCGTGCGCACCAAACCGACGCGCCAGCAGGTGGCGCAGGCGTCCGCCCTGTACGCGCGCATCAAGGCAGGGCAGGCCGATGGTATCGTCATCAGCCAGGGCGCCGCCGTGCGCACGGGCTGGCTGGCCAGGCTTGCGCGCTTGCGCGACCTGCCGCTGGGCAAACGCATCGGCTGGAACCTGGGTTTGCTGACGGCGGTATTGGTGTTGCAGCTGGCGTGGGATGCGGGCGTGCTGCCGGCCAGCGCGGGCGGCTGGCTGACGGGCCTTTGCGTGGCGGCCTTGTGCGCGACCCTGTATTTCTGGCACAGCTTGCACCGCGCCGTGCTGCAACCGTTGCAGCGGGCGCGCCAGGCTTGCGACGTGATGGCGGGCGGCGACCTGACGGGCGAACTCGACACCACCCGGCGCGACGAGATGGGGCAGCTGCTGCGCTCGCTGCGCCAGTTGCGCGTGAACTTGCATTCCATCGTCGGCGATGTGCGCGGCAATTTCCTGCGCATCAGCATGGCCAGCCAGGAAATCGCCGCCGGCAATATGGATTTGTCGGGCCGCACGGAAGCGCAGGCGTCGGCCCTGCAGCAGACGGCGTCGAGCATGGAGCAGCTGGCGGCCACGGTGCAGCAAAACAGCGGCAACGCCGTGCAAGCGAGCGACATGGCGGGCAAGGTGCATGGCCTGGCCGGGCGCGGTGGCGAAATCGTCGGCCAGATGGTGACGATGATGGCGGACATTAACGCCTCTTCGAAGAAGATCGGCGACATTACGGGCATCATCGAAGGCATCGCCTTCCAGACCAATATCCTGGCCCTGAACGCGGCCGTCGAAGCGGCGCGCGCGGGCGACCAGGGGCGTGGTTTTGCCGTGGTGGCGGGCGAGGTGCGCAGCCTGGCCCAGCGCAGCGCGTCGGCCGCCACGGAAATCAAGCAATTGATCACGGCCTCGCTGGCACAAGTGCAGGCGGGCGCGAAGCTGGCGCAACAGGCGGGCGCCAGCAGCGCCGAAATGCTGGGCGCCGTGCAGGGCGTGCACGGCATCATGGAAGAGATCGCCTCTGCTTCGCGGGAACAAAGCCACGGCATCGGCCAGGTCAACATGGCCGTCACGCAGATGGATGAAGTCACGCAGCAGAACGCGGCGCTGGTCGAGGAATCGGCGGCCGCCTCGGCATCGCTGCAAGACCAGACCCTGCAACTGGAGCAGGCGATGGCACTGTTCAAGCTGGAACGGCGGCGCAGTGGCCAGGCAGGTACTGCCACGCCCCGGCGCGCACCGAGCGCCGCGCTACAGCAGGCGCTCTGACAGCGCCTTGAAGGGCACCTTGGGCACGAGAAAAGCGAATGGGCTGGACACGGGCGGCAACTGCCCCAGCAAGCCGCAGCTGGCACGCAAGGCTGTCAGCGCTTGCACTTGATCCACATCAACGGGCAAGTCGATTTCCCCGAAGACCAGCTTGTCGTTGCGCGGCACGTGCGCGATGGCCGCTTCCTGGCAAGCCAGGAAGGCAACGGCATCGTGCCAGTGGCCAAACAGCTGCTGCCAATCCCCGTCGAGGGTCTTGCCGCCAGCGATGTCGGCCTGCACGTCCAGGACAGGGGCGCTGCCGGCGCCGCTGGCAATGGTGCAGCGGGCTTGTGTGGCGGAAACGTCGAGTGTCATGGATTTCGCCAGGTGGGTCGGCAAGATATCGCTGAACAGCCGCGTACCCAGCGCATGCGGCAAGCTATCCATGATATTTTTCAGAAAATATACGCAGGGTACGTCCGGCGCGCCCGGCGGCGTGTGGTCCAGGTAGAAACGCCAGTTGCTTTGCAGCGGCGATGGCAGCAGCTTGCGTAACGGACCGGGCAGAGCCGGGCCGAAATGCCCGTGGCGATAGGTCAGCACGGTAAATGGCGTCTTGCCGCCGCGCTGCCACAAGGGCACGCCGGCAGGTAGCAATCGCTGCGCGGCAGCGGCGTCGACCAGCCAGCTCACGTAGACGACGTCGCGCACGTCGCTGTGCAGGGTCAGGAAGGGCAGGCGGGACAGGATAGCCTGGCGCATGTTGGCGAAATGCGTGCAATTGGCGAGCGCGGCAAACAGGCGCCCCGGCCAGCCCGCGCGCGGGTGGCGGTAAGAGTTGTCTTGCAATTGGGAAGTCTTTCGGATGCGGTGATGCAGGCGGACGGCGCCGCCTGCCGGATGCGTTACCTATTTATTGCATATGCCAGCCGTGGCTGACGACGATGGATTGGCCGCTCAGTGCCGTCGACGGGAAGGCCGCCAGGAAGACGGCTGTTTGCGCCACGTCCTGGGTGGTGGTGAATTCGCCGTCAATCGTGTCTTTCAGCATCACTTTCTTGATCACGTCTTCTTCGCTGATGTTCAGCTGGGCCGCCTGTTCGGGGATTTGCTTGTCGACCAGCGGCGTGCGCACGAAGCCGGGGCAGATGACGTTGGCGCGGATGCCGTCTTTCGCGCCTTCCTTGGCCACCACCTTGGCCAGGCCCAGCAAGCCGTGCTTGGCGGCCACGTAGGCGCTCTTGAAGGGCGAGCCTTCGTGCGAGTGCACGGAACCCATGTAGATGATGGCGCCGCCGCGGCCGGCCTTGATCATTTCGCGCATGCAGGCGCGCGTGGTGAGGAAGGCGCCGTCCATGTGAATGGCCAGCATCTTTTTCCATTGATCGAACGGGTAGTCGACGACGGGGCTGATGATCTGGATGCCCGCATTGCTGATCAGGATATCGACGCCGCCGAAGTGGGCCACGGCATCGGCCACGCCCTGGTCGACCTGCGCTTCGCTGGAGACATCCATGGCGACGGCAAACGCCTGGCCGCCCGATTGCTTGATTTCCTCGGCCGTCTTGCTGGCCGCTTCCAGGACCAGGTCGGCGATGACGACCTTGGCGCCTTGTTTCGCGTATTCAATGGCCATTTCCTTGCCGATACCACTGGCGGCGCCGGTAATCAGTGCGACTTTGTCTTTGAGTTGCATATTAATCCTTTGCATTGCGGGTTGGAGTGATCTTGGAAAACCTGACTGTGCCAGTATAGCCAGAAAACGTGCCGCGCATGCCCCGCGCACGCCTAAACGATTTGCTGCCTGTCAAGCATTTCCTGCAAGCGCCAGGCGCCGGGATTGGTGCCCGCCCAGACGCGGAATGCGTGGTTGAAGGCGCTTTGTTCCTGGTAGCCCAGCAGAAAGGCGATATCGACCAGGGACAAATCCGGCTCGCGCAAATAATCGCGCGCCAGGCCGTACCTGGCCTGGTCCAGCAGGGCCTGGAAGCTGGTGCCCGCGTCGGCCAGCTTGCGCTGCAGGGTGCGCGGCGTGACGGCCAGGGTGGCGGCAATGGTGGCCAGCCGGGCCGAACCCTGGCGCAAGCCTGCCACGATGGCCGCGTGCACTTGCGCGTCGATGCCGCCGCCAGTGTCCGTTTCGGCCTGGCGCTGTGCCAGCAATTGTTCCGCATGCTGGCACAGCACGGGGTACAGGCTGACGTCGGCGTTCGGCACGGGCCAGTCCAGCAATTGCGCGTCGAAGGTGGCTGTGTTGGCGTCCGCGCCGAAGGCGGGCAGGCTGCCCAGCACGCGCACGTATTCGTCGCGGTGCGCCGTATGGCGCAGCAAGTCGCCGCCGCCATCGTGGGTAAACGCCAGCCGGGCGGGCGGCAGCGGCATGCCCGCCAGCCAGTCGCCGCACACCTTGACGCCGGCAAAGACACTGTCGACCAAGTGCCGACTGGCGCCCGGATAGTGACTGGCCCAGCGGTAATGCGCGATGGCGCCATCGCGCTGCAGGGTCGAGCGGCCCAGGTCGTGCGCCAGCCGTTCATAGCGTGCCGTCTGTTCCAGCGCGTGGCCCACATTTTTGCAACTGAGCAAAATCAACCCATACGCGCTGTAGGTGCCCATGCGCACGCGCTGGCCCACGTGCAGGCCGAAATGCGCGTCGCCCGCCAGTTGCGCACCCGCATCGAGCAGGCGCACGTAGTCGCACGCGGCCAGGCTGGCCGCTGACGCTTTCAGGCTGTGCGGCGCCACGCCGGCCGCGCGCGCCAGGGTGGCGGCAGCGATGCCGTGCGCGCCGGCCGCTTCCAGCAGCGGCTGCAGATAGGCGCCCGCGACCCTGCCTTCCGCGTGGTGGCTGTCAGTGCCTGGCATGATGGAACAATGCGATTGTCATGAAAAACCAATACCCTTGGCCTGTGGCGGCATATGCTGTTGATCAGACAAGGACAGTATAGCAAGCCGCCGTGGCGCGCAACTGGCCAAACACAGGGGATGTCGATGCAACGCTGGAATGGCTGGGGGGACGAGTGCGTCACGTACGCGCTGAGCGCGGAGGCGCTGGCTTTTTTGGGTGAGCGCCTGGGGCCGGGCAGCGGCATGCTCGATGCCACCTTTGACGAGGCTTGCGCGCGGGTTCCCGCTTCGCGTCTGGCGCCGCATCCGCTGATCGATACCACGCCTGCCACGCGCGTGCGCCATGCGCTCGGTCAAAGCCTGCCCGACTGGTTCAAGCTGCGCCACGGCCGCATCGGCGCGGTGCCCGATGGCGTGGCCTTTCCCGACAGTGCGCTGCAGGTACGCCAGCTGCTCGCGTATGCGCGCCAGGCGTGCGTGGCCGTGATACCCCACGGTGGCGGCACCAGCGTGGCCGGGCACCTGACGGTGGCGGCGGGGTCGCGCCCTGTGCTGTCGCTCAGTCTCACCCGCCTGTGTGCGATGGGCCATCTGGACCGCGAGGCGCAGCTGGCCACGTTCGGCGCGGGCGTGTATGGCCCCGACCTGGAAGCGCAGTTGCGCGCGCATGGCTATACCCTGGGTCACTATCCGCAGTCGTTCGAATATTCCACCCTGGGCGGCTGGATCGCCACGCGCTCGTCGGGCCAGCAATCGCTGCGCTACGGCCGCATCGAGCAATTGTTTGCGGGCGGCGAGGTGGAAACGCCGTCCGGCACCCTGACGATTCCCACCTTTCCCGCCTCGGCGGCCGGCATCGACCTGCGCGAAATGGTGCTCGGTTCCGAAGGGCGGCTGGGCATCCTGACGCAGGCCACCGTGCGCATCTCGCCGCTGCCGCCCCATGAAGCATTCCACGCCGTGTTTTTCGCCGACTGGGGCCAGGCGCAGGCGGCCGTGCGGACGCTGGCCCAGTCGCGCCTGCCCCTGTGCATGCTGCGCCTGTCGAACGCGCTCGAAACGCAGACCATGCTGACCCTCGCCGGCCACAAGAAACTGGTGGGATTGCTGGAGCGTTACCTGTCCCTGCGCGGCTGCGCAGAAGGAAAATGCATGCTGATGGTAGGCGTCAGCGGGGAAACAAAACCGGCGCGCGCAGCCCTGCGCGGCGCCCTGGCGCTGGCGCGGCGGCACAAGGGCGTGCATGTGGGGCGGCACATGGGCGACAAGTGGAAACAGGGGCGCTTTCGCAACGTCTACCTGCGCAATGGCGCCTGGGAACACGGCTATGTCATCGACACGGTGGAAACGGCCGTCGACTGGCCGCGCGTCACGCTCATGATGGCGGCGCTGGAGCAGGCGGGCACCAAAGCGCTGGCCGCGCACGGCGAGCAGGTGCACGCCTACACGCATCTGTCGCATGTGTATGCGCAGGGCGCCAGCGTCTACACCACGTATGTGTACCGGCTGGCACCCACGTATGAAGAAAACATGGCGCGCTGGCGCAGCCTGAAGGATGCGGCCTGCGCCGCCATCGTGGCCAACGGCGGCACCATCAGCCACCAGCATGGCGTGGGCACGGACCACGCGCCGTGGCTGGCGGCCGAAAAGGGCGAGCTGGGCATCGCCGCCATGCGCGCGCTGTTGCGCCAGTTCGACCCGCAGGGCATGATGAACCCCGGCAAACTGCTGCCTGACGTCGGAGGCCCATTGTGAACAGGGCGGAGTTGCCTGGCGTCCTGGCGCGCGACTGGGATGTGCTGATCGTCGGCGGCGGCATCACGGGCGCCGGCATCCTGCTGGAAGCATCGCGGCGCGGCCTGACGGCGCTGCTGGTGGAGCAGCGCGATTTTGCCTGGGGCACGTCGAGCCGTTCATCGAAGCTGGTGCATGGCGGCTTGCGCTACCTCAAACAGGGTCAGTTCGCGCTGACGCGCGAGTCGGTGCATGAGCGGCAAGCCTTGCTGACGGATGCGGCCGGGCTGGTCGAGCCGCAGGGCTTTGCCTTTGGCGACTACGTCGGCAGGAAACCGGGGCGGCGCCAGTTCATGCTGGGGCTGGCCATCTATGACGTGATGGCGGGCCGGCGCGCGCGCCGCTATGTCGATGCCCCTGATTTTGCCATGCTGGCGCCGCATGTCAACCGTGATGGGCTGCGGGGCGGCATGCTGTACCAGGACGCCAAGACGGACGACGCGCGCCTGGTGCTGCGCGTGTTGCAGGAAGCGCGCCGCCATGGCGGCGTGGCCGTCAATTACCTGGGCGTGGAATCGCTGCTGCGAGAGGGGCAGCGGGTCGTTGGCGCCACCTTGATCGATGGCGTCGGTGGCGGAAAGCCAACGGTGCGCGCGCGCCTGGTGATCAACGCCACGGGCGCCTGGGCCGATGGCTTGCGCGGCCTGGTGGGGGAAAAGCCGAAGCTGCGGCCCCTGCGCGGCAGCCATCTGCTGCTGCCTGCCTGGCGCCTGCCGCTGGCGCAAGCCGTCAGCCTGATGCACCCGCAGGATGGCCGTCCCGTTTTCGCCTATCCGTGGGAGGGCGTGACCCTGGTGGGCACCACCGATGTCGACCACGGCGCCAGCCTGGACCTGGAACCGGCCATCACGCGCGGCGAACTCGCATATCTGATGACGGCGCTGCGCTGGCAGTTTCCGCAGCTGGCGCTGGGCGAAGACGACGTGCTGGCCACGTTTGCCGGCGTGCGTCCCGTCATCGACAGCGGCCAGCTTGACCCGTCGAAAGAAGCGCGCGAACATGCGCTATGGCTGGAAAACGGTTTGCTGACGGTGGCGGGCGGCAAGCTGACGACGTTTCGCGCGATCGCCCTCGACGCGCTGCGCTGCGCCGCGCCGCTGCTGCCGGGCTGGCAGGCGGATCTGCGCCCCTTGCCTATCTTTGACGCAACGCCGCCCCTGTCGGGCAAGGCCTTGCTGCTCGATGGCGAACAGCGCGCGCGCCTGCTGGGGCGTCATGGCGCGGCCGCGCAGGCGCTGTGCGATGCCGCGCACGAGGGCGAACTTGCCCCGATTCCCGGTACGCAGACTTTATGGGCGCAGCTGCGCTGGGGCGCGCGCAACGAGGACGTGCTGCACCTGGACGACCTGCTGCTGCGGCGCACGCGCCTCGGTTTGCAGCTGGCCGGCGGCGCGCTTGCTATCATGCCGCGCCTGCGCGCCATCTGCCAGCGTGAGCTGGGGTGGGATGACGTACGCTGGGATGCGGAGCAGGCGCGCTACCTGGCCCTGTGGCGCCGCCATTACAGCGTGCCGCAAGGCGAGTAAAGCCACGATAAAATATAAAAGAGGAGAGCATCATCGAGACCACCCTGTTTGGCCAGCCCCTGGCGCTGGGCGACGCCCGCATCACCTACGACAGCCTGTCGCCGCTGGACCTGCGCCAGCCCGTGGCTATCCTCGTCGACGACCTGGGCGAAGACCTGCTGCAAATCACGTGCGCGAATGGCGACATCGTCGACGTGGGCTGGTATCCGGCCTGGAATGCGCAGGGACGCTTGCGCGTGGTGGCCGTGCGCGGGCAGGACTGGGAAGCGCCCGTGTTCAGCGCGCAGCCGGAAAAAGATCCACAGGCGCTGCTGCAGGCGCTGCGCGCCGCACTGGCCAGCGTGGCATAAGCCATGGCCTCCGTAGCGGGCAATGGCCCATATATACTCGCCATCGACAATGGCACGCAAAGCGTGCGCGCGCTGCTGTTCGACAGGGACGGCAACCTGGCGGCCAAGGCGCAAGTCTTCCTCGAAGCGTATTACTCCGAGCACCCCGGCTGGGCCGAGCATGACGCCGATGGCTACTGGCAAGCCGTGTGCGAAGCGTGCCAGCAGCTGTGGTGTAGCACGGACATAGCCAAGTCCTCGGTGGCCGGCGTGGCCGTGACCACGCAGCGCGGCACGGTGGTCAACGTGGATGAACATGGCGCGGCCCTGCGCCCTGCCATCACCTGGCTGGACCAGCGCAGCACGCGCCAGATTCCCCGGTTGGCGCCGTGGTGGCGCGCCGCCTTCCGCGCCATGCGCCTCGAGGGCACGATCGCCTACTTCCGCCGCGAGGCCGAGATCAACTGGATCAGCGCGCACCAGCCCGACATCTGGCGCCGCACGCACAAGTTCCTGCTGCTATCGGGCTTTTTGAATCACCGCCTCTGTGGAAAGTATATCGATTCGACGGGATCGCAAGTGGCGTACATCCCGTTCGACTACAAGCGCCACGCCTGGGCCGGGCGCTTCGACTGGAAGTGGCAGGCGCTGGCGATTGAGCGGTCCATGCTGCCGGAGCTGGTGACGCCGGGCACGCGCATGGGCGCCATCACGGCCGCGGCTGCCGCAGCGACGGGCATCCCGGAGGGCACGCCCCTGCTGGCGGCGGCGGCCGACAAGGCTTGCGAAGTGCTGGGCGCCGGCTGCGTCGAACCGCATGTGGCGTGCCTCAGCTACGGCACCACGGCCACCATCAACACGACCAACCGCAACTACGTGGAAGTGACGCGCTTCATTCCGCCGTATCCGGCCGCCATGCCGGGTGCCTACAGCACGGAAGTGCAAATCTTCCGCGGCTACTGGATGGTCAACTGGTTCAAGGAGCAGTTCGGCGACCGCGAACGGGCGGCCGCCGCCGAAGATGGCAGGGGCTTCTCGGCCGAGGCGCTGTTTGACCGTCTGGTCGAGGCCGTGCCCCCAGGGTCCATGGGCCTGATGCTGCAGCCCTACTGGAGCCCGGGTATCAAGGTGCCTGGCCCGGAAGCGAAGGGGGCCATGATCGGCTTTGGCGACGTGCACACGCGCGCACACATGTACCGCGCTATCCTCGAAGGCCTCGCGTATGCGCTGCGGGAAGGCAAGGAGCGCATCGAGCGGCGCAGCGGCATGGTGATTACGGAGCTGCGCATCGCGGGCGGTGGCTCGCAAAGCGACGCTGCCATGCAGCTGACGGCCGACATCTTCGGCTTGCCCGCCGCGCGCGCCCACGTGTATGAGACTTCGGGTCTGGGCGCGGCCATCGCCGCTAGCGTGGGCCTGGGGTGGCATGCGGATTTCCCCTCCGCCGTGCAAGCCATGACGCGCAAGGGCAAGGTATTCCAGCCGCACCCCGGGCACAGCAAGGTCTATGAACAACTGTACCGGCGCGTGTACCAGAAGATGTATGCGCGGCTGCAGCCCCTGTATCGCGAGATCGCCGACATCACCGGCTATCCTGAAAAGTGAAGGTGAAGGTGAAGGCGGCTAGCGCAGGACGAGCGCCTTGACCGTTTCCCAGGCCGTGCCGCCCGAATGCGTGGCGCGCACCTGATTGCGTCCCCCTTCCTTGGCCACGTACAGGGCGCGGTCGGCGGCGACGAACAGCGCTTCGCGGTCGTCCAGCTGGTGCGGGTAGATGGTTGCCACGCCGATGCTGACGGTGATCCACGGTGAGGTGGCGGAGCGCGGATGCGGCAGTTGCAGTGCTTCGATGTGCATGCGGATGGCTTCGGCCAGATGCAGGGCGCTTTCGGCATCCGTGTCGGCGAACAGCAGGACGAATTCCTCGCCGCCGTAGCGGGCCGCCAGGTCGCCCGGGCGGGCGGCATGTGAGGCGATGGCTTGCGCCACCTGTTGCAGGCAGCTGTCGCCGGCCGGATGGCCCAGGCTGTCGTTGTACAGCTTGAAGTGGTCGACGTCGAGCACCACCAGCGACAGGGCGCCGCCGCAGCGCACGGCGCGTTGCCACTCTTTTTCCAGGAAGCTGTCGAAATGCCGGCGGTTGGCGATCTTTGTCAGCGGGTCGAGGTAGGCGGCGCGCTGCAAGGCGTCTTCCGACTGCTTGTGGTGCGTGATGTCGTGCAGCAGGCCGATATACAGGGGCTGGCGCAGATACATGGGCGTGAGCGTCAGGTCCATGCTCAGCGCCGTGCCGTTGCGGTGGCGGATTGCCACTTCGCGCGTGCCGTGGTTGTGCGCCGTCTCCGGATTGGCCGCGTACATGGCGAAGTAATCGAGATATTCCTGCGTCACCAGGGGGCTGAGCAGTTCAGCGATGGAGCGTCCGGTCAGTTCGTTTTCGCGATAGCCCAGGTACTGGTCGCAGGCAGGATTGGTGTACTGGATGCGCCCGTCCGCCTCGATGATCAGCAAGCCCTCGGCCATGCTGTTGACGATGGTGCGCAGGCGCTCGGCCTGTTCCTGCTGGTTTTCATTGTTGCTGCGGATGTGCAGCTGGGCGCGCACGCGCGCGCACACTTCGGCCATGCGTAGCGGCTTGCTGATGTAATCGATTGCGCCGCAGTCGAAGCCGGCCACCACGTCTTCCGTTTCCGTCTTGGCGCTCATGAAGATGACGGGAATGCGCTGCGTCAGCGGGTGCTGCTTGAGGCGGCGGCAGGTTTCGATGCCATCCATGTCCGGCATCAGCACGTCGAGCAGGATCAGGTCGGGATGGGCGCGCTGGGCGATCGCCAGCGCCCGCTCGCCGGACGTGGCGACATAGGTTTGATAGCCCTGTTCGTTCATCAGCTTGCGCAGCAGCTCAAGGTTGGCCGGCGCATCGTCGACAATCAAAATGGCGGCTTCATGCCGCTGGGAATGCTCCACATTGCCTGGACTCATTGCTTCCGGCCTTCTCGATGTACTCTGCGCTGCCAGTGTTTGCTGCATTTTCGGTGATGCTGACCGGGTTTAAATCGGATACAGCGGTCAAATCATACCGCTTTGCTAATTTTTTGGGTAAAAAATCGATGCTGCGCGAGGTGGTAAAATATTATATTTATGGCACTTTTAAAAATAAATAAACGAAGTTGCTATCGTAAAGGCGGTTTTTGGATGGAAAAGATGCGTGCCCGTTGGCGCTGGGCAGCTGGACACGCCCCGCGGCAGGCGGGGCGTGGAGGGGGAGTTACATTTTTGCGGCGATCAGTTTGCCCAGGATGGCGATGCCTTCGCGAATGCGTTCCGGCGGCACCGTCACGAACGACAGGCGCAGGGTGTGCGTTTCCGGCGTGTTTGCGTAGAACGGCGCGCCCGGCACGAAGGCGACCTTGTTGGCGATGGCTTCATCGAGCAGTTTCATGGCGTCGATGTGTTTCGGCAAGGTGACCCAGATGAACATGCCGCCTTCGGGTTTGGTCCAGGTGACGCCGGCCGGGAAGTGCTCTTCCAGCGCCGACAGCATGGCCTGGCACTGATTGCCGTACAGGCTGCGGATGCTGGGGATATGCCGGTCCAGGAAACCATCCTTGATGACTTCATGCACGACCATCTGCGTCAGCTGGGAGGTGTGCAGGTCGGCCGCCTGTTTGGCCAGTTCCAGGCGGCGCACCAGCGGCATCGGCGCCACCACGTAGCCGAGGCGGATGCCGGGCGTGAGCACCTTGGAGAATGAACCCATGTAGATGACACCGTCCGGATTCATGTTGATCATCTTCGGATAGGGCTCGCCGCTGTAGCTCAGGGCGCCGTACGGATCATCCTCGATCAGCGGCAGGCCGTGGCGGGCGCAGGTTTCCACCAGTTCCACGCGGCGCGCCACGGACAGGCTGCGGCCCGTCGGGTTCTGGAAGTTCGGCAGCGCGTACAAGAGGCGCGCGCCATCGGCGACGGGGTCGATCGACGACGGCACCAGGCCTTCGTCATCGGTATCGACGGAAACGAATTCGGGACGGTAGACGGAAAACGCCTGCAGCGCGCCCAGGTAGCTGGGGGTCTCCACCAATACGCGGCTGCCTTCGTCGATCAGGACCTTGCCCAGCAAGTCCAGCGCCTGTTGCGAGCCGGACGTCATCAGCACTTGCTCGGGCAGGATGGTGCTGCCATTGCTGGAAAGCGAGTCGGCGATCCACTGGCGCAGCGGCAGGTAGCCATCGGTGGGGCCGTATTGCAGGGCCACCTTGCCATTGTTCGACAGGACCTTGTCGAAGGCGGTTTTCATTTCTTCCACGGGGAAGGTGGCGGGCGAGGGCAGGCCGCCGGCAAACGAGATGATCTCGGGACGCTGCGTGATCTTCAGGATTTCGCGGATGAACGAGCTTTGCAGCTGTTCCGCGCGTTCGGCAAAGCGCCATTGGATCGGATTCGGATTTTCAATTTTCATACGAGTCTCACAGAAGATGCCGAGCTGCGCCGGCTGGATTTGTTGGCCCGCTTGTGGCGGTGCGTGCGCAAGCGGCGCCGGATAGGCGTCGCCATGGTGCTGGGGTATTGTACGGCTTGCACGCCGCTGTGCCCATCCGCATGCGCAAGGGCGTTGCAAATGGGCGTCAAGCGGGCCTATTTCAGCTTGCGTCCGATGGCCACCACGGCGATCACGGCGCCGGCAAACAGCAGGCTTTCACCCGTCAAGGGCTCGTGCAACAGCAGGGCCGCGCCCAGCAAGGTGAGGAAAGGCTGCAGCAACTGCGTCTGTCCCACGCGCGCCACGCCGCCCAGCGCCATGCCCCGGTACCAGAAAAAGAAGCCGATAAACATGGAAAACACGGAGATGTACGCAAAGCCCAGCCAGGCCGCGCCGCTGGCCTGCGCCATCAGCGCGCGCTGCGGCCAGGCGTTCCACAGCACCACAGGCAAGACAAAAGGCACGGCCAACAGCAGGGCCCAGGAAATCACATGCTGTCCCGGCATGGCTTGCGCCAGGCGTCCGCCTTCCGCATAGCCGAGTGCCGCCAGCAGCACGGCGGCAAAGATCAGCCAGTCGGCCAGGTGGAAGTTGCCGCCGCCCTGGCGCAGCGCAAACGCCACTACCAGCGCCGTGCCGAGCAGGGCCATCAGCCAGAAGCCCGGGGAAGGGCGTTCCTTGCCGCGCAGCACGGCAAACACGGCGGTGGCCAGTGGCAGGATGCCCACCAGCACGGCGCCGTGCGAGGCGGGCAGGCTGCGCATGGCGATCGACGTCAGCCAGGGAAAACCCAGCACGCAGCCCAGCGACACGAAGGCCAGCGGCAACCATTGTTCGCGGCGCGGCATTGGCGCGCGCTGCTGCCATAGCCACAGTCCGGCGAGACAGGCTGCCACCAGGGCGCGGCCCAGGGCGACAAAAGTCGGGTCGAGTTCGGCCACCGCCAGGCGCGTAAAGGGCAGGGTCAGGCTGAAGAGGGCGACGGCGATCAAGCCCAGCAACAACCCCTTGTGGTCATCGCTGAGGCGGGGCGGGTGAGTGGTAGAAGTGGCGGTGCTCATGTGTGAAGACATGGGTTTCCTGGTGCGTGCGGTAAGGGAAAGACGTGGATTTGTGTGATCCATGCTGCTATCCTAGGCGTGAATAGCAGTACAGTACAAATACACTTCCACACATAATTTCACATACTGTCATGGTCATATGAGCAATACACTCCATTTGCTGTCGCGCGCCTCGGGCGAAACCCTGATCGACCAGATTGCGCGCTCGCTGGCGGCGCGCATTGACGACAAGCTGCTGCGCGGCGGCGCGCGCATGCCTTCGATCCGCCAGTGCGCCGCCAGCTTGAGTGTGTCGTGCGCCACGGTGGTGGCCAGCTACGACAAGCTGGTGGCGCGCGGCTACCTCGAATCGCGGCGCGGCGCCGGCTTTTTCGTGCGCGAGCGCTCGCCGTTGAACACGCCGGCGCCGCCCGCTGGCGCGCAGGATGCGGCGGCGCAGACTATGGACGTGGTGTGGCTGATCCGAAACATGTTCCGCCGGACACCGGCCATCCCCGCGCCCGGCTCCGGCATGCTGCCCGCCGAGTGGCTCGACGGCGACCTGGTGGCGCGCGCCTTGCGCGACGTCAGCCGCCAGCCTGGCAGTTTGTTGCTGGGCTACGGCACGCCGCAGGGTTTCCTGCCGCTGCGCCAGCAGTTGCAACTGAAGCTGGCGGGGCTGGAAATCGCCTGCCCGCCCGAGCAGATCGTCACCACGGTGGGCGTGATGCAGGCGCTGGACCTGGTGGCGCGCGAGTTTGCCCGCCCTGGCGAGACCATCTTCGTCGACGATCCCGCGTACTGGCTGATGTTCGGCGCCTTTGCCGCCATGGGCATGAATGTCATCGGCATCCCACGCCTGGGGGACGGCCCCGATATCGCCGTGCTGGCCGAGCTGGCCGCCTTGCACCGTCCCAAGCTGTACGTGATCAACTCGGTGCTGCACAACCCCAGTTCGACCTCGCTGTCGGCGGCCAAGGCGTTCCAGGTGCTGCGCCTGGCCGAACAGCACGATTTCCTCGTCGTCGAAGACGATATCTATTGCGACATGCATCCCGGCGGCGAGGTGCAGCCGGCCACACGCCTGGCTGCGCTGGACCAGCTGCGCCGCGTGATTTACCTGGGCGGCTTTTCCAAGAGCCTGGCGGCGAACCTGCGCGTGGGCTTCATCGCCACCTCAAAGGAGCGGGCGCAGCGCCTGGCCGACCGCAAGATGCTCGCCACGCTCACCACCAGCGACATCGGCGAGCGCGTGGTGTATAAGATCCTTTCGCAGGGGCTGTACCGCAAGCATGCGGAGCGCCTGCGCACGCGGCTCGACAAGGTGCGCGAGGGGACTTACCGCAAGGTCGAACAGGCGGGTTTGCGCTTCGATCCTGCGCCGGCCGGCATGTTCGTGTGGGCGGACGCGGGCTGCGACACGAATCTGCTGGCCGAAAAGGCGCTGGCCGAGGGGCTGGTGCTGGCGCCGGGCAGCCTGTTTTCGCCGCGCCAGCTGCCGTCGACCTGCATGCGCCTGAACCTGGCCACCGTGCAGGACGAGCGCATCTGGACATTTTTGTCCCGCGCACTGGGGTAAACTGGGCATTCCAGGACATTCGACGGGGGCTCTTGAAATTGCTTGTACCATCCCCAACTCCGTAGCATCCGTCCCATCCACAAGACTATGAGGTAAAAATGGCTGTCTCCGAAAAGCAAACCCTGGGTTTTCAGACCGAAGTGAAGCAAATGCTGCACCTGATGATCCATTCCCTGTACTCGAACAAGGAAATCTTCCTGCGCGAATTGATCTCGAATGCGTCCGACGCGGCCGACAAATTGCGCTTCGAAGCGATCGATAACGATGCCCTGTACGGCAACGATCACGAATTGAAGATCAAGGTCAGCTTCGACAAGGATGCGCGCACCATCACCATTTCCGACAACGGCATCGGCATGACCCGTGACGAGGCGATCTCGCACCTGGGCACCATCGCCAAGTCGGGCACCAAGGAATTCTTCGGCAAGCTGTCGGGCGACCAGCAGCAGGACGCGGCCCTGATCGGCCAGTTCGGCGTGGGTTTCTATTCGGGCTTCATCGTCGCCGACAAGATCACCGTCGAAACGCGCCGCGCCGGCGTGGACGCTGCTGAAGGCGTGCGCTGGGAGTCAAGCGGTGAAGGCGATTACAGCATCGAAACCATCGAAAAAACGGGCCGTGGCACGGACATCATCCTGCACCTGCGCGAAGGCGAGGACGAATTGCTGTCGAGCTGGAAGATCAAGTCCATCATCCGCAAATACTCGGACCATATCTCGCTGCCGATCGTGATGCAGAAGGAAGAGTGGGACGAGGAGAAAAAAGAAACCGTCCTGAAAGACGAATTTGAAACCGTCAACCAGGCCAGCGCCCTGTGGGCCCGCAACAAGGCCGACATCACGCCGGAACAGTACGACGAATTCTACAAGCACGTCTCGCACGACTTCCAGTCGCCGTTGACGCACACGCATAACCGCGTCGAAGGGCGCAGCGAGTACACGCAGCTGCTGTACATCCCGGCCAAGGCACCGTTCGACATGTGGGATCGCAACAAGCGCGGCGGCATCAAGCTGTACGTCAAGCGCGTCTTCATCATGGACGATGCCGAGCAGCTGATGCCGACCTATTTGCGTTTCGTGCGCGGGGTGATCGACTCGTCCGACCTGCCGCTGAACGTGTCGCGTGAAATCCTGCAAGAGTCGCGCGACGTCAAGGTGATTCGCGAAGGCTCGACCAAGCGCGTGCTGGGCATGCTGGAAGAGCTGGCGAACGCCGACGAGCAGGACAAGAAAGACAAGTACGCCGTCTTCTGGAAGGAATTCGGCCAGGTGCTGAAAGAAGGCATCGGCGAAGACGCGGCCAACAAGGAACGCCTGGCCAAGCTGCTGCGCTTTGCCTCGACGGCCAACGACAGCGACGGGCAGATCACGTCGTTCGCCGACTACGTGGCGCGCATGAAGGAAGGCCAGGACAAGATCTATTACGTCACGGCCGACAATTACGCCGCCGCCAAGAACAGCCCGCACCTGGAAATCTTCCGCAAGAAGGGCGTCGAAGTGCTGTTGTTGACGGACCGCGTCGATGAATGGATGCTGTCCTTCCTGCAGGACTTCGAAGGCAAGGAACTGGTCTCCGTCGCCAAGGGCGGCCTGGACCTGGGCGCGCTGGAAGACGAAGCGGAAAAGAAAGAGCACGAAGAAACGGAAACCTCGTACGCCGACCTGGTGGGCAAGATGAAGACCGTGCTGGCCGACAAGGCCAAGGATGTGCGCGTGACGTTCCGTCTGACCGATTCGCCAGCCTGCCTGGTGGCCGATGAAAACGAATTGTCGGGCAACCTGCTGCGCATGCTCAAAGCTGCCGGCCAGAGCGCGCCGGAATCGAAGCCGATTTTGGAAATCAACCCGAACCACCCGCTGGTGACGCGTTTGAAGTACGAAGATGCGCAAGGCGGCAAGTTCGGCGACTGGGCCAACATCCTGTTCGACCAGGCCATGCTGGCCGAAGGCGGCTCGCTGGCCGACCCTGCCAGTTTTGTGAAACGCCTCAACGAATTGCTGCTCAATTCGGCGAAGTAATCGCCTTGCTGTCGAGGTAATCAAGCCGGCCCTTTCTGTGTGAAAGGGCCGGCTTTTTCTTTAAGGAGCTTCATGAAAATCCGCCTGATGGCGGGCCTGGGCGCACATGCGCTGGGCTGTCTGCTGTTTATTGTGTTGAGCTGGCTGGGTTTTTTCCTGTACACGCAGCTGTTCGGCAGCCTCGGCTCGCGCGGCGTGGCCGGTGGCCTGGGTTTGCTGTTGGTGTTTTACGTGTATGTGGGCACGAATCTGCTGCTGGCGCTGCTGCCGCCCGGCAGGGTGAAACCGCTGCTGTGTGGCCTGCTGGGCGCGGCGGTGCTCGCGTATCTGCTGCCCCAGCATCCGCTGCGGGCGATTTACTTCAGCGTGCTTGCGGGCGCCTTGAGCTGGCTGGCCGTGCTGGCCAGCGCGCACTTAACTGCACACTTAACCGACCGCCTGCGGGGCTGACAGGCAGTTGAGAAAGGCGGCGACCGCATCGGCTGCCGCTGCCGGCGCCGCCTGCAGCAGCATGTGCGGCGCGGCGATGTCGATCAGTTGCGCGCCAGGCGCCAGGTGTAGTATCTGCACGGCGTTCGCCGGCGGCACCAGGCGGTCGTGGCGGGCGCACAGGTACAGCACCGGCAGGCTGCCGCGCGCGAAGCTGCGCGAGGCGTCCGTATCCAGGATGGCGCGCAGGCGCTGGCGCAGCACGCTGGGTGGCACTTGTGCCAGCGCCGCTGCCAGTTCATCCTGCAGTTGCGGCGTGGCGCAGGGTGCCAGCAGCGCCTGGCGCAGGGCGAAGCCGGGCATGGCGCCAAAAGGGACGAGGTCCAGCAGGTGGCGCAGCGGCGCCAGCATCGGGCGCGGATTGCGCACAAACGAACAGCACAGAATCAAGGCGCGCATGCCGGGCGGTGGATTGGCGCGCAAAGCTGCCCCCAGCGGTCCCGAAAACGATTCGGCCAGCACGACGAAGGGGCGGCCCTGCGGCAAGCGCTCGCGCACGAACGCTTCCAGCGCCGTGTAGTCCAGCGGTGCTGCCGGATAGGCGATGGCCTGGGTATCGATGGCATTTTGCGCGCGCAAGGCGGTGTCAAAACGCTGGAATAGCCGGGCCGTGCCATCCATGCCGGGCAGGAGGACAAGCAAGGTTGAAGCAGGGGGAGAGATCGTCATTGCGCCCATCATAACAGCGGCACCGGCGCACGCGCCGTCCGCCAGCCGCATGGCATGGGCGCTGGTGCCATGCTAGAATCGCCAGCGCGCCATGCGTGGCCGCAATCGCGGCCAAATCCCCGACAGACAGAATCATGCATATCATTTTTTCGAATTACCGCACCCTGGGCGGCGTCTTGCTGGCAGCGGCTTGCGTCCTTTCCCAGCCCGCCGGCGCCACGGCGGCACCCTCGGCGCCGGCCGGCAAAAGCCTGTCTTCCCTGCTGGCCGGCGGTCCCTTGCCGCGCCTGAGCGAGGATGCGCAGGTGCGCGCGGCCCTGTTCGATTTCTTCGGCTACGCGCGTGGCAGCTACACGGAAGACGATGAACTGCTGCTGGCGCAAGCGCTCGAAGCGATCAGCGAAAAGCGCGACGCCACGCGCACCGCGCTGGCCGATGGCCGCCAGTTGCTGGCGTCGATGAATGACCGCAAGCAGGGCCGCGAACGGGGCGCCATGCTGCTCGACAAGCGCGGCGCCATCATCGCCTTTGGCCTGGTCAACGGGCATTGCCACCTGGAGGGCCAGCCACTGGTGAAAGTCTGCAATCCCGATCCGAATACGGTACTGACGGTGTTTCATCGCAAGGGTATGCTGGTCGGGGATGCGGCGCCCTTGCTGGCCTGGGCCCGGCAATTGCCGCCCATGCTGGCGCTGATCGCGGGCGACAAGGAAGCTGGCGCCGATGGGCAGAAGATCGCCAGCGTCGAGTATGTGCTGGCGCAACCGGCCTTGCCTGGCTGGAACCGCGCCCAGTTGCCGCCCGCCTATCCACCGGCGCTCTTGCCGCTGCTGCTCGATAAATCCACGGTGCTGACGTCGGCCGGCGCCGGTGTATTTGCCTATCCGCTCACGCTGAAGGGCAAGAAACAGAATAATGTGCTGGACCATGCCGAAGGCCGCCCGCCGCGCGACCTGGAAGTGGCGTTGCGCAGCTATGCCAGTTTCGATACGGTGGTCGAGCGCTACCGCCAGCTGGCCAAGGGCGCCAGGCTGCAGCGCAATGAACGCACGGCCTACCTCGATGGCAACATGGGGCAGGGCAGCTACCGCGTCTACATCCGCAACACGGGCGCGGACGGCGTGATGATCGACGTGGCATTGTGGCAGCGCAAGCTGGCGGCCGGCCGCTGATTTTAGCCAGGGCGCGCCTGTCCGTAGCCCAGTTGCGCCAGCTGCGCGGCGATGGCGTCGTCGCGTGTTTTCCTGCCGGTACGCAGGCGCACATGCGTCAGGGATGCGGGCAAGCCATGCGCCAGCAAGGCGTCGATGTCGAGCATGGTCTCGGATGCCGACAGCTGGCGCAGGGCGGGCAGGGCGGCCAGGCCGGGCAGGCTGTCGAGCGTCTTGCAGGTGTGCAGGTCGAGGCGTTCGAGCGCGCGATTGGGCCCCAGTGCGATCTGTCGCAGCTTGATCTGGTCTTCCACCCATAGCGCCTGCAGCAGGGGAAACCGGCCGATATCGCCCAGCGTTTCGAGGCCGCGCACGCGTATCACTGCCAGTTTCCTCAACAGCGGCGCCTCGATGTGCGCAAGCGATTCGCGGCCGCCCAGCTGCAACAGCAGCCGGTCCAGGCGGGTCATCTCTGAGATGAAATCCAGCGGCACCTTGTTCTTGATCCGGTACAGCGACAGCTCGTGCAGCGCCGGCAGGCCGGCCAGGGTGTCGATATGCTGGCTGTGGCCCTCGAGGACCAGGCTGGCCAGGTGCGCGTAGTGGCGCAGCGGAGCCAGGTCGATATTGTTCCTGGCCGACTCGCCCAGGTTCAGGTATTCGAGGCCGCGCAAATTGTCCAGCTGCAGGATGTCGGCTTGCGCCAGCTCGTACACGCCCAGGCTCAGGCGCTTCAGGTGGCGCAACTCGCCCAAGGTTTCCAGATACAGGGCGTTGCGGTGGCAGTCGATGGACAGGCTGGCCACATGCGGCAGCGCGCGCAGGATGCGGGCATCGAACACCCTCGGATCGTATCCGTAGATACGGATGGTCAGCGCCGTGCCGCAGCTGGCGGCCAGGGCGTCGAGGTCGGCCAGCAGCGGCCCCGGCTCGCCCAGGGTATTGAACTGCACCAGTACCTGCTGGCCGCTGGCGATGGCGGCGCGGATCGCCCCGGCGTCGATGCGCTCGGGGTTCTGGATGCACTGCGGCTGTCTTGTTTGGGTCATGGTCACAGTCCGATGGGGTAGTCCACCTGCCTGGGTGGCGGGCAGCCTTCCGGTCCCGGGAACGTCTGCTTGCCCGTGTCATCGTAGCGCTTGCCGCAATCGACGAGCACGCGTTTGTGGAAGGTGAAAATGCTGGCCACCTTGCCGTTCGGGTGGTAGCAGATATTGTCACCATCGCGGTCGGCCGAAGCGTAGCTGATCATGGTCTGGCCATTCACCGTGCGCGTGCTGTGGCCGCTGCGCGGCTCCGTGCATTTGAGCTGGCCGCTTTCATAATAGGCGTTGACGACGGAAGTGTCGGTGGCGCGGTCGACCAGCAGTTCGTCCTTGCGCTTGCCGTTCGGGTAGTTCGAATAACCTTCCTGGCGCTGGCCGTACTGGAAAGCGTAGTAATACTGCGGCTTGCCGTCCGGGTAGTACATGTGGTGATATTCGCACACATCGTCGCGCGTGCTTCCGTACTCTTTGAAGGTGCAGCGGTGGATGTCGTTGAGCAGCTGGCCGTCTGCATAGTATTCGCGCAGGTGCGTGAGCAGGCGGCCTTGGTCGATGACGGCCAGGCGTTCCGGCTTGCCGTTCGGGTAGTAGCGCGCATCGAGGCCCTGCTTCTTGCCCTTGTCCCACAGCGTATCGAGGCGCAGGATTTTTCCGCTGTCGTCGAACGCCTGTTCGCGCCCATCGAGCTGGCCGTTGCGGTAGGTGGCCGTGTAGACCACGTATTCCTTGCCGGCCGCGCCAAGATAGCGTGTACGGCTGCCATCGAGCACGCCCGCCTGGTAGTGGTCGCGCACGCGCAGCGCGCCTTGCGCATCCGTGTCGAGGGCCTCGCCCTGTTTTTTGCCTTTCACGAAAGTGACGCTTTGCGTGACCTTGTCCTTGAGCTTGAGCTTCCACGGGCCGTCGCGCAAGCCGTCGATGAAGTTGCCGTCGCCGTCTTGCGTGATCCACGCGCCATGGCGCGTGCCGTTCACGTAGTTGCCGCGCGTTTGCAGCTTGCCGCCCATGCTGCGCTCATGCGGGCCATTCAGCTGGCCGTCCGCGTAGGTGTCGAAACCCGTCACTTCGTCTTCATCGGCATAGTTGACGACCGTCCAGCGGCCTTCGCGCTTGCCGGCCCGGTACATGCCACTCTCGCTCTGCTTGGGATAGTTGAAGGACCACAGGCCTTCCTGCAGGCCGTTGACGTAATGGCCCTTTTCGCTGCCTTCGTGCATGCCCTCGCGTACCCACAGTCCCTGGCGCTTGCCCTTCACGTACTGGCCCCGTTCGACTACCGAGCCGTCATCCCAGGCCAGGCTGTAGATGACGGACGGGCCATCTTCGCTGCCAGTGAATTGCTGCGGCGCCGTTTCCCACGTCACTTGCCACAGGCGGTAATTTGGCAGGATACCGGCGCCCGCATCGCTGTACAGGGTGTAGCTGGCGGTGAGAAAACGCTCGCCTTTTTTCTGGAAGGTTTTCTTGTAGGTGATGGCGTCCTTGCCGCCGCCCGCCACGGGTTTTCCGTCATCGCTGTAGTAGCCGACGATGCTGCCTTGCGTATGGTCGATGGCGTCGACGTCCGTATTGCCGCTCTTGCCCCGCGCGACGCTGTAATCCATCGGCGCCAGTTTCGCCAGCGCCGCCTTGACCTGGCCCGCGTTGGAAGCGCTGCTTTGCGCCACGATACGGTTCAGTGCCGGCTGCAAGCCGTCCAGGCGCCGGTACTTGCCGGAGCTGCGGTGGTAGCGGTAGGCGCGCAAGCCGTTCTTGTCGCCCTGGCGGAACAGCACCAGCATGGTTTGCACGCTGTCGTCCGTTTCCTTGTCCAGTGAGGCGTAGAAGACGGAACGGATGACGGCGTTGCCGAACTGGTCGAGCAGCAAGGGTTTCGCGCTGCTGCCCTTGCATTCGCAGTAGTAGCCGTTGACGCCCTCTTTTTCCTTGAGGAAGGCGATGTCAAGCCCGCTGTCCTGCGAGGCATTGATGGCGGGATGGGCAAGGCTCTTGCCTTCGTAGAAGGGCGCGCCGTGGGCGAGGGCGGAGCAAAGCAGCAAGGGCAGAAGAACTGGCAAAAGCGGACGTTTCATCGTGAGGCTGGCGCCGGGGCGCCGCAATGGAAAGGCCACGATTCTGCCTGCGTTCTCTGATGTGGGCAAATGCGCTCGCGTATCGTGTGCGGCGCGCGCCCCGGTTCAGGCCTGGTGCGCGGCGCAAAAATCGAGCAGCAGTTGTTCGCCGTCCGGCCAGGGGCCGTAGCCGGCATCGCCATTGATATGCCCGGCGTCGCCGATCATGGTCAGTTCGCTGCCCCAGGCGGCGGCAAAGGCGCGTGCCCGCGCGAAGCTGACGTAGGGGTCATCGCCGCTGGCCACCACCAGGCTGGGAAACGGCAAGGCTTGCAGTGGCATCGGTGCAAAGCCTGTCGTGCCGGCGGGGTAGGATGGCGCTTCCACATCGCTGGGAGCGACGAGGAAGGCGCCGGCGATCCTGTGCGGCGAGCCGCTGGCCGCCCAATGGGCCACCAGCGCGCAGGCCAGGCTGTGCGCCGCCAGCACGGGCGGGCGTTCGCAGGCGGCGATGGCGCGGTCAAGCTCCATCACCCATTCGTCCTTGTCCGGCGTCTGCCATTCCCCATGCGGCACGCGCGACCATTGCGGGTGGCGCGCTTCCCAATGGGTTTGCCAGTGCTGCGGCCCGGAATTCCACAGGCCGGCCAGGGTCAGGACGAGAGGCGACATCATTGCTCCTTTTGAAATCAAAGCTCCGTGCGAAGGGCAAAGAGCTCCGGGAACAATACCACGTCGAGCATCTTGCGCAAATAGCTCACGCCCGCCGTGCCGCCCGTGCCCGTCTTGAAGCCGATGATGCGCTCCACCGTCGTCACATGGCGGAAGCGCCAGAAGCGGAAGGCCGTCTCCAGGTCCACCAGCTTTTCGGCCAGCTCGTACAGGGCCCAGTGTTTCGACGGGTCGCGGTAGACTTCCAGCCAGGCCGCTTTTACCGAGGCGTCGACGCTGGTCGGCAGGGTCCAGTCGGCGTTCAGCCGCTCGGCAGAGATGGGCAAGCCGCTGCGCGCCAGCAGCTTGATCGACTCATCGTAGACGGATGGCGCGCGCAGGGCGGCGTCGAGCACGGCATAGGTTTCTGGCGCCGTCGTATGCACGTTCAGCAGGGCCGCGTTCTTGTTGCCTAAAATGAATTCGATTTCGCGATACTGGAAGGACTGGAAGCCGGACGAAGCGCCCAGGTAGGGGCGGATGGCCGTGTATTCAGGCGGCGTCATGGTAGCCAGCACGTCCCACGCATGCACCAGTTGGTCCATGATGCGCGCCACACGGGCCAGCATTTTAAAAGCGGGGGCAAGGTCGCCGCTTTGCAGGTTGGCGCGCACGGCGTGCATTTCATGCAGCATCAGCTTCATCCACAATTCGCTGGTCTGGTGCTGCACGATGAACAGCATTTCGTTGTGGTTCGGCGACAGCGGATGCTGGGCCGTGAGGATGCGGTCCAGCGCCAGGTAGTTCCCGTAGCTCATCGATTCGCTGAAATCCATCTGCGCGCCATGCCATTCGGTACCTTGCTGGGCGCCCGCATGCATGGGGCAGCCGCTGCTGTTTTCTTTGCTCATGGTGTTCTCTTGGTCCAGGTTCAGGTGACGGCATCGCGCTTGGCGGCGATGTCATAGGCTAGTGTGTCGAGGATGTCGCGCAAGATTTCCACGGCATCCCACACGTCGGCAAAGCTGGTGTACAGGGGCGTGAAGCCGAAGCGCATGATGGCCGGTTCGCGGTAGTCGCCGATCACGCCGCGCGCGATCAGCGCCTGCATCACGGCATAGCCGTGCGGGTGCGTGAAGCTGACCTGGCTGCCGCGTCGCGCATGCTCGCGCGGCGTGACGAGGCCCAGCGGATGGCTGGCGCAGCGCTGTTCCACCAGCGCGATGAACAAATCGGTCAGGGCCAGCGACTTGCGGCGGATGGCTTCCATGCTCGTTTGCGCGAAGATCTCCAGGCCGCATTCGACCAGGGCCAGCGAGAGGATCGGCTGCGTGCCGCACAGGGCGCGGGCGATGCCATCGGCCGGGGTGTAGCCCGGGTCCATGGCGAACGGCGTGGCGTGGCCCCACCAGCCGGACAGCGGCTGGCGGAAGCGCGCCTGGTGCTTTGCCGGCACCCAGATGAAGGCGGGCGAGCCGGGGCCGCCATTCAGGTATTTGTAGGTGCAGCCGACGGCCAGGTCGGCGCCAGCGCCGTTCAGGTCGAGCGGCACGGCGCCGGCCGAATGAGCCAGGTCCCACAGCGCCAGCGCGCCCTGCGCGTGGCAATGGCTGCTGATGGCGGCCATGTCATGCTGGTAGCCGGTACGGTAGTTGACGTGAGTGAGCATGGTGACGGCGCAATCGGCATCGATGGCTTGCGCCAGTTCGTCCGGGCTGTCGACCAGGCGCAGCTGGTAGCCTCGGTCGAGCCAGGCGGCCAGGCCTTGCGCCATGTACAGGTCGGTGGGGAAGTTGCTGCGTTCGCTGACGATGATTCTGCGCGCGGCATGCGCGGGATCGCTGGCCTGCATCTGCAGGGCGGCGGCCAGGGCCTTGAACAGGTTGACGGAGGTGGTGTCGGTGATGACCACTTCGCCCGTGCCGGCGCCCAGCAGCGGTGCCAGGCGGTCACCCAGGCGCTTGGGCAAGTCGAACCAGCCAGCCGTATTCCAACTGCGGATCAGGTCCGTGCCCCATTCGGCCGCGATGACGTGCTGGGCACGGGCCATGGCCGCTTTCGGCCGGGCGCCCAGGGAATTGCCGTCGAGGTAAATCACGCCTTGCGGCAAATCGAATTGCTGGCGCAGGGGCGCCAGGGGATCGTCGAGATCGCGCGCGCTGCAGTCATGTCGAGAAATCATGGTGGCTTTCATGTTGATGCTTATCTTAATGGCACGATATTGTTTGAGGTCTAAAGTATTGTGCGGAAGCAGGCAGTGTAGCAAATCTCCGCCAACAAGCGGAATTTCCGCGCCGGACGGGGGCGGAAGGTTCCTGCCTGCGGGGCGTCAACGAAAAAAATCACAATTTTTAAAAATATTTTTCAAATCACCCTAAAGTTCTGCGATGCGCCGCCGTCAACGATTACATGAACGGTGTCAAACCGCTCAAAAAGAACGCGGGGCTGTTAAATATTTTTCGGAAAAGCCCTAAAGTTCCTGCCAAGGCAGCCGTTATCTAGGTAAGCAGACTTGATTTTGATCAAGTTGTTGTAAAAAAGTGATATTTTTTACAGGCCTGAAGTCGGGTAAATCTTGCCCCACGCCCACCTTCCACATCCGCGCCGTTACTGGCGTGCGACCATGATCGAGTAGTGTTTGTCAGACAAACACCTACGGTCCTGCCCGCCATTTCCCGACCAAAAATACAGTCCTTCGCCTCTGTTGCGTTTGATGTTGCTCCTGCAGAATGTATCTCACTGGCAACAAACAACGCCAGATGAATTCAACGGATTGAGGAGATGGAAATGACTGCTAACGACATGATGGCTGAGATTCGCGACGCTAACCTGAGCTACCTGATGCTGGCTCAGCAAATGATTCGTGCGGACAAGGTAACGGCCATCTTCCGTTTGGGCATTGCTGCCGAAATCGCTGAACTGATCGAAGGCATGAGCAATGCGCAGATCCTGAAGCTCGCTGGCGGCAACATGATGCTGGCCCGCTTCCGCTTCGACGACAGCGCCATCCTGGGCATGTTGACGAACTACAATAAAGACCGCTCGCTGGCCCAGTCGCATGCTGCCATTCTGATGGCCGGCCAGGGCGTCGAAGAAATCGCTTAATTCTGCAACCTTTTAGTCAGTATCAGTTAGTCAGTATCAGTCAGTCGCGGAGCACACAGCATGGCCAAGAAAAGTGTCGTATCGGAAGCGCAAGAAATCCAGCTGGCCATCGAGTTGATACAGCTGGGCGCGCGCCTGCAACTGCTGGAGACCGAAGTCTCGCTGTCTCGCGAACGCCTGCTGAACCTGTACAAGGAATTGAAGGGCGTCTCGCCGCCCAAGGGCATGCTGCCCTTTTCCACCGACTGGTTCCTCACCTGGCAGCCGAATATCCATTCCTCGTTGTTCATCAATATCCACAAATTCCTCGTCGACCACGCCGGCGCCACCGGCATCGAAGCCGTGATGAAGGCGTACAAGCTGTATCTGGAGCAGATGCCGCCGGAGGCCGGTGAAGAGCCGCAGCTGTCGCTGACGCGGGCCTGGACCCTGGTGCGTTTTTTCAGCAGCAAGATGCTGAACATGGCGCCCTGCGGCAAGTGCGGCGGCAAGTTTGTCGTCAACTGCCTCGACCTGAACGCCGATTATGTGTGCGGCCTGTGTCACATGCCTTCGCGTGCAGGCAAGACCAAGAAGGCGCGCGATGAAGCGGCCGCAGTCGCGTCGCCGAGTGTGACCGCCTGATACTGCCACCGCATCGTTCACGCCGGAGCCGGTCGCCATACCGGACTCCGGCTTTTTCATGGTGCTTTCGCTTACACTGGCGTTTTCCTCCTTTGACTAGCCCATGCTGCAACAAATCCTGCGCGCGCCCGCGCTCAAGGCCATCCTGATCCAGGTGCTGGCCTTTCCCTTGATGTTGCTATTGGTCTATGGTCTGGCGCACGCGGGCCTGGTCATGTCGTTGCCGGTCGTGGCCTTGCTGCAGGGCGTGCTGGCGGCGCTCATTACCTGGCGCGCGGGCCTGGCGCGCTGGTGGTGCGCCATCGGCCTGCTGTTTGCGCCGGCGCTGCTGGCGGCCAGCTTGTTGCACTGGCCCCCGGCCGTGTTCCTGGCGGCCTTTGTTTTCCTGCTGAGCCTGTATTGGTCCACGTTTCGCACGCAAGTGCCGTTTTACCCATCCGGGCCGAAGGTGTGGCGGGCGGTGGCCGAGCTGATCGCGGACCGTCCCGGCGTGCGCCTGATCGATATAGGCAGTGGTCTGGGCGGCCTGGTGCTGGACCTGGCGCGGCGCCGGCCCGATGGGCAGTTTTACGGCATCGAACTGGCGCCGCTGCCGTGGCTGGCAAGCCACCTGCGCGCGCGGCTGTCGGGGAGCCGCGCGCGCTTCCTGCGCGGCGACTACGAAGCGCTCGATTTCAGTCGCTACGACGCAGTCTTTGCTTACCTGTCGCCAGCGGCGATGGCGGCCCTGTGGAGCAAGGCGGAAAGGGAGATGTTGCCTGGTAGCATGCTTCTTAGTTACGAATTCCAGATTGCGGCACGCGAACCCGATAAGACCATCGCCGCCACAGAGGGTGGCCCTTTGCTTTACATATGGTGCTTTTAAGCAATTGTCTGCGTTATTTGCTTGCCCGGAGGGCAATCTCACGTTATTGTAGTTCCACACGGCATTTTCTCGAAATTGCATTGAAAAGCGGCGCATTTCAATTGACTTTCGGTCACTTTTTTTGCCGCTGTCTTCGTCGGCGGCGCAGCCGCCAGAGGGCAGGAACGGGTTTGAACATGCCGGGCACACAGTCTCGGCCATTATTGGGAGTCAGGGCACTTTGTTAGTCATAATCGGATACATCATCGTTTGCGCCTCGGTCTTTGGCGGCTTCGCAATGGCCGGCGGCCATCTGGCGGCGCTGTTCCAGCCGCTGGAGTTGCTGATGATCGGCGGCGCCGCCCTGGGTGCCTTCCTTGTTGGTAACAATAACAAGGCCATCAAGGCGACGATCGCCGCCTTGCCCAGCCTGTTCAAGGGTTCGCGCTATACCAAAGAGCTGTACATGGAACTGATGTCGCTGCTGTTCGAAGTGCTCAGCAAGGTGCGCAAGGAAGGCTTGATGTCGATCGAAGGCGATATCGACAAGCCCGAAGAGAGCCCCCTGTTTTCCAAGTATCCGGCTGTGCTGGCCGATCACCACATCGTCGAATTCATGACCGATTACCTGCGCCTGATGGTGTCGGGCAATATGGATGCCTTCCAGATCGAAAACCTGATGGACAACGAGATCGAGACGCACCATCACGAAGGCGCCGTGCCGGCCCACGTGATCGCCAAGGTGGGCGACGGCTTGCCCGCTTTCGGTATCGTCGCTGCCGTCATGGGCGTGGTGCATACGATGGAATCGGTGGGTCTCCCGCCGGCCGAACTGGGCATGCTGATCGCGCACGCGCTGGTCGGCACCTTCCTCGGCATCTTGTTGGCCTACGGTTTCGTGGGGCCGCTGGCCAGCCTGCTGGAGCAGAAGCTGGAAGAGTCGAGCAAGATGTTCCAGTGCGTCAAAGTGACCTTGCTGGCCAGCTTGAACGGCTATGCCCCGGCGCTGGCCGTGGAGTTCGGCCGCAAGGTCTTGTTCTCGACCGAGCGCCCGACGTTCAACGAGCTGGAAGACCACATCAAGAAATCGAAAACGAAGTAAGCAGTGAACATACGCCTGGACACCATGAGTCATTTGCAGCACACGGAAGGGGGACGCCATGGCCGATGAAGGCATGCGCCCGATTATCGTCAAGCGTATCAAGAAGACGGCTGGCGGACACCATGGCGGGGCGTGGAAAATCGCCTACGCCGACTTTGTCACGGCCATGATGGCCTTCTTCCTGCTGATGTGGCTGTTGGGTTCCACCTCGAAGGGCGACTTGAACGGCATTTCCGAATTCTTCAAGACGCCCCTGAAAGTGGCGATGGCAGGCGGTTCCGGCAGCGGCGAGAGCAATTCCGTGATCCCGGGCGGCGGCCAGGACCTGTCACGCCAGGATGGACAAGTGCGCAAGGCGCAGGAAGAGCAGCAGCGCAAGTCGTTTGACCTCAATTCCGCCAAGGCCGCGCTCGAACGCGAGGAAGGCCGGCGCCTGCAGGCGCTCAAGGCGCGCATTGAGGCGACCATCGATGCCAATCCCCTGCTGAAAAAATACAAGAACCAATTGCTGCTCGATATCACCAGTGAAGGCTTGCGCATCCAGATCGTCGACGAGCAGAATCGTCCGATGTTTGCGCTCGCCAATGCGAATCTGCAACCATATACCAAGGAAATCCTGCACGCCATCGGCTTCGTGCTCAATGAAGTACCGAATCGCATCGGCTTGTCCGGGCACACGGATTCGACGCCCTACATGAGCGATGCCGGCTACAGCAACTGGGAATTGTCGGCTGACCGCGCGAATGCGTCGCGGCGCGAACTGGTGATTGGCGGCATGAAGGAAGAAAAGGTATTGCGCGTGGTGGGACTGGGCTCGGCCGCCCATCTGGACAAGCTCGATCCCTTCAATCCGATCAACCGGCGCATCAGCATCATCGTCATGAACAAACGCACGGAAGAAAATGTTCTGCGTGACGGGTCGGCGATCGAGCTGCCGGTGACCGATGCCGCTTCCGCCGCTGTCGCTTCAGGGCTGGCTGCCGGTGCGCCGCCTGTGGCGGCGCCAGCTCCCAGCCCGGCAGCGGTGAAAAAATGACACGCAAGGCTGTCAACGCGTGGTGTATTGAAACAATGAGACCTTTATGACAAGAAAGAAAATACTTGGCTCGCATGTAAAACGCCTGCTGTCTGGCGTGTCGGACCATGGCCGCAAGCACTTGACGGAGGTGGAAACCGACCTGGTGCAGACCGGCATCTTGCTGGAAGAGGCGATCGAGAAGCTGTCCTTCAATTTCATGGCGATACACGCCGCCGTCGCTGCGCAGCAAGATACCATCGCCCTGCTGCTCGAAGGCGGTATTCCGGCCGAGCAGCAGCGGGAAAAACTGCTGGCATTGCAGGACGAAGTGGGAGGCTACGTGAATGCCGCCATCACCAGCCTGCAATTCCAGGACATGACCAGCCAGCTGATCGAGCGCACCTTGAAGCGCGTGACGGGCTTGCGCGAGTTCCTCGGTACCTTGGGCTCGCATGGTGCGGAGATGTTGCCGGAGAGCGACAATGAAGAAATTGTCGCCTTGCTGGGACGGGTCAGCATGGCGCTGGCGATTCAAAGCCTGGAGTTGCGCAGCGTGCTGCGCAAGGCTGTCAGTCAACAGCATTTGGAAAGTGGCGACATCGAGCTGTTCTAGCATGCCAGTGCGGAATGCTTGCGGTTACATGGATTGATTAATCAAATACTCGGGCAGGATGCCCGGAATAAGTGGGAGCAAAGATGGCCAAAACGATACTTGCAGTGGACGATTCCAGCTCATTGCGCCAGATGGTGGCGTTCAGTCTGAAAGCCGCCGGTTACCAGGTGGTGGAGGCCGTCGATGGCCAGGACGGACTGGAAAAAGCCAAGCTGCAAACCGTGGACCTGGTATTGACGGACCAGAACATGCCGCGCATGGATGGCCTGGAGCTGATCAAGCTGCTGCGCGAACTGCCGACGTACCAGAAGGTGCCCATCCTGATGCTGACGACGGAGTCGTCGGACGAAATGAAGTCGAAAGGACGTGCCGCCGGCGCCAATGGCTGGCTGGTCAAGCCCTTCGATCCGCAACGCCTGATTGAAGTGGTCAAGAAGGTGATCGGCTGATGCCAGCCGCGCAGCGCAACGATGCAAATGACGGAGTCACCCTATGACCATCGATATTAGCCAGTTTTTCCAGGTCTTTTTCGATGAGGCCGAAGAACTGCTGGCTGAAAAAGAACGGCTGCTGCTGGCCGTCGATATTGCGGCGCCCGACGCCGAAGACCTGAATGCCATTTTCCGCACTGCCCATTCGATCAAGGGCGGCGCATCGACGTTCGGCCTCTCCGACATGAGCGAGGTGACGCATATCCTCGAGTCGCTGCTCGACCGCATCCGTCAGGGCCAGATGGCCCTGACGGCGGAGCACGTCGACGCCTTTTTGGCGGCCAAGGATATCCTCAAGATGCAGCTCGACGGCCATCGCCTGGGCAGCGCCGTCGACCAGGATGCCGTGGCCAATGTGCGCATGATGCTGCAGTCGTTCTCGCAGGACGTACCCGTGGCCGCGCTCACGCCTGTCGCGCCGGCCTTCCATACGGCGGAAAAGGCAGCCGTCAGCCATGCCGGCGGCCAGCGCTACCGCCTGGAGCTGCCGAAGATGGAAGAGCGCGAAGTCGATGCGCTGGCCGCCGAACTGGGCTTGCTGGGCGATGTCGCCGTGTCCACCCTGGCCGACGCACGTAAGGTGCTGGAAGTGACGACACACGAAAGCCTGGACGATATCCTGGCCATCTGCTCGTTCGTGCTCAATCCCGACGACATGGTGATCACGCAAGCGCCGCCATTGACGCCAGGCGAAGCCGAAGCGGCCCGCGCGGCGCAGGAAAAAGCCCAGGGCTATGGTTTCTTCGACCCGCTGCCAGGGGCGCCTGCCGCTCAGGGCGCGACGAACCCCGGCTATGGCTTCTTCCAGCCGCTCGAGGACATCCGCGCCGCCGCCGGTGTGCAGAGCGACACCGAACAGGGCTATGGTTTCTTCCAGCCTTTGGACCAGATCCGCGCCGATGCCGCCAAGGCGGGTAACGCCGGCGCTGCCGGCGTGCCGGCCGTGGCGAGCGCTGTGACCGAGGTCGAGCAGGAAAAGAAACCGGTCAAGAAAGAGGGCGAGAAGGCCGGTACCGAATCGTCGTCGATCCGCGTCTCGATTGAAAAAGTCGACCAGCTGATCAACCTGGTGGGCGAACTGGTGATCACGCAGGCGATGATCGAGCAGCGCGCCGGTGCGCTTGACCCGATGCTGCACGAGAAACTGCTCGACAGCGTCAGCCACCTGACGCGCAATACGCGCGACTTGCAGGAAGCGGTGATGTCGATTCGCATGATGCCGATGGATTTCGTCTTTTCGCGCTTCCCGCGCATGGTGCGCGACCTGGCGACCAAGTTGGGCAAGAAGGTCGATTTCATCACCAATGGCGCCGCCACGGAACTGGACAAGGGCCTTATCGAGCGCATCGTCGATCCGCTGACGCACCTGGTGCGCAACAGCATCGACCACGGCGTGGAAATGCCGGCCGCCCGCGTGGCCGCCGGCAAGACCGAAGCCGGCCGTTTGTTCCTCTCGGCCAGCCACCAGGGTGGCAATATCATCATCGAAGTATCCGATGATGGCGCGGGGCTGAACCGCGAGCGCATCCTGGCCAAGGCGCAGCAGCAGGGACTGGACGTGTCCGAGACGATGAGCGACGCCGAAGTGTGGCAGCTGATCTTCGCGCCCGGCTTTTCCACCGCCGAAGCGGTCACCGACGTGTCGGGCCGCGGCGTGGGCATGGATGTCGTCAAGCGCAATATCAGCGCCATGGGCGGCGTGGTCGATATCCGTTCGGCGAAGGGTTTCGGCACGACAATTTCCATCTCGCTGCCGCTGACACTGGCCATCCTGGACGGCATGTCGATCCGCGTCGGCGACGAAGTGTATATTTTACCGCTGGGCTTTGTCATCGAATCGCTGCAGCCAGCCGTTGAGGATATCAAGGACATCAGTGGCAAGGGGCAGGTGGTGAAAGTGCGCGGCGAATACTTGCCGCTGATACCGCTGTACCAGATGTTCGATATCACACCGCGCTTTACCAGTCCCTCGGAAGGCATCTGCGTGATTCTCGAGACGGAAGGGCGCAAGGCGGCCCTGTTTGTCGACGACCTGGTGGGACAACAGCAGGTCGTGGTGAAAAACCTCGAATCGAATTACCGCAAGGTGGTGGGCATTTCCGGCGCCACCATCCTGGGCGATGGCGGCGTGTCGCTGATTCTCGATGTCGCTGCCCTGATCCGTTCCTCGCGCCAATTGGCCGACGAGTCCATTTTTTCGTAATACCGATAGATAAAGATAGGAAAACGCACCATGTCAGATACTCAACAAACATCCGGAAGCAATGCGGGCGACGGCAAGGACATCGCCGGCCGTGAATTCCTGGCCTTTACCCTGGGCTCCGAAGAGTACGGCATCGATATCCTGAAGGTCCAGGAAATCCGTGGGTACGAAGCGGTCACCCGCATCGCCAACGCGCCTGAATTCATCAAGGGCGTGATCAACCTGCGCGGCATCATCATTCCCGTGGTCGACATGCGCATCAAGTTCAACCTGGGCACGCCCGTGTACGACCAGTTCACGGTGGTAATCATCCTGAACATCGGCGGTCGCATCGTCGGCATGGTGGTCGACAGCGTCTCCGACGTCACTACCCTGACGCCGGAGCAGGTGAAACCGGCGCCGGAAATGGGCACCGCCTTCTCGACCGACTACATGATCGGCCTGGGTACCATCGATGAGCGCATGCTGATCCTGGTCGATATCGACAAACTGATGTCGAGCAGCGAGATGGGCCTGATCGACAAGCTGGCGGCGTAAGCAGCCCGATGGAAGCATGGCGGCGCCCGGTGCGCCGCCGTTTTGCCACGCAAAGTATCACTACAGATATGCATGTACCGGCGCGAGCAGAGGCGCGCCGGCAGGCTGCAAGGTCCGACAGAGACCCGGCCATAACACGGCGCCGTCCGGTTGAACGGGCGCCGTTCACATAAATATTGGAGACTGTAATGAGTTTGCGCGATTTCAAGATAGGCACCCGGCTGGGGATAGGTTTTGGCAGCATCCTCGCCATCCTGGTGGTGGTGATCGTTTCGGCGAATGCACTGAATTACCGTAACAAGGCCCAATTGCTCACGGGCCTGGAGCTGGCCAGCGAAAAGAATACGCAGGCGTCGCTGATGAAAAGCGCGATGCTGGAAACCGGTATCGCCATGCGCAATATCGGCCTGCAAGGCGATGTGGGCCTGATGCAGGTGGAAGAGGGCAAGGTGCGCGAGCAGCGCAAGCTGTACGACGGCGCGCGCGGCAAGCTGTCCAGCCTGGGCCTGTCCGAGGGCGAGAAGGCGCTGCTGGCCAATATCGCCAAGGTCGACGGCGAAGTCGATGCCGCCTTCAAGGAAGCGATGGGGCAGGTGCTGGCGTTTAACAGCGAGGGCGCGGCGAAGGTCATTGCTACCCGCATCGACCCCTTGAACAAGACGACCCTGGCCGATATCAACAAGCTGCTCGACTTGCAGCATGTGGCGCAGCAAAGCTTCATGGATGACTCGCTGGCGGCCGATGCGCGCCTGATGACAGTACTCTTCATCCTGGGCGGCGCGGCGGTGGCGATCGGCGCCTGGTGCGCCATCTTCATCACGCGCTCGATCACGGTGCCGCTGTCCGGTGCCGTGGCGGTAGCGCAAAAGGTGGCAGCCGGCGAGCTGACATCGCGCGTGGTGGTCGAAGGCAAGGATGAAACGAGCGCGTTGCAGCAAGCGCTCAAGGACATGAACGAGAGCCTGGTGCAGACGGTCAGCGACGTGCGCAATGGAACGGACACGATTACCGTGGCGTCGCGCGAGATCGCCAGCGGCAATGCGGACCTGTCGGCACGTACGGAAACGCAGGCCAGTTCGCTCGAAGAGACGGCATCGTCGATGGAAGAGCTGACGTCGACCGTGAAGCAGAACGCGGACAACGCGCGCCAGGCCAACCAGCTGGCCGTGTCGGCATCGTCGGTGGCGGAGCAGGGCGGCAAGGTGGTGGCGCAAGTGGTCGATACCATGGGTTCCATCAAGGATAGTTCGCGCAAGATCGTCGATATTATCGGCGTCATCGACGGCATTGCGTTCCAGACGAATATCCTGGCGTTGAATGCGGCCGTCGAAGCGGCGCGCGCAGGCGAGCAGGGACGCGGCTTTGCGGTGGTGGCGTCGGAAGTGCGGAATTTGGCGCAAAGGTCCGCTGGCGCAGCGAAAGAGATCAAGGGCCTGATCGGCGACTCGGTCGACAAGGTCGATGCCGGCAGCCGCCTGGTGGACGAGGCGGGGCAGACCATGGGCCTGATCGTCACGTCGATCCGGCAGGTGGCCGACATCATGGGCGAGATCACGGCGGCAACGCAGGAACAGAGCCATGGCATCGAGGAAGTCAACCAGGCCATCGCGCAGATGGACCAGATGACGCAGCAAAATGCGGCGCTGGTCGAGGAAGCGGCGGCCGCCGCCGAGAGCATGCAGGAGCAGGCGCAGAAACTGGCCGACGCCGTCAGCATCTTCAAGCTCGATGGTGAGAGCGCCGTGCAGGCGGCCATGCCCGCGCCCGTGCCGGTGAAAGCGGCGGCACGGCCGACACCGGCAGTGGCGGCAACGACACGGCGGTTGGCAACGACGGCGCAGGCCGGCGCGCCACCGTCCGCGAAAAAGCTGGCGGCGGCCGGCGGCGACGATTGGGAAGAGTTCTGACGCCAACCCGGTCCCGCTAGTTATACTTGCAAAGGCATTGGTCAGAGTAGTCATAGAGAGGTAAAAACAAAATGCCGCAAACTAAAACGGATTCGGTCAAGGAATTTGATTTCACAGGCAAGGACTTCGAACGGGTCCGCGCCATGATTTACAAGCGGGCCGGTATCGCGCTGGCCGACAGCAAGCAGGAGATGGTCTACAGCCGCCTGGCCAGGCGCCTGCGCGCGACCGGCATCTCCTCGTTCGTCCGTTACCTGGACGACCTGGAAGCGGGTCGCATGGGCGACGAGTGGGAAGCGTTCACGAATGCGCTGACGACCAACCTGACGTCGTTCTTCCGCGAGGCGCATCACTTCCCGCTGCTGGCCGAGCATGTGAAAAAATTGAGCGGGCCGATCACCATCTGGTGTTCGGCCAGTTCCACCGGTGAGGAGCCGTACTCGATCGCCATGACGGTGTGCGAGGCGTTCAATACGCTCACGCCACCGGTGACCATCGTCGCCACGGACATCGACACGAATGTGCTGGCCACGGCCGCCAATGGCGTCTACAACCTGGACCGGCTCGAGAAGATGCCGGCCGACCGTGCGCGGCGCTTTTTCTTGCGCGGCAAGGGTGATCGCGAGGGGCAGGTGCGGGTGCGCCCGGAACTGCGCCAGATGATCACGTTCAAGCCGCTCAACCTGCTGGCCGACAGCTGGCCATTGACGGGACAGTTCGACGTCATCTTCTGCCGTAACGTGATGATTTATTTTGACAAGGCGACGCAGCGCAAGATCCTGTCGCGCTTTGTGCCATTGATGAAGCCAGATGCCCTGCTGTTTGCGGGCCATTCGGAGAATTTCCTGTACGTGTCGGATTCATTGAAGCTGCGCGGTAAAACAGTCTATGAGCTCGACCAGCCTCGGGGCGCCGCGCCCAAGGCATCGTCGCATCGTACATGAGAGTGAAATATGAGCCTGGAATCCAAAGAGCAATTTGCCACTAACGTCTATTACGACAGGACGTTCAATTGTGACGCCGCCAAGATCTTGCCTGGTGAGTATTACTTTACCAACAAGGACATGCTGATCGTCACCGTGCTCGGCTCCTGCGTCTCGGCCTGCATCCGCGACCGTGTCACGGGCCTGGGCGGCATGAACCACTTCATGCTGCCCGACGGCGGCAGCGATCCGAATAGCCCGATTTCAGCATCGATGCGCTATGGTACTTACGCCATGGAGATCCTGATCAACGATTTGCTGAAGGCCGGCGCGCGGCGCGAGAACATGGAAGCGAAAGTGTTTGGCGGCGGCGCCGTGCTGCGCGGCTTTACGGCGATCAACGTCGGTGAACGCAATGCGGCCTTCGTCATCAATTACCTGAAGGCGGAAAAAATGCGCGTGGTGGCCGAGGACTTGAATGACATCCACCCGCGCAAGGTGTATTTTTTCCCCCGCAGCGGCAAGGTGCTGGTGAAAAAGCTGATGCAGACGCATAACGACACCCTGGTGCGCCGTGAACTCGACTACGCAAGCCGTCTCAAGGTTGCGCCCGTGGGTGGCGAGATCGAGCTGTTCTAGTAACACCGGACCAAACCTGCTGCGCGTCGTGTTTTGCGGCTTGCGACGGTTTTGACGGATGTGCTAATTTGATAAAGAATAAGGGCCGCAAGGCCTGGAAGGATATTTTATGAAGATCAAAGTATTGATCGTGGATGATTCGGCGCTGATTCGCAGTGTCATGACGGAAATCGTGAATAGCCAGCCCGACATGGAAGTGGTGGGGGCGGCGCCCGATCCGCTGGTGGCGCGCGAGATGATCAAACAGACCAACCCCGACGTGCTGACCCTCGATGTCGAGATGCCGAAGATGGATGGCCTCGACTTCCTGGAAAAACTGATGCGCTTGCGTCCGATGCCGGTGCTGATGGTGTCGTCGCTGACCGAGCGCGGTTCGGAAATCACTATGCGCGCGCTGGAGCTGGGCGCCGTCGATTTTGTCACCAAGCCAAAGATTTCCATCCAGAGCGGCATGCGCGAGTACACCGACATGATCGCCGACAAGATCCGCGCCGCCTCGAAGGCGCGCATCCGCGCGCGCACTCTGCCGTCGGCCGGCGACAGGGTGGCCGCACCGCTGCCTGCGCTGCGCAGCCCCTTGACGTCGAGCGAAAAGCTGATCATCGTGGGCGCCTCCACGGGCGGCACGGAAGCGATCCGCGAATTTTTGATGCAGATGCCGTCCGATTGCCCCGGCATCCTGATCACGCAGCACATGCCGGAAGGCTTTACGCGTTCGTTTGCGCGCCGCCTCGATTCGCTGTGCAAGATATCGGTGCAGGAAGCGGCAGGCGGCGAACGCGTGCTCCCCGGCCACGCCTACATCGCGCCCGGCCATTCGCACCTGACCCTGACGCGCAGCGGCGCCAACTACATGACCAAGATCGACCAGGGCGAACCGGTGAACCGCCACCGCCCCTCGGTCGATGTGCTGTTCCGTTCGGCCGCGCAATCGGCCGGTAAAAATGCCGTCGGCGTGATCCTCACCGGCATGGGCAAGGATGGCGCACAAGGCATGTTGGAGATGAAGGCCGCAGGAGCGTATAATTTTGCGCAGGATGAAGCCAGTTGCGTGGTGTTTGGCATGCCGCGCGAGGCGATCGCCATCGGTGCTACGCATGAGGTCGGCGCTCTGACGGCGCTGCCCGGCATGGTGCTGGGGCACCTGGCTGCGCATGGCATGCGTGCTTTGCGCGTGTAAGCCACGTTTTGTATGATCTGGGGCAAGTTTGTTCGCCTAAAAGCAACGAAAATGCTATCCTACGACTTGCTGCCGTAGTGTCGACCATAATGTCGGCATTCATGTCGATATTATTAACAAACCGCTACAGAAACAACGGAGTTATTCATGGCTGATCCAAAGATGAAATTTTTAGTCGTTGACGATTTTTCGACGATGCGCCGCATTGTCCGGAATCTGTTGAAGGAACTGGGTTATGCCAACGTCGACGAGGCGGAAGACGGCGTGATGGGCCTGGCCAAGCTGCGCGCGGAATCCTACGATTTCGTCGTCTCGGACTGGAACATGCCTAATATGGACGGCCTGACGATGCTGCAGCATATCCGCGCCGATCCCGCACTGGCCAAGCTGCCCGTGCTGATGGTCACCGCCGAAGCGAAAAAAGAAAACATCATCGCCGCCGCGCAAGCTGGCGCCAGCGGTTATGTCGTCAAACCGTTCACGGCCGCGACCCTCGATGAGAAACTGAACAAGATTTTCGAGAAGCTGGAAAAAGCCGGCGCCTGATCCAGGCTTGACCGTTATCAAGAAAAACGCTGCCCGTGCAAACCGGCAGCGTTTTTTTCGTCCCTTGTTTCGTAAGCTGTCTTCCTGGCGCTTCGCCGCCGCTGTGATCTCAATGTCGACGGCATTATCCTGCCTGAGTAGGGTGAGGTCCGTATGCGGATGGAAGGGCACCCCGATGCAGCCATATTGGCGCAGCTGTCGGATCGGTTGCCGCGACGATCGAAGACGGCATGGTCCGCGAAGCCGTCCGTTGTGCGCACGCGCGGCGAAAATTCCACGACCACCGTGGCACGGCGGCGGCGATCCTGTACACGCTCAAGACGTTTCCGCGCGGATGCTGACCTGGCTCCCGATGCCGGATTTTTTTACATTGTTTCCGGACTGGCGCGTTGAGCTAAATAAATACGCTGAAAAATCAAGCTACTGCGGCGCGTGGCACATGATTTGCATGGTTGGGCCTGGCGCCACTTCGATGCCATGCAGCCCGTCCGGAGGATTTATGCCCCGCAATGTTCCCATCAAAGCCAGCCTGTTTTCCTGGGCCAGGCAGATCTTGCGCGCCTTCATCTTGCTGTGCTGGCTGTGCGCGGCATCGCTCGCCTGCGCGGAAGAGCCGCCACTGCTGATTAAAGTGATGCCGCTGGGTGATTCGCTGACGGCTGGCTATCCCTTGAGGCCAGAGCGCAGCTACCGGCTGAAGCTGCTCACCGACCTGCTCGCGGCCGCCAAGAAAATCGACTACGTCGGCGCCGGCCATGACTCCTCCGACCCGCCCAACTACCTTGCCCATCAAGGCGCGGTGGGCGCCACGGTTGACAATATCACCGGAACGGCTGCATGGAACACCTACAATCCTGCCATCATCCTGCTGATGGCCGGCACCAACGATTTCAGGCAGGTCGACGTCGGCTCCGGTCTCGGCGCGCTGGGCCGGCCCGCCCTGGCCGGCGCGCTTGACACGCTGATCAAGAAAATCAACAAGGACTATCAGGACCGCGGACAGAAGGTGGAGATCTTTGTCTCGTCCATCCCGCCGATGGGCTATCCCCTCGAAGGCTCCGGGCCAACGGTAACGCATACCCTTCTCAATTACCTGAAATCACAAGGACTCGCCTTTGACATAGTCAGCGGCCAAACCGGCGCGGTCGATCAGGCGAGGTTCACCAGCGCGGTGGACGCTTTCATTGCCCGCAGGAAACTGAACCCTAACCTGGGCAATATCTTCCGCGCGGCCGATGCGGACGGCGATGTCGTCCTGACGGCGACCGAGTACGAGGTTGCGCTCCGCTTGCTGGGCGAATTTATTCTGAACAAATACATCAACGAATACAACAACAATGTCCGCACGCTGGCAATGCAGCACAACAACACCCATTTTGTGGACGCCGGCTCGCAATTGACGCTGGCGGACTTCACGGACGGCACCCATCCGGCCACCCAACAGGGCTACGACAAGCTGGCGCCCGCCTGGCTCGCTTCCCTGCAGGCATTTTTCGAGAGCAATACGCACTACTGGATCAATGGCAACGGTTTCTGGGAAGAAGGCAATAACTGGTCCGAAACCCCGGACGGGCCGGGTGGCACCGTCCAACCGACGCGCGGCACGGTGTATCTGCTGCAGCATGACGATATCGACCGGACCGTGATACGCGACAGCGAAGCCGCGCCGGCCCAACTGCTCGACCTCAGGATCGATGCCACCGGCACCGGCAACATGACGCTGCGCGTACAGGCGGACCTGGAAGCAATGCTGAGCGTCGTCGGCATGGCCGGCATGGGCCGGCTGGACCAGACCGACGGCACCATGATCACACCGACCCTGCTGCTCGGTGCGGAAGCGGGCAGCTCCGGCACCTACGTGCTCGACGGGCTGGACACCACGCTCAGGTCCGAGGTGGAGGACATCGGGTTTAACGGCAGCGGCAGCTTTACGCAGGAAAATGGCAGCAACGACGTGCTGCGTCGCTTGACCCTGGGCTACAACGCTGGCGGTTTCGGCAGCTACACCTTGAACGAGGGCACCCTGTCAAGCAACGAAGAATGGGTGGGCATGGACGGCACTGGCGTGTTCATCCAGAATGGCGGCACCCACCGGATCGAAGCCAAGACGCCGATCGCCAGCGGGTTCGAGGGCACTCTATCGATCGCCAGCGGCAATAGCGGCTACACGCTGACCCGCGGCGCCCTGAGTGCGCTCTTTATCTACAACAACGGCACCTTCGACTATACCGGCGGCGCATTGGAAGCCCAGTTCGTCAACAACGGCGTGTTGCGGCTACGGGGCATACGCCACATCAACGGCGATCTGTTCCTGCCGTTGAACGGCCTGATCCAGGTGCCGGACGCCTTTGCCAGCGCGACCCCGACGCGGCTCGAGGTCGCGGGCGGCGCGGAACTGGAGGGCGAGATCTACGTGACGCTGGCTCCCGGCGTCACGCTCCGGCCGGGCGACAGCACCGAAATCCTACGCGCGGGCGGTGGTATCTCGCCAGTGCCGGGCGTGCTACGCCTGCCCCTGCTTCCCGGCAAGCTCATCTTGCGCGGAGAGTTAGTCGAGCAGAACCACGCGCTGCGCATCACGGTCGGCGAAGTCAGCTGTGCCGACGTTGCGCTGGTCCGTCTCAGGCTGGGACAGCGCGGCCCCCGGGTGAACGGCGACGTCAACAACGATGGTGTGGTCGACGTGCGGGACCTGGCCATTCTGGCACGCAAGCTGCCGGCCGGCGCCGCTTGCTCGTTTTGATCCGGACCGAACTTGAACCTGAAGAGGAGTACAGCATGGCCACCCGACTGACATCGATTTGCCTCTGGGCCTTGGGCGCCTTGCTGGCCTGTACCGTCCAGGCCAGCGCCGCCCCCATCATCGACATCGAGCCCGAGACCCTGTTCGTGTCACATGACCAAAGCTTTGGCGTCAACATCGTGATCCATGACGCCACCGACCTGTTCGCCTTTCAGTTCGACCTGTCGTTCGATCCCAGGCTGCTATCGGCTACCAGCGTCGCCGAAGGCGGCCTGCTGTCCATCGGCGGCCCCACCATTTTCTTTCCCGGCACGATAGACAATGTGGCGGGACGCATCTCGTTCACGCTGGGCACGCTGACCGACAGCTTGCCCGGCGTGAGCGGCAGCGGCGCTCTGGCGGGCATCGAGTTCCGGTCGCGCAACGCCAGCGGCATCGCGACGCTCAAGCTGTCGGACATCATCCTGCTCGATTCGACCCTGGCCGACATCGACTTCGTTGCGCCGTTGCCCGCGCCGATCGCCGTGGTTCCGGAACCGGGCACGCTGGCGCTGCTGGCGCCCATGCTGCTGGGCATGGCCTGGGTGCTGCGGCGCCGCCATCCGCGCCTGTCGCCACAGGGGTAATGCGCGCAGTCCTACACACGCGCAACACTTCGCGGGTGACCAGCCAGGCTTCGCTCAGAGACACCGCGGCGTCGGAGATTACCCTGACGCTAGAAAGGGCAGTCAGCTGCGCCAGCGACTTGAGGAAGTCGGCCGGAATGCCCTTCAGCAGCGGTGTGTCGACCGAGCCCGGAGCCATCACGTTGACGCGGATGCCGGCGGCTGCATGCCCGATCGCCAGGTCGGAAGAGGTGGCGTCGATGCCGTCCTGGTGATCATCGCTACCGATGCGGAGTGATCCGTTGAAAATCTGTGTCCGCAATCGAAATCTAGTACGGTGAGCATCGCAGGTGGCAACGCGCGACGCGCAGTCGGTTTGGCTGGTGCTATACCAGCCCGCCATTCGCACGCAGCGTTTGTCCATTCATCCAGCGGCTATCCGGCCCAGTCAGGAATGCCACGGCTGCGGCGATATATGATGCCAGCGTTGTTGATCAGAACGTCGACGCCGCCGTGGGCCGCGTCGGCCGCATCGAACAGCGCCTGCACGTCACCCGCATCGGCTACGATGGCCGCGCCGATGCCGCGCGAAGCGCCCGTGACGATGGCGACCTTGGCCGGTATAGCTGCTGTGTTCACGGATGGTCTCCTGTCGTGGTGGGAGGCCCGTATGCTGTCGCTGCGAGCCGGCGCAGCCATTGCGATCTCTATTGGTGCAGGGAAAATGCTGGCAACCATAGTTTCAGCGCAAATTACATTAACAATGATGCCTGGCCTGCCTGGTATGGAAAGACAAGATCCTGCTGGTTACAGGAAATTTCGTAAAGGAATGAAATATTTCCTAAAATTAACTTTACACGTCAAATAATTTGGCCCATGATCGCTGCAGTATTCGACCTTTGTCCCCGACCCCGACAAGAAGGAGCGCACGATGCGCCGAGCACCTGTATTATTTTTCGCCCTGAGCACAGCCCTGTTAACGGCGTGTGGCGTGAGCCTGGAACAAACCGCCGTTGCGCCTGTCGCGTCTGTCGAGATGCAGGAGCCGGCTGCGCAGTGGCCTGCCGAAGGCGATGGCCGGCATGCCTATCTGCACCGCGTGGGTGGCCATGATTATGTCAGCCTGAGCCAACATGGCCCGCAGGGCGGCTTGCCGATACTCACGGGGGTGCAGCGCGGTGCGCACGCCATCCGCCTGCTGGCAGCCGATCCGGCCCAGGCTCGGGCCATCCTGCGCAGCCTGAGGCTGCCTGCGCACCAGCGCAAGCTGTGGGCGGGAGAGGAAATCGTGCTCGACGCGGCCAGCTATGACATGTTGCAAACGGCACGCGGCAGCAACAAGCCGCTGTTTGCCGAGCTCAAGCTGGTAGGAATGGAAAAGTAGAGAAAGAAACGGGGCCGAATGGCCCCGCTGTGACTGCGTTTAGATTTCCAGGTTGTCGATCAGGCGGGTCTGTCCCAGCTTGGCGGCGGCCAGCACCACCAGCGGTTCCCCGGCGGCCAACTCCGCAGCGCTCGGCGCTTGCAGGTCGGCGCGCTTGCGCACGGCGATGTAGTCCGATTTCCAGCCGCGGCCATCGAGCAGCTGCATGGCTGCCTGTTCCAGTTCGTCCACGGCCAGGTTGCCCTTGCGCACTTCCTCGGCGACAAAATTGAGTCCCTTGAACAGCTCCGGCGCTTCCGCCCGTTCGCTTTCCGACAGGTACATATTGCGCGACGACAAAGCCAGGCCATCGTCGGCCCGATACGTTTCGGCGGCGATGATTTCCGTCGGCAGCGCGAATTGGCGCGCCATGTTGCGGATGATCATCAGTTGCTGGTAATCCTTCTTGCCGAACACGGCCACTCGTGGACCAACGCAGGAAAACAGCTTGGTGACGACGGTGCACACGCCTTCGAAGAAGCCGGGGCGAAATTCCCCTTCCAGGGTATTGCCCAGGTCATCGGGGGGGCGCACGCGGTATTCCTGCGGCTCCGGATACAGTTCCTTTTCCGTCGGTGCGAACAGCACGTACACGCCTTCCTTTTCCAGCTTGGCGATGTCGGCCGCCATGGTGCGCGGATATTTTTCGAAGTCTTCGTTTGGCCCGAATTGCAGGCGGTTCACGAAGATCGAGGCGACGACAGGGTCGCCATGCTTGCGCGCCAAGCGCATCAGCGACAGATGGCCTTCATGCAGGTTGCCCATGGTGGGGACGAACGCCGTGCGCAGCTGTCCGCTGAGCTGGTCGCGCAATTCTTCGATGTCGGAAATAATTTTCATGGATTGCTTTCGCTAAAACCCCGTTGTACGGTGGTCAGTGACAAAGGGAAGGGATCAGGCGGGCGAATACGCCAGCCGGACGTAGATGGGGGCAAACGGTTCTGCCTGCGTGATTTCGATCAGGGTTTCCTTGGCCAGTTCCAGCAGGGCCACGAAGTTGACCACCACCACGGGCACGCCGCCGGCAATGTCGAACAGCTCGCTGAACTCGACGAAGCGCGACGATTGCAAATGGCGCAGGATGCTCGACATGTGCTCACGCACGGACAGTTCCTGGCGGCTGATGCGGTGGTGCTGGGTCAGCTTGGCGCGTTTCAGGACGTCGAGCCACGCCTGCTGCAAGTCCACCGGTTCCACCTCGGGCCAGGTGGGCGTCAGGCTTTGCTCGATGAAAATCTGCGTGCGCACGAAATCGCGCTCGAACTGGGGAATGGCATTCAAGTCGTAGGCGGCCAGCTTGATTTGCTCGTACTCGAGCAGGCGGCGCACCAGTTCGGCACGGGGGTCGCCGCCATCTTCCTCGACGTCGCTCTTGCGCGATGGCAAGAGCATGCGCGACTTGATCTCGATCAGCATGGCCGCCATCAGCAGGTACTCGGCGGCCAGTTCCAGGTTGCGCACGCGGATCTGGTCGACATATTTCAGATATTGCAGGGTCACCTGCGCCATCGGAATATCGAGAATGTTGAAGTTTTGCTTGCGGATCAGGTAGAGCAGCAAGTCGAGCGGGCCTTCGAAGGCTTCGAGGAAGATTTCCAGCGCGTCCGGCGGAATGTACAAATCCGTCGGCATGCGCAGCATCGGCTCGCCATACAGGCGGGCGATGCCCAGCGGGTCGGCGGCGGGCGCCGCGTCCGTGCTTGCAGATGCTGCAGGGTCGCCGCTGCCGTCGCCATCAGCGACAGGTTCGGGCAACGCGATGACTGCGCCGGCGCCGGAAGCGTCGGCTTCCGGCGTGACTACAGACTCTTCAGGCAACATCGTGCCGCTTCCAGATCTTAGTTCTTGTTCTGGTAAACGTAAGCCTGTTGCTTGACGGCCGATGCCAGCTGGCGTTCCTGCTCATCGATGCTGACGGCTGGCTTGTCCCACAGCAGGGCGCGGCCCGCTTGCTGGCCCGCTTCCATGCCAGGATTCTTGGCCTTCAGTTCGGCGATGAACAAGGTGTGGTCGGATACGTAGTTGTTGTGTTTTGCAGGCAGTTTCATATTCTCTTCTGAGTGTCTTATAGGTAAGGTCAGCCGGCCGTATTTTACCGCGCCGTGCCGCTTGGCGGGTTGTTGTATCGGCAAGTCCGGGCGCGAAATTGCTAAAAATCAATAACGCAACAAACGCCGCATCACCATCGGCGCCGGTTCGGCGGGGTTGGCGTGCGAATATTCCAGTTCTTCGGCCAGGTCGAATTCGAAGGCCGCATAAAAATCGATCAACTTGCGCTGGTCGCGCCGCACCGCCAGGCGCAATTCCTCTGCCTGGCACGACAGGCCGTGATGAATGATGGCTTCCAGCAAGTGCTGCGAGACGTGGCTACCCCGGTAGGCGGGCAGCACGCCCATGCGTGAAATCTTCCAGATGGCCGGGTCGCTGTCGAGCGGCATCCAGCGCAGCGAACCGGCTGGAATGTCGTCGATCAGCAACAGAAAGCCGCCGCCGTGGCGCAGTTGCTCTTCCACCTGCTGTGCCGTTTCGTGATGCCCGCTGGACGAGGCCGCGACCTTGCCGGCCCAGGCAGCGCGGGTCAGATCGGCCATCAGTTGTGCATCGGCATTTGTTGCTTCGCGCACCACGATATTCATCATCGGTCCTTGTGGTGGCTTAGCGTATGCGCATGCCAGGTTCGGCGCCCGGCCACGGGTTCAGGATGTAGATGCCCGGATTCGCCTTCTCGTCGGCGGCGGACGCTGCCATGACCATGCCTTCGGAAATGCCGAACTTCATCTTGCGCGGCGCCAAGTTGGCCACCAGCACTGTCAGCTTGCCGACCAGCTCTTCCGGCTGGTACGCCGAACGGATGCCGGAGAACACATTGCGCAGGCGGCCTTCGCCCGCGTCCAGGGTCAGGCGCAGCAGCTTGTCGGAGCCGTCCACCAGTTCGCAGTTGACGATTTTGGCGATGCGCAAGTCGACCTTGAGGAAGTCATCGATCTTGATTTCGGGCGCCAGTTCTTCGATGGCGGCAGCGGCCGGCGCAACGGATGCGGCGTCGTTGGCGGCGTCGCTAGCGGGCGCGGCAATGGCGGCGACAGCTTGCGGTGCGTCAAACAGCGCTTCGATCATCTTCGCATCCATGCGCGTCATTAAATGGCTGTAGGCGCCGATGGTACGGCCCAGCATGCTGTTCGAGACGGCGTCGCCGAATACTTGCGTATCCGCCCAGGTAAATTGCTCGTCGTTGAGGAAGGAGGCCACGTTCTTGGCCACGCCCGGCAGGACTGGCGACAGCAGGATCGTCAACTGGCGGAAGAGGATCAGGGCCGTGGTGCACACGTCGTGCAGCTCGGCTGTCTTGTCCGCATCCTTGGCCAGGATCCATGGCTTGTTTTCATCGACATACTGGTTAGTGATGTCGGCGATTTCCATGATTTCGCGCAAGGCCTTGCCGAATTCGCGGTTTTCAAAGTGCGCAGCGATGCTGGCCTGGCGCTCGACGATGACGCCGTTGACGTCCACCGTCAGCGCGCGGTTGATCCAGCTTTGCGCGCCTTCGGACAGGGCGCTCGCCAGCTTGCCGTCGAAACGCTTGGCGATGAAGCCGGCGCAGCGGCTGGCGATGTTCACGTATTTGCCGATCAGGTCGCTGTTCACGCGGGCGACAAAATCTTCGCCGTTGAAGTCCAGGTCTTCCACTTTCGAATTCAGCTTGAAGGCGATGTAATAGCGCAGCCATTCCGGGTTCATGCCCAGGTCCAGGTAGCGCAGCGGCGAAATGCCCGTGCCGCGCGACTTCGACATTTTCTCGTTGTTGACCGTCAGGAAGCCGTGGACGTTGACTTTCAGTTTGTCGATGACCGGGTGGCCGGCAAATTTCAGCATGGCGGGCCAGAACAGCAAATGGAAGGAAACGATATCCTTGCCGATGAAGTGAATTTGTTCCGTGGCAGGATCGTTCAGCAGGGCGTCGAAATCGAGGCCTTTCTTGTCGCAATAGTTTTTCAGGCTGGCCAGGTAGCCGACGGGCGCGTCCATCCACACATAGAAGAACTTGCCCGGCGCATCGGGAATCGGGATGCCGAAGTAGGGCGCATCGCGCGAGATATCCCAGTCGGCCAGCTTTTCGCCCGCTTCGCCCAGCCATTCGCTGACCTTGTTGACCATTTCAGGCTGCAAGCGGCCTGGCGTATTGAGCCAGCTTTTCAGGAATTCGAAGCAGCGCGGATCGGACAGCTTGAAGAAATACTGTTCCGACGGCTTCATCACGGGCGTCGCGTTGGTGAACACCGAGAACGGATTGACCAGGTCGGTCGGCTGGTAAGCGGCACCGCATACTTCGCAATTGTCGCCGTACTGGTTCTTGGCGCCGCATTTCGGGCATTCGCCCTTGATGTTGCGGTCGGCCAGGAACATGCCTTTGACCGGGTCGAAGAAACGGTCGACGGTTTTCGTGACGATCAGGCCCGTATCGCGCAGCTTGCGGTAGATCGATTGCGACAGGTCGACGTTTTCCGGCGAATCGGTCGAATACCAGTTGTCGAAGGCGATATGGAAGCCATCGAGGTACTGGGCACGGCCGGCGGCGATGTTGGCGACGAATTGCTGCGGCGTGATGCCTTCCTTTTCGGCGGCGATCATGATGGGCGTGCCATGCGTATCGTCGGCGCCCACAAAGTGCACTTCACGGCCGGCTGCGCCATCGCGTTGCATTCGCTGGAACCGGACCCAGATATCAGCCTGGATGTATTCCATGATGTGGCCAATGTGAAAAGCGGCGTTTGCGTAAGGCAGGGCAGTGGTGACGAACAGCTTGCGAGTCATGATTGATGCACTTTTGGGATGGATAATAGGGCATTTTAACAGCGGAAAGGCAATATGAGCAGATGCAGCGCTGGCAAGTGATGCTTTTGTCTTGATCGCGCCTGGCGATTTTGCGCTAGACTGCGCGTATTGCACATATGTAGTACACACGGAGATTTACATGAGCATCACAGTAGAAGACGTCAAGGCCGCGCTGGCCCAGGTTATTGATCCAAATACACATAAAGATTTCGTTTCCAGCAAAACCGTCAAGAATCTGAAGGTCGATGGCAATGACATTTCCCTCGACATCGAGCTGGGCTACCCCGCCAAAAGCCAGATCGACCTGATCCGCAAATCCGTGCTGGCCGCCCTGCGCGTGCTGCCGGGCGTGGGCAACGTCAGCGTGGGAGTGTCGTCGAAAATCATTTCGCACACGGTGCAGCGCGGCTTGAAGCCGATGAGCAATGTGAAAAACATCATTGCGGTCGCTTCCGGCAAGGGCGGCGTGGGTAAATCGACCACGGCCGTCAACCTGGCCCTGGCCCTGGCAGCCGAAGGCGCCACCGTCGGCATGCTGGACGCCGATATCTATGGCCCGTCGCAGCCGATGATGCTGGGCATCAGCGGCCAGCCGAAGACCCTCGATGGCAAGAGTATGGAGCCGATGGAAAACCACGGCCTGCAAGTGTCGTCGATCGGCTTCATGATCGATCCGGACGAACCGATGGTGTGGCGCGGCCCGATGGTCACGCAAGCCTTGCAGCAACTGCTGGACCAGACCAACTGGCGTGACCTCGACTACCTGATCGTCGACATGCCGCCAGGCACGGGCGACATTCAATTGACCTTGTCGCAGAAAGTGCCCGTCACCGGCGCCGTGATTGTCACCACGCCGCAGGACATCGCTTTGCTGGACGCGCGCAAGGGCCTCAAAATGTTCGAGAAAGTCGGCATTCCGATTTTGGGCGTGGTGGAAAACATGAGCACGCACATCTGCTCGAACTGCGGCCATGCGGAAGAAATCTTTGGCGCCGGCGGCGGCGCGAAAATGTGCGCCGACTTCGGCGTGGAATTCCTCGGCGCCTTGCCGCTGACCATGGCGATTCGCCAGCAGACCGATTCGGGCACGCCCACCGTCGTGGCCGAGCCCGATGGCCCCGTCGCCGCCATCTACAAGCAGATCGCCCGCACCATCGCCATCAAGGTGGCGGAAAAGGCGAAGGATATGACCAGCAAGTTCCCGAGTATCGTTATTAAAAACGACTGATTTAACCCAAGGCTGAGACTGGGGTCGAACCCTCAGGGTTCGACCCCGGCCCTTCATGGGTTAACAATCCGGCGCCATGGTCGTCAGTAATATGGTTTCATGCAGTCCGCGTTGTTATTAAACAAGAGGAGACATCATGCACCTGAACACTGTATTCCTGCGCGAAGCCGCAGCCGTGGTTGCCGGCAGCCTGCTGGCCGCCAGCGCTTTCGCCCAATCCGTCTCGTTCGTGGAGCCGGCTGATGGCGCCACCGTCAGCAGCCCGTTCAAGGTGAAATTTGCCGTCAGCGGCATGGACGTCAAGCCGGCCGGCGACATGACGGTCAAGACGGGCCACCATCATTTGCTCATCAATATGGGGCCGATGAAGGCGGGCGAGATGATACCCATGGATGATAAACATTTGCATTTCGGCAAAGGTCAAACGGAAACGGACGTCACCTTGCCGCCGGGCCAGTACACCCTGACCATGCAGTTCGCCAACGGCGCGCACCAGTCGTATGGGCCGGAGTTGAGCAAAAGCATCAAGGTGACGGTCAAGTAATCGCGCATATTGATTCATGTCGGCATCAGGCCGGGTCCCAGCGATGGAACCCGGCCTTTTTCTTGTTATTGCTTTTTGTCATTATTACGTCATATAGTCGGCGTATGCTGCCCGATGGCCTAACTTTGGATGAGTGCATATGAGCAAGAATTTCTCCCTTTCCCGGCAACTGGCGCGGGCGCTGCTGCTGGTGGCCAGCGTGGCGGCATGCCAGGCGCATGCCGCCAAGGCGCTTCCTGCCACTGCGGCGCAACCGAAGCTGGTGGTGGTATTGGTCGTGGACGGCTTGCCGCAAGAACAGGTGACGCGCTACCGCGACCAGTTCGGCCAGGGCGGATTGCGCCGCTTGCTGGAGCAGGGCGCGTGGTTCAGCGATGCGCACCAGGCGCACGGCATCACGGTCACCGCCATCGGCCACTCGGCCGTGCTGTCGGGCGCCTACCCGTACCAGCATGGCGTGATCGGCAATAACTGGATCGATCCCGTCACAAAAAAATCCGTGTACTGCACCGAGGATGGCAATTTCCATTACATCGGCGAAGACACGCAGCCCGATGACGGCACGGCGCCGACCAAGCTGCGCGTGAGCACCCTGGGCGACGAACTGCGCTATTCCACGGGCGACCAGGCCAAGGTCGTCACCGTATCGGGCAAGGACCGCGGCGCCATCCTGCTGGCCGGGAAAACGGGCACGGCCTATATGTACATGGAAAAGACGGGCAACTTCGCCAGCAGCACTTATTATATGCAGCAGCATCCGCAATGGGTGCAGCGCTACCAGGCCAGCAAGCCGCAGGACCGCTACTATGGCAAGAGCTGGACGCCGCTGCTGGCCGATTCTGCCTATGCGCGCGACGCCCGTGATGATCTGGTGGCGGCCAAGCCGGGCACGCGCAACACCTTCCCGTTTGCGTACTACAGCGACAGCGGCAAGCTCGATGGCGAGTACTACAGCCGCTTGAAGTCCGGCCCCTTCCTCGATGAACTGACGCTGGAATTTGCCCGCGCCGCCATCGATGGCGAAAACCTGGGCCGCAACCCGGCCGGCGTGCCCGATATCCTGGGCGTGAGCCTGTCCGCGCACGATTACGTGAACCATGCATACGGCCCGGAAAGCAAGATGTCGCACGACCACCTGCAGCGCCTGGACCGCATGCTGGCCGGCTTCTTTGCCGACCTGGATAAAAAAGTCGGCATGGACAATGTGCTGGTGGTGCTGACGGCCGATCATGGCTTTGCCAACGTGCCGGAATTTTCCGAAACGCGGGGCTTCTCGGCCAAGCGCATCGATGGCGCCAAACTGGTTGATGCCTTGAACCGGCACCTGGCGACAAACCTGGGCATCGATAAACTGGTGACGACGTCGTCGCTGCCGAATATCTACCTCGATTACGCGCTGGCGGAAAAGAGCGGCGTCCATCGCGCTGCGCTGGAAGACGCGGCGGCCCGCTTCCTTCTGCAGCAGGACGGCCTGGCACAGGTCTACACGCGCACGCAGATGGAAACGGGGGCGGTGGCCACGCGCATGGACACCCTGATGCGCCGCGCCTGGAACCGCCAGCTGTCGGGCGACCTGATGGTCGTCACAAAGCCGGCCTGGTACTTCGGCAAGGGCGCTGGCGGCACCTCGCACGGCACGCCGTACACGTACGACACCAACGTGCCGCTGATGGTCTTCGGTCCTCGCTGGATCAAGCCGGGCGCCTATGGCCAGTACGCGGAAGTGGTCGATATCGCGCCTACGCTTGCCCATGTGCTGCGCATACGCCAGCCGTCGGCGTCGGAAGGTAGGGTGTTGACGGAGGTGGTGCGGTAAGGCGAGTTGGCACTTGCTTGGGGTCAGACCCGGCGGGTCTGACCCCGGTAAGTGTTACAGCAGCCAGTCTATCGGCAGCACCGACAGAATCGCCACCCCCATGCGTTTCCACACGCTGGTGCCCGGCTCCGTGTCGTAGCGCGTGATGCCGCCGCTGGCGTTGCGGGCGATCCAGTACAGCGCGCCATCGTCGCCTAGCAGCACCTGGTAGGCGCGCTGCGGGATGGTGGTGCGCATGGCTAGGCCCAGCTGGCTGGCCAGCGCGGGGCTGTCGATGACGAGGCCCATTTCCGTGTTTAAGTCGATCGAGCGTGGGTCGAAGTTGAACGAGCCGACAAAGATGCGCCGGTCATCGACGGCAAAGGTCTTCGCATGCAGGCTCGAGGCGGAGCTGCCGAGGTGGCCAGGCTGCGCGCGCGCCTCGCCCGCTTCCCACGAGCGGCGTGATTCATACAGCAGTACGCCCGCTTCCAGCAGCGGTTTTCTCCACTTCGCATAGCCCGCATGCACGGCCGCCACGTCGGTCGCTTCCAGCGCATTCGTCAGGATGCGCACGCCCACGCCTTTTTGTGCCAGGTCGGCAAAGGCTTGCGTGCCGGACTTGCCGGGCACGAAATACGGCGATACCAGGTCCACTTCCTTTTCCGGCACGCCCAGCAGGTTTTGCAGGTTTTCCGCCACGCCCGTACCTGGCCTGGCCTTGTCCAGCACCTTGGCCGGGTCGTCGCTGACCACGCGCGTTCTTGCCCATTCGAAGGGCAGGGTGCGTTCCATCATCAGTTTGACGAAGGGCGAGGTGCGCAGCGCCTGCACGTATTCCTCGGCCGCCTTGGTATCGTCGATGCGGTCTGCCTCGGCGGCGATGGTGGCCGCGTCGCCGTCGACCGGGCTGGTCAGCAGCAGCCTGGCCGGGTAGGCCGAGGTGCTGTTCCAGTAGCGGTCGAAATCCTGCGAGACCTCGTCGACGACGGGGCCGACGGCCAGCACGTCAAGGTCGGCAAACAGCACGTCACCGGCCGCGCCAAAATATTCATCGCCCACATTGCGCCCGCCGACGATGGTGGCCTGGTTATCGGCCGTGAACGATTTGTTGTGCATGCGCCGGTTGAGGCGGGAAAAATCCGTGGCAAAGGCCAGCGCGCGCGGCGCGCGGGGCACGAAGGGATTGAACAGGCGGATTTGCAGATTTTGCTGCTTGCCCAGCATGGTCAGGGTCTGGTCCAGGCCCGCCGTATTGTTATCGTCGAGCAGCAGGCGCACGCGCACGCCCCGTTCGGCCGCCTGGCGCAGGGCGTCGAACAGCAGGGTGCCGGTGATGTCCTTGTGCCAGATGTAGTACTGCACGTCCAGGCTGCGCTGGGCGGCGGCGGCCAGCAGGGCGCGCGCGGCAAAGGCATCGCGCCCGTCGACGAGCGGGTAAATGCCGGACACGCCGGGATGCTGCGCCACCAGCGGCGCAATGGCCGTGGCTAATTTGGTCTGCGCCGTATCCGTGATGACGCTGGAGGGCATGCGACCTTCCAGCGAAGGCAGCGCGGCGCAGCCGGCAAGGACGGCGCATAGCAGCAGGGGCAGCAGCCGCCGGGTGGCGCTGCGGAAGGGGAGTACTTGGGCGGGCATGGCGGGCTTTCATCGAATTGCCCCGATGTTAGCAGATGCGCATGCCCGCACGCGGGTGCGGTTTTAGAGTTGTTCCAGCGCGATCAGCTCGGCCACCGTCTGGCGGCGGCGGATCAAACGGGATTGCTCCCCATCGACCAGGTATTCGGCCGCATGCGGTCGGCTGTTGTAGTTCGACGACATCGACGCGCCATACGCGCCCGCACCTTCGAAGACGACATAGTCGCCCACCTGCGCTGCGGGCAGAAGGCGTGTTTCGACCACGCCGCCATCGCGCTGGGTGAAGACGTCGCCCGATTCGCACAGGGGGCCGCCGACCACGGTGGCGCATGCGGGGCTGGCGTCCAGCGCGCGGCCGTCGTGCGCGATGACCGACATTTCATGGTAGCTGCCGTACATGGCGGGGCGCATCAGTTCATTGAAGCCCGTATCGAGCAAGGTGAAGTGGTTGCCGCCCATTTGCTTGGTGGCGCGCACTTCGGCCACCAGCAGGCCCGCGTCGGCCACGAGGAAGCGGCCCGGTTCGATTTCCAGGTGCACGGCGTGGCCCAGATGCGCCTCGATCTGCTTGCGCGCCGCATCCCACAGCTGGAAGTAGTGGTCGGTGTCGACCGGCTGCTCGCCTTCGCGGTAAGGCACGGACAGGCCGCCGCCCGTGGAAATGGCTTCCAGGTCGTGGCCCATGTTTTTCACCAGGTCGACCATGGTGCCGCAGACGGTTTCCAGGTGGCTGTAGTCGACGCCCGAGCCGATGTGCATGTGCAGGCCCACCAGGTGCAGGCCATGCGCGCGGATGACGGCCAGCGCCTCCGGCAGCTCCTCATGCCAGATACCGTGCTTGCTGTTTTCGCCGCCCGTATTGGTCTTGTTGCTGTGGCCATGGCCATAGCCTGGATTGATGCGCAGCCAGACGCGGTGGCCGGGCGACACGGGGCCCAGTTGGCGCAGCATGTCGACGGAGCCGCAATTGACTTCGATCTTCGCCGCCGCCACGCGCGCCAGGGTAGCGCGGTCGAACAGGTCGCAGGTGAATACCACTCCGGCCGCGCCATGGGTTTGCGCCGGCGTAAAGCCCGCCTGCAGCGCGCGCTCGATCTCGCCCAGCGACACGGCATCCACGTGCACACCCGCTTCGCGCATCAAGGTCAGTAAATGGATATTCGAATTGGCCTTTTGCGCGAAGCGCACGGTGTCGAATTGTGCCAGCTGGGCGATGCGCGCGCGGACGGTGGCGGCGTCATACACCCACAATGGCGTGCCGTGTTCCTGGGCGAGTTGGGCGAGGGTGGCGTCTGGCACTGGTTTCATGGTGGTTGTCTTTGTCATGTTATGGGTGGCGTCGGATTTCGCGGGCCTTGCCCGCTAATCCGACCTACGATGCTGACCATGATGCGGGTTTTCTTTGTAAACATAAAATATCCATTTAGGTCTACCTTATTCATTTATGATATGGGCATGACTATCTCCTTGCGCCATATCGAAGTCTTTCGCGCCATCATGACGACGGGCAGCGTGACGGCGGCCGCCGCCATGTTGCACACCTCGCAGCCGACCGTCAGCCGCGAGCTGGCGCGCCTCGAACATTTGACGGGCTTGACCCTGTTCGAGCGCGAGCGGGGGCGGCTGCGCCCCACAGCCCAGGCGCTGCAACTGTTCGAGGAAGTGCAGCGCGCGTATTTCGGCCTGGAGCGCATCGTCAGTACGGCGGCGGCCCTGCGCCAGTTCGACCAGGGGCAGTTGTCGATCGCCTGCCTGCCCGTGTTTTCCCAGTCGCTGCTGCCGCAGGCGTGCAAGCGCTTCGTGGCCGATTTTCCGAAGGTGAGCATCAGCATCACGCCGCAGGAATCGCCGCTGCTGGAAGAGTGGCTGTCGGCGCAGCGCCACGACATCGGCCTGACGGAAGTGGACAATGCGCCACCGGGCACCGCGCTCGCCACCTTGATGTCCGTCGATGAAGTGTGCGTGCTGCCCGATGGTCATGCGCTCGCCGGCAAGGCCGTGCTGCAGCCGGCGGATTTCGCGGGCCAGCCTTTCATCAGCCTGGCCGCCGTCGACCCTTACCGCCAGCAGATCGACGCCATCTTCGCGCAGGCGGGCGTGGAGCGGCGTATGGCGCTCGACACGCACAGCGCCGCCTCCGTGTGCGCGATGGTGCGCGAAGGCGTGGGCCTGGCCATCGTCAATCCGCTCACGGCCCTTGATTATGCGGGGCAGGGCTTGCAGATCCGCCGCTTCGGCGTGTCCTTGCCGTTCACCGTGAATCTGGTCAAGCCTTTGCACCGGCCCTTGTCGCAACTGGTCGCCCTGTTCGAGCAGGCGCTGCATGCGCAGGCTGAGGAAGTAAAAAGGCGCTTGCTGCAGCTGTGACGGCGCTTGTGGAGCGGCGGCGGTCAACAGAGTAAAATGGCGTTTTACTTATTCAAGCCTGATTACCTCGATGACCACAACCGCTACTCCCGTCCGTACCCGTTTCGCTCCCAGCCCGACCGGCTATCTGCACCTGGGCGGCGCCCGCACCGCTTTATACAGCTGGGCGTATGCCCGCCACTTCGGTGGTACCTTCGTGCTGCGCATCGAAGACACGGACGTGGAGCGTTCCACGCCGGAAGCCGTGCAAGCCATCGTCGAAGGCATGAAGTGGCTGGGCCTGGACCACGACGAAGGCCCGTTCTACCAGATGGCCCGCATGGACCGCTACCGCGAAGTGGTGGCGCAGATGCTGGCAGAGGGTACGGCTTACCACTGCTACTCGTCGCCGGAAGAAGTCGAAGCGATGCGCGAGCGCATGCGCGCCGCCGGCGAAAAACCACGCTACGACGGCACCTGGCGCCCGGAACCGGGCAAGACCCTGCCGGCCATCCCTGCCGACCGCAAGCCCGTCGTGCGCTTCAAGAATCCGCTCGATGGCGACGTGACGTGGGACGATGTCGTCAAGGGCACGATCACGATTTCGAATCGCGAGCTGGACGACCTGGTGATCGCCCGCCCGGACGGCACACCAACGTACAACTTCTGCGTGGCAGTCGATGACTGGGACATGCAGATCACCCATGTGATCCGCGGCGACGATCATGTCAACAATACCCCGCGCCAGATCAACATCCTGCGCGCCATCGGCGCTCCGCTGCCGCTGTACGGCCACCTGCCGATGATTTTGGGTGCGGACGGCGAGAAGCTGTCGAAGCGCCACGGCGCCGTCAGCGTGATGGATTACCCGGCGCAGGGCTTCCTGCCGGAAGCGATGCTGAACTACCTGGCGCGCCTGGGCTGGAGCCATGGCGACGACGAAGTGTTTTCGACCGAGCAGTTCTGCGAGTGGTTCAACCTGAATCACCTGTCGAAATCGGCGGCCCAGTTCAACAATGAAAAACTGGCCTGGCTGAACAATCACTATATCAAGCAGGCCGACAACGCCCGTCTGGCCGACCTGGCGCGTCCGCAAATGGTCGCTGCCGGTGCCGTCTTCGAAGGCGCGCCGGACCTGGCGCAAGTGCTGGGCATGATGAAAGAGCGCGCCAACACCATCAATGAACTGGCAGCGGCCTCGATGCTGTTCTTCCGCGCGCCGCAACCGGAAGCAGAGTTGGTAACGCAGCACATCACGGATGCCATCAAGCCCGTGCTGGCGCAGTTTGCCGAGCGCATCGCCACCGTGGAGTGGAGCAAGGAAGCCGTGGCCGCCATGATCAAGGAAGTACTGGCGGCCAACACCATCAAGATGCCGCTGCTGGCCATGCCCTTGCGCCTGATTTTGACGGGCCAGCTGCAGACGCCGGCCATCGACCAGGTGGTGGTGATCTTCGGCCGCGACACCGTGCTGGCGCGCCTGGCAAAGTGGCTGTAATCGCCGCAATGAAATACGCGTAGAAATATGCGTAGAAACAGCGTGCGGAAACCGTCCCTATGAAAAGTTGCTCATAGACGAAAAAGGGTATTTGCAGAGTGAAACTTCTTTGCTATACTCTTGTTTCTGCACCAACGGGGGTATAGCTCAGCTGGGAGAGCGCTTGCATGGCATGCAAGAGGTCAGCGGTTCGATCCCGCTTACCTCCACCAGCAGCAAAATCGCAGTCAGGTTTTGTTAGTTGTGGAAGTGGTGCAGTTGTTGTTTAGTAGTTCCGCGGTCCCCATCGTCTAGAGGCCTAGGACATCACCCTTTCACGGTGAGTACAGGGGTTCGAATCCCCTTGGGGACGCCAGGTTTTGTGGTATAGTAGTGGCAGTTGTTTGTACTGATTGTTGTAAGTTCAGGCCCGTAAAAAGCGGAATCTGGATGGAAAGCAAGTAGTGGAACAAAGTCGCCAAGTGCGGCTTTTATTATTTCTGCGCCCGGGGGGTATAGCTCAGCTGGGAGAGCGCTTGCATGGCATGCAAGAGGTCAGCGGTTCGATCCCGCTTACCTCCACCAATAGCGCAGAAGTAAAGTAGCAAAATGTAGTGCCAAGGTCCCCATCGTCTAGAGGCCTAGGACATCACCCTTTCACGGTGAGTACAGGGGTTCGAATCCCCTTGGGGACGCCAGTTCAGTCTGGTGTTTTAGTAGTAAAGAAGTAGCAGTGTTTCTGCGCCCGGGGGGTATAGCTCAGCTGGGAGAGCGCTTGCATGGCATGCAAGAGGTCAGCGGTTCGATCCCGCTTACCTCCACCAACAGCGCAGAAATCACATGATAATCAAAGTCGCCTTGAGCGGCTTTTTTTATTTGCGTCAGCGATTTCTTCGCTAGGGGGAATATGGCTAAGCTGTTAGCGCGCTTGCATGGCGTGCAAGAGGTCAGCGCTTAGCTCCCGCCTTACCTTCACCACCAGCGCAGAAATCACATGATAATCAAAGTCGCCTTGAGCGGCTTTTTTTATTTGCGTCAGCGATTTCTTCGCTAGGGGGAATATGGCTAAGCTGTTAGCGCGCTTGCATGGCGTGCAAGAGGTCAGCGCTTAGCTCCCGCCTTACCT